>JAIKWD010000036.1 GCA_024685175.1 Bacteroidales bacterium
TTTTAGTGGGGACGAAATACTTATATCCTGTCCCTTGTTCATAATGTCCTGACTGGTAGTTTTCTAATGCTATCATCTCATTTGTATTATTTGGATGCAAAAATACAACTTTTTATTTTACTTTTTGACCGAAAGGTAAAAATAGAAATACCATTATTTTACTTTTGGCGACAAAAGTAAAATAAACCACCTTGCTATGTTACTTTTCAAAATTATGCTTTTCCAGACGGCATCCATTTGGGGAGCAGCATTCCGGCAAGGATGAACCAACCTCCGCCGAGGGCGGCCAAGAGCGTGAACCACGGGAGCGCCTCGCAGGGCAGCAACGTCGGCACAATGGCGATGGCCAAAGCCGGGGCGAAGGGTTTGAACCGACGGAACAGCAGAAGCATAAGAGACACTGTCACAAACGTGCCCAATGCCAGCGGAAGGCCCCACCGATGATGGAGCAGCAGACAAGTGAGAGTGCCCAAGCCGGCGGCGGCGATGATAAGCGCCCAGATGGTCCACGGCCGTTCGCGGAAGCCGCTGCGACGGTTGGCGAACTCAATCATCGTGACCACTAAGGGAGGCACCAAGAGGTAATGGACAGTAGAGGTTGGAACACAGAAGGTTAGGATCAGGGGAAGGCATACGGCAAGAGTGAGCAGCGCCAGTTGTCGTCCTCCGAAGGGATGGTATTCCGGGCGTTCCTCTTGTCGAAGCCAGGTTCTGCCAAAGGCCAGCAGCGTTGAGATGGCCAGCACACACGCGGGATAGAGCCACGAGGTAGTGCCCACCAGCACGGGCAGCATAGCAGCCGAGACGGTGGGATACATATTGCACCGCACCAAGCGCAGCAGTCCCATCACGATGACGAAGGCCAGCGCAAAGCGGATTTCGAAGCCGGCGGGCAGCAGCAGGTTGAGGGCCAGCCCGATGGTGGCCGCGGACGTCAGGTAGAGGGGGATTTGCCACCCCCGCACGTTCCACACCGCCTTGGGCATCAGCCAGAGTCCGACGCACAGCGCCGCCGCCTCGGGGAAGACGACCTCGCTTTGTCCCGATACATCCGCCACAGCCACCATCAGCGTGAGGAACAGCGCGACCGAGAGATTCCGTTTTATGGAAGGGGAGGGCATCAGGGAGTGTTATTTTTCTTGTGCGGACTGCTTCAGCGATTCCAGTGCGCGGCAGAGTTGGTCGGGGCAGGAGGTGGGCTTGCCGCCGCAGCGAATACCGTTGAGTTTTTGGATGACATCATCGATTTTCTGGCCGGTGATTAGGCGGCAGATGCCCTGGAGGTTTCCATCGCATCCGCCCATGAAGAAGACCTGCTGCACAACACCGTCGTCATCGACTGTCACGTCGATGAACTGAGAGCAGGTGCCTTGGGTTTTGTAGAGGGTGTGGGGCATAGGGGTTGTTTTGTCTTTGTTTACAGTTGATTATTCTCGCTCTATCTTTCTGTATTTTTTCATCAGTTTATCAGTTAATTGAATGTTTTATAAATTGGTGGCTTTCGGTTTTATCTTCGCCATAATGATCATTCTTTCAGTAAGAAAAAGGAGTTCTCTAAACCTCCTTGAATCCCATCTGCTTAAGATATTCGTATGTTCCATCATAGAACTCAGAATTACGAGTCGGATCTGAAGCGGAGCCTTCAGGAACACAGATTACCATACCTTGACGAGCGCGGGTCAACAATACGCGATATGCATTCAGTTGGTACGCTTGACGTTCTGCTTTCTTGATTTTGTTCCATCGAGTTCCTCCATTAAATTCATAATAATCCCATGTACCATTAGAATAGCGGAGGTCACCATCCCATATTAAACAGGTCCAATCAAGTTCCAACCCTTGAATGTCAAATTCGCTGGCCGCATCCTCCAAAAAGAGTGAAGAACGCACATCGTTAATATCATCAAGGAACCAATGCACAGTGTCTGGTTTGCAACGCACATCTATTGCAAGCGGCTTTAGGCGATATGCCTTTGAAGAAACGACCAGACCATAACGTTCATTGCCACGGGCATGTTGTTTCAACCAGGCCTTTGCTTTATCTAAACTACGTGTTAAAGCTATAGGATAACGGTCTGATATTGCCGCATACGTTTCACGAACTTTTTCAACTTCCCCGTCCAAAAGATAGTGTACCATATTTGACAAACTTTCGGCACGAAAACTGCGCATTGAGACAGCAAGGTGTAAAGCTTCCGAATAGGTAACATACGGATTGTGTTCCAATAAATCTTTCACCTTACCTTCTGCATATTCCTTCGCGGTCAGCTGACTAGAAATATATACTTGCCAATGAGGAAACGTCTCATTCAGAGCACGAATCCATTCGCCAATGCCTGCCTCTCCTGTATTGATTTCTTGGCCGCCTCCAACAAGACAAACTATTACAGCCCAATCCTTTCGTTGGTCAAGTGACCAAATAAGGAATTCACCTTCTGACATTGGAAAATCGGCGAATCCTTTCTTTCTTTTTAACCATGAGGCAATATGTTCTTTGTCCCATGATCGTTGTGCTTCATCAAAAATGGCGATATTTTCTACTTCTCCATAGCCAGCCTTTTTATCTTTTAATTCTTTAAGAGGATCTATTTGCAATTCACCATTAACGATACGAACTTTCCCCAACATATTATCTCGGTAACGGTGAATGATTTGAATAAAGCGTTTTACTTCTCTTTCGGCTTCCTTTTTAGTTATTTTGTTGCCACGAGCTTTCTCTTGCGCTTGCTTGTCACGTGTGAGTGCTTCCGTTAAAACTTCAACCAATGGACCATTTCCAGACAAATAAACTGCTAAATCCTCATCAGTTTCTTGTTGTACAGCGACATTCAATCCGACCAATGTTTTACCAGCTCCAGGGACACCTGTAACGAAGCAAATACTTTTACCTCCACGGGATTTGGTTTCACGAATGATTTTTTGCACATATTGGGTTGTTCGCTTTAATTGTTCACCTTCAGCATCATGTCGTGTGATATTCTCTACGCTATGGTTAAGATAAAGTGAACGAGCGGCTTCAATGATTGTTGGTGTAGGAGAATAACGACTGCGAGACCAATCATCTATTGAGACAGAATGAGATATTGTAGGAATTGGTTCGGACAAGACCATAGAAAAGAGGTCTGCAAGATGGTTGGCGTTTGTTAAAAGTGGTTCATAAACTCCATCGTTGTAATGCGACAATGAGCACAAAGTAGAGTATGTTTCCCCCTCAGTTGCTACAAGAATTGGAATAATATACCGATCAATACTTCCTTGATGGAAATTCTTCAAGTCAAGAGCATAATCCAGAACTTGGTCAACATCTTGATGTACGAATTCAGTTTCACCTACTTTAAATTCAATGACAAATACACGTTCACGTAATAAAACAACTACGTCAATACGTTTGCCCAGTCGAGGAATAGTGTATTCAAATATAATTTCTGCATGTTCATTCGCATAAACTTGCAGTACTTGTTTCATGATTTGGATTTCTTGCTCCCATGCGTATTTCTGAGAGGAAGCAGTGTCCATTTCATCCGCACGCGACATCTTTCCAAAGATTTCATCTACTGAATCGATGATAAAATCAGAGAAAGTGGATCTATAAAAGTACCTATTTATCATTTAATTGTCACTTACCTATTTTGCTCTGCAAAGATACGCATTTTTCCACTTCTCCATTAGCCGCTGTGTTAACCAAATAACTTCTTCCCGTTGAGAATGAAGTCCTGTACTTCATGTTGCGACCTACAGCTCAACGTGATCATTTTCATGAGATTACGAAAATGATCACTTTCACCAACCCTCGCAAGCTGGGATTGACAGGATAAGATTTGATATACAGGATATTATGGAACTAAAGGAGATTATTCCACCACCACCTTCACAACTTTCATCCCATCCCCCTGCATCACGCGGAGGAGATAGCAGCCCGGGGTGATGGCGCTGACATTAAGGATGGCCGTGGAACCGGCGGCGCGGCAGGTGAGAACCAGTTGGTTGCGATTGTTGTAGATGTCACTGTAGATGCCGCCCAGCACCCAACTGCCGTTTTCTGTCTTTGTGATTTTCGTCCCACAAATCCCCGGCAAACGATATCTGCTTACCTGCTGTCGGCTGTAGTTTGTATTATAAAAAATGTATTTTTGTTGTCCCTAAAGGGCAGAGGGGATGAATCGATAATTTCAAAATTTTAGTGCTATGCAAGACGTTGCTATCTTAAAAAATGTTGCCAAAGATAACTTGAAAGCATTGTGTCTTTGTGCGTTGCTCCTATTTTCCGGCTTTTGGCTGACGGCCCAGAACGACGAACCTGAGAAGATAAAGGTGGACTACGACAAAATCGAGAAGTTCGTGAAAAAAAACGAGGACGATTTCGAGGCGCTGATGGCTCGTTTCGTGGCCGGTGACACGACACTGTCCACTAAAGAGATGGCTAATCTGTATTATGGCACTTACTTTTCGCCAAAATATTCCTATCTGGATGCCTCCAAAGAGATGAGAGATGCGTATGGCCAAGGCGATGCCAAAAAGGGTTATCAAATCGGGAAGGAGGAACTGAAGAAATCGCCGACCTCTCTGGGCCTGTTGCTCCTGACGAGCAATTGCGCAGCCGCGTTGAAACTCCAGGACGAAGCGAAAAACTTGGATCTCCGCGTCTCGCAGATCCTGGACGTGATCTTTGCCTCCGGTGACGGCCAGACGTGCGGGACAGCCTGGAAAGTGCTCGAGGTGTCCGATGAGTATATCATCATTTATGGCGTTTTTGGCGCAAAAAGCAAATCCCAGGCGCTGGTCCATGATGATGGGCACAGTTGCGACAAGATGACGGTCTTTACGGATGACCCCAACGACACGATTGACATCTATTTCGACATTACCCTACATATGAAAAAGTTGAACGAAATGTTCAACATCGATACACCCAAGGATGATAAGTCGAAAAAACAGGGCAAAAAGAAAAAAATGAACCAATAAACCACCGCCGCGAAGCAGCGGAAACTCAGAATCCAAAATTCAAAGTGGATTTACCATCGACAGCTCATTCCTAATTCCTAATTCTTGTAGTCTCCTCGGTCCACGACCATCTTGTAGCCCACGGACTCGATACGGCTTTCAAGGCAGCTGCGGCAATGGCTGATGTCGTCGCCGAGGCAGATCTTGCCGTCGTAGATGCTGTATTTGGGGCGGTTTTCGGTGGGGGAGAGGTTGGGCATCACCACGTTGGCGCCGGCCTGGATGCCCAGCTCGCGCCCGAAGGGGTTAAGCGTGCCGAGGGCGGTGGTGGCGGGCAACAGCACGTGAGGGTGCAGAAGGCGGAGGATGGAGAGCAGGCGCAAGGTCCGCTCCACGCTGCCGTTCGGCTCGTGGGCGAAGGGCGTGTTCTGCGCAGCGATGAAGGGTCCGATGCCGCACATCTCGGGCTTGAAGGTACGGATGAACTGCAGGTCCTTGAACAGCGTCTCGTGGGTCTGGCCCGGCGAGCCGACCATGAAGCCCGCACCCACCTGATAGCCGATGTCGCGCAGATTGCGGAGGCACTGCATGCGATGCTCCCAGCTCATCTCGGCAGGATGGAGATACGCATAGTGGTCGGCGTCGGCGGTCTCGTGGCGCAGCAGATAGCGGTTGGCACCCGCGTCGAAGAGCTTCTGGTAACTCTCGCGACTGCGCTCGCCCAAGGAGAGCGTGATGGCGCAGTCGGGGAACTCCGCGCGGATGCGCTGCACTAACGGCACGATGTGTGCGTCATCGTAGTGACCGTCCTCGCCGCTCTGCAGCACGAAGGTGCGCAGCCCACACTCGTAGCCCATACGGCAACATTCGAGGATGGTGTCGTCATTGAGACGGTAACGCTCCGTTGCGGTGTTGTCGCGCCGGATGCCACAATAGCGGCAATTGTTGCTACATACATTGCTGAACTCGATGAGCCCGCGCATAAAGACGGCATTGCCATAGACACTTTGCGCCACCTCGCGGGCCTGCGTACGCAGGTAGTCAATGGCACTGTGGTCGTCGGTGTCCAACAACGCGGAAAGTTGCTCCAGCGTGATGTCCCGACGTTGGCGGATGGTGTCGATTATCGTCTTGAGGGCTTCGGTATCGTATGCGGCAGTCATAGTTTGCATTTTGGGGTGGCAAAAGTACAAAAAAGCAATGAACCAATGTACCAATAACCTGTACGGGCGGGGACATAAAACTGCTATCTATTATCAGCTGTCTGCTAATTGCTTTTTTTATATCTTTGCTCTTTCATTCAACAACGATTACGATTATGAAAAGATTATTATGCTTTATAATGGCTATATTGGTTGCTGGCACTGTTGTGGCTCAGCGCGTTACGATGAACGAAGCTATGCAGGCGGCAAACAATTTCTTGCGTCTTCAGCAAAAATCGGCATCTCGTTGCGCCAAGGTGTTGACCGAGAATAGGGACACGCTTTTATACATTGTCAATGCCGACAATGCTTTCGTGGTGGTGAGTGGTGACAAGCGTGTGCAACCCATTTTGGCCTTTTCGGATCATCAACCCTATAACGACAGCGATGTGATTCCTCCTGTCCTGATGTGGCTTGATAACTACCGTCAGCAGATGGTGGCAGTGAAGGCTATGCCATATAATTCTTCCGATGTCGATCCTGGATGGTATAGCCAGTCGCCACGTTCTGTCAATAGCGTAGAACCACTCATGCGCTCGCATTGGGACCAAGGGGAGTTTTACAACTACTACTGTCCCCGCGATTATGCTGGTGCCAACAATCGCACACTAACCGGCTGTGTAGCAACGGCTTTGGGACAGCTTATCTATTACTATCGTTTTCCCTCAACTGGTGTAGGCTCATACACCTACGTGGATTCCACTTACGGACCTCAGTATGCGGACTATGGCAACACCGTATACGACTATAGTGCCATGTGTGATGATCCTACCTCCATCAACCCGGCTATTTCCACGTTGATATATCACTGCGGCGTAGGTGTGGACATGGTTTATGGTGTTGATGGGTCTGGTATGTATAACCATAGCGCGGCGTATGTGCTGCGCACCTATTTCAAGTACTCTCCAGATACTCGCTATATTTTTCGCGATTCCACTGACTTGGATTGGGACAGCTTGATCGTGACCAACTTGGAACACAATAAACCCTTGTACTATGCTGGATGGAGCGTGCCTAACATCAATGGACATGGCTTCATTTGCGATGGCTATGATTTGGTGGACAGTAACTATTACTATCACTTCAATTTTGGCTGGAGTGGCTCCTATGACGGTTATTTCTACACCAATAATCTAAAGCCTGGCGGTTCGAACTTCAATTTGGCGCAAGAACTCATTGTCGATGCTTATCCTGATACGACTTTGTACGATTATCCTGGAGCATTCGAGTTGACAGGCCGAGATACGCTGACCACTCCGGCCGGATCTTTTACTGATGGCAGTGCATCATTTGAAAACTATTCTTCCAATATGGACTACACATGGGTCGTACTTCCCGAAGTACAGAATTCCTCGTCCATAAGCGTTCACTTGTGGTATGACCTTGCCGTTGGTGACACGTTGCTCATATATCGCAATAACTCGACCGTTCCAGTCTATACGTTGACCGATAGTAGCAATACCTTGGATGTGAATTGGAACTGTGACAAGATTGTTGTCCGATTTGTCTCCGACGATTCTTTGTCCGGTGATGGCTTTAAGTTCAATTATCAGACCAATGTCGGTAAATATTGCACGCCTATGGCCACTTATTCGTCGCCGTCCAATACCTTGACCGATGGTAGTGGTGATGCCGATTATTTGCCGTTGACCACCTGCACCTACAGAATTATGCAAAGCCAATATCCTGCCGTTAAATTCCATGTTAATTATCTTGATTTGGAAGAGAACAAGGATTTCTTGCACTTCTTTAAATCGCATGTGGCCGATAGCAATTATCTTTTCTCCATAACTGGAACGATGAATGACACCTCGTTCGTGATAGAGAGCAAGCGTGTGGCGTTCATTTTCGAAACGGATGCCAAAAACAATGGGAACGGCTTTGAACTGCGGTATGAAGCAGGTCATGTCGGCATGGAGGATGTAGACGCCAATCAATTGAGTATTTATCCCAATCCTACCCGAGAACAGCTGACGGTGCTCCATATAGAGCCGTCCTCAATTTTGACTATTTATGACTTGTTGGGCAAGCCTGTCCGAAGTCTGGAAGCTGTGGAATCGACGATGGTAATTCCTGTGGATGATCTGTCTGCTGGCGTATATTTGTTGCGTGTGGGCACCAAGTCGGGGACCAAAACCCTCAAGTTCGTCAAACAATAGCGTTATTTATTGTATCTTTGCAGGCATTTTGAAAGAAGGGTATAATGAAAGTAACGCTTTTAGGCACAGGCACTTCGCAAGGCGTTCCCGTGGTGGGATGCCAGTGTGACGTGTGTCGTTCCTCCGATCCTCGTGACGCGCGTCTGCGTACTTCGGCATTTGTGGAGGTCAAAGGCACGCGTTTGCTTATAGATGCCGGCCCCGATCTGAGGCAACAGCTTCTGCGCAACCACATCACTATGGTGGATGCCATTTTGGTGACTCACGAGCATAAGGATCACCTTGGCGGCGTGGATGATATTCGTCCCATCTATTTTCAGAAGAGGGCTCCTATTGAAATCTACGGCCTACAACGTGTCCTCAATGTCATTCGTAAGGATTATGACTATGCCTTCAAGCCTCATCCATATCCGGGTGTGCCCTCCCTGCACCTTAATCCCATCAAGGACGATCCGTTTGTCGTCAACGGTGTGGAAATCCTGCCCATTCATGTTCGCCACCTGACACTGCCCATCCTAGGCTATCGTATCGGTAACTTTGGCTATGTGACCGATGCTAGTTTCATACCCGAGACCGATTTGAACAAGTTAAAAGGCCTTGATGTATTGGTGTTGAATGCCTTACGTATCAAAGAACACTATTCCCACTTTAACTTGGCGCAGGCCCTTCATGTCATTGAACTACTTGCGCCTAAACGTGCCTATCTTACCCATATCTCCCACGAGATGGGGCGGTATGTCGAAGTGTCACCCATGTTGCCTGACAACGTCTTTTTGGGTGAAGATGGTATGGTTATTGATATGCAATAAATACAAGCTTTTTTTGTACATTTGCACCCCTGAATGAGGTTAGTGCTGTTTTTACGCATAATCATCAGGATATTAATAACTTAAAGTGTTTTTTACTATGGGTAGAAAGATAAAGTTTTGTTTGGTTTATCGCGACATGTGGCAATCTTCTGGTAAGTATCAGCCTCGCGTAGATCAATTGAAGGAGATTGCGCCCGTCATTGTGAAGATGGGTTGTTTTGACAGAGTGGAAACGAATGGTGGCGCCTTTGAGCAGGTTAACTTGTTATACGGCGAGAACCCCAATCGTGCCGTGCGCGAATGGACACGACCATTGCGCGAAGCAGGCATCCAAACACAGATGCTGGAACGTGCATTGAATGGCCTCCGTATGTACCCGGTGCCTGCAGATGTACGCCGACTAATGTGTAAGGTGAAGAAAGCACAAGGCGTGGACGTGGTCCGCTCTTTCTGCGGCTTGAACGACTATCGTAACTTGGAGCTCTCTATTAAATATGCCAATGAGTTTGGCTTGATTTCGCAAGCTGCCCTCAGCATCACGCACTCTCCAGTGCACACTATCGAGCACTATATGGAGATTGTGGACAAATACGTGGCATATGGCGCCAAGGAGATTGGCTTGAAAGACATGGCCGGCATCGGTCGTCCTGCCACCTTGGGTAAACTTGTGAAATGCATCAAGGAAAAATACCCGCAAATAGTGATTCAATACCACGGACATACTGGCCCCGGCCTTTCCATGGCTTCCGTCCTAGAGGTATGCAGGGCTGGCGCCGACATTATCGATGTGGCTATGGAACCGCTCTCCTGGGGCATGGTTCATCCCGACGTTATTGCCGTTCATGCCATGCTTAAGGATGCCGGCTTCGAAGTTAAGGATATTGACATGAACGCCTACATGGAGGCCCGTGCCTTGACCCAGAAGTTTATGGACGATTTTCTCGGCTACTTCATTGAGCCGAAGAATAAGATCTGTACCTCCTTGTTGATAGGATGCGGCCTTCCCGGAGGCATGATGGGGTCCATGATGGCCGATTTAAAAGGGCTTAAGGATGCCATCAATATGGCCTTGCGTCAGGCAGGCAAGCGCGAGATGTCCGAAGACGAACTGCTCGTCAAGTTGTTCGACGAAGTGCAATATGTCTGGCCACGCGTGGGTACCCCTGGCTTGGTGACACCGTTCAGCCAATATGTGAAGAATATTGCCTTGATGAATATCCTCGCCGAGGCGCAGGGCAAACCTCGTTATTCCAACATGGACGACAAGATGTGGGACATGATCCTCGGTCGTTGCGGCCGTTTGCCTGGCACGTTGGCTCCTGAAATCGTCGAGCTGGCCAAGGAAAAGGGCTACGAGTTCTTCGACGGCGTACCGCAAGACAACTATCCCGACGAGTTACCCAAGTATCGTAAGATGATGGAAGAGAGAGGATGGGATGTCGGTCAGGATGAGGAAGAACTCTTTGAACTGGCTATGCATGAACGTCAATACATTGACTATAAAGAGGGTAGGGCTAAGAAGAACTTTGAGGCTGCCCTTGCGCAAGCTAAAGAGAAATCCAATATCCGCGAGGTCGTCAAGATTGTCAAGATGCCAGAAGTGATTAAGCAAGAGGTCATTGACAAGGTGTTGGCCAAGGAACCTGACGCCAAGATGGTTGTGGCTCCTGTGTCTGGTCGCGTAGTCTGGGAACTCGCCGTGGACGAACCATCTATGGCAAAGCCTCTGGGAACTCCCTACAAAGAAGGCGACATCGTTTGCTTTGTGGCCGCCTATTATGGCAATGAAGAGGTCCATACGCTTTATGACGGCCGACTGATAGAAGTCGTGGCCAAACAAGGCGATAAAGTAGAAAAAGGCGATGTGATCGCTTTTGTGAAATAAGATGATGAAGTTTTTCAAGCCTTTTTTAGAAGGCAAGAATAGATTTGTGCAATTATTGTTCCTGCTACTCTTTATAGTAGTGGGAACAATTGTGTTTAGCGGCTTGGGTGGCTTGATAGCCAGGGTGGTCTATCACACTGGTGATATGTATCAGGCCTCAAGTCCGGGCGGATTTGTCCGTATCACGCAAGCCTTCGCCTCCATAGGCATGTTTCTCGTGCCTGCACTGCTCTTTGCGTATGCCCAGGACCATAAATGGCTCCATTATAACGCTGGTGATCGTAAACCGCATTATTTGCTAGTCAATGTAACCTTGATACTCTCGATCGTGATTCTACCCGTCGTGGCCTTGTTATCACAGTGGAATCAAGCCATCCAACTTCCCGAGAACATGTCGGGATTGCAAAATTGGATGAACGAAATGGATGCGCAGGCGGAATCTATTATGCATACGTTGACGGTTCGCCATGACTATGCCACACTAGCGGTCAATATCCTAGTCATGGCCCTGTTACCTGCTGTATGTGAGGAGTTTATGTTTCAGGGTACTATACAGCAGTTTTTGACCAAGTGGTCAAATAAGCCGCACCTGGCCATCTGGATTACCGCTTTGATATTCAGTATTATACATTTTCAATTTAGCGGATTCATACCTCGTCTGCTGTTGGGTGCCTATTTGGGATATCTCTTCTATTGGAGCCGTTCACTATGGCTGCCCGTGTTGGCTCATTTCCTGCACAATGCGCTTTCTCTATTGATAGATTTTACCATGCAGGGTAGAGGTATTGTCATTGATGACATGAAATTCACAGACGTGCGTGGCTCCATCCCCATGGTGGTGTCATGTGCGCTGGTGACGGTCATAAGCTTGATCTTTATGTGGCGCACGCAGAAGGAGTTATATGGTCAGGAAAAATGATTCTATTGGATTATTCCTCCACCGACTAAGTCGTCGCCTTCGTAGAAAACGACGCTTTGGCCAGGGGTGACGGACTCAACGGGCTCATCAAAAACTATGCGTATGCCATTGTCCTGGTGAAACAGTTTCGCTGGTGCGCCTTTGCTGCGATACCGGATACGGCAATCAAAACAATCTCCGTCTGTAAAATCATTGTATTTCAATAGATTAATGTCGTTTACTTGAAGCTCTGCTAAAAGCAGATCTTCTTTAGCTCCGATCACTACATTGTTGTGTTCTCCATCGAGGTGTACCACATAGGCTGGTTCGCCCAGGGCTATGCCCAGGCCGCGACGTTGCCCGATGGTGTAGTTGAAGAGTCCTTGATGGCGACCCAATATCTTGCCTGTGGTGTCCACGAAATTGCCTTGGGGGTGTAGCTCGTGCAACTGAGGGACATTCTTCTCTAAGAAATTGCGATAGTTGTTATCAGGCACAAAGCAGATCTCCTCACTCTCTTTTTTCTGTGACAGTTTAACAAAACCGTGTTGGGCAGCTATGTCGCGCACTTCAGCCTTGCTGAGGCCTCCCAACGGGAAGAGAGTACGTTGTAGTTGCTCTGAGGTGAGCCGCCACAAGAAGTAGGTTTGGTCTTTCTGTTGGTCTTTCCCTTTCTGCAAGAAAAAGTGCCCATCGCGTTGCGCGATGCGGGCATAGTGCCCCGTGGCTAGCTTGTTGCAGCCTAACTCATCAGCCATTTGAAGCAGGAGTCCCCATTTGATGACAGGATTGCACAGCACGCAAGGGTTTGGGGTACGGCATTGAAGGTATTCGTCAATGAAATTCTGTATTACAGTCTGGCGGAACGTGTCGCGAGCATCGAGAATATGATGTTCGAAACCAAGCTTTTCGGCCAAATGCTTGGCTTCCATGATGGAGTCTATGGAGCAACATCCCTTCTCGCGGGCAATACAGCTTTCTGAAATTGAGTCGAAGGTGCGAAAGGTGACACCCACCAGCTCATATCCCTCTTCTTGCAGCAGCATTGCGGAAACTCCGCTGTCTATGCCGCCGCTCATGGCCATTAATACACGTTCTTTCATGGTTGTGGTTGGTTGTTTGGGGTTTCTGATTGACTTTGCTCATCCAAGGTTAACGCTTGGCTTTCAAGGTATAAATCCTCAGGTGTTTTGGGTAACGTGTCTAAGACAGCCAACTCTTTTTTCTTCTGGAGAATAATGGCATGAGCTTCGGAAAGCAGCTTCTCCGACATGTCCTCGTCGCCCATGTAATATTCAATGGATTTGTTGAATTGCTCACGGGTCACGCCATAGCGGTCAAAAAGATCCTTGTAATAGGCTTTTGTGCTCTCGAAACGGTTGACGGTATCCGCGGGATTGAAAAACAAAACGCTTTCAATCAGATAGCTTTCAGCGATCAGTTTTACCATGGTGCTTCTGCCAATCAAGTTGTCGGGCTTCTTTTGTACCTGTTTTTTATGACAGCTTGCGCTCAGCAATACCAGAGGAATAAGCAATAGATAAATTATTTTTTTTTTCATGACAATTCTTCGGGCTTGTTTTTGATCTCATATCCCAATTTAACGCCTTCATCCAGCATTCGTTGCAAAGCGGCTGGGCGGGTGTTCTCAATCTCTCCGTCCAGAATAGCATCGCAAACGGCATCCTTGATGATGCCGATATCCTTGCATGGCGGCATCTCGAAGGTCTTCATTATGTCTTCTCCGTCGAAAGGCGGGCGCCAATTGCGCAGCTTGTCCTTCTCTTCGATTTCGTGCAGTTTCTCGCGTACTTTGGCGAAATTTTGGAAACAGCGGGTGATCTTGGCCGAGTTTTTGGAGGTGACGTCGGCGTGGCATAGCATCATCAGGTCGTCGATGTCGTCGCCTGCCTCGAAGAGGAGCCGGCGCACGGCAGAGTCGGTTACCTCGTCTTCCACAAGGGCTATGGGACGCAGGTGCAGCCCTACCAACTTTTGCACATATTTCATCTTTTCGTTGTTGGGCATGTGCAACCGTCTGAAGATGCTGCCCACTATCCTTACGCCCACTGCGTCGTGTCCGTGGAAAGTCCATCCCACAACCGGGTCGAAGCGCTTGGTGGCGGGCTTGGCCACGTCGTGCAGCAAAGCCGCCCACTCGAGCCACAGGTTGGGCTTCTCGCTGGCCATCGCTATGTTGTCCACCACTTCCAGGGTGTGCAGGAAGTTGTCCTTGTGCCCCTTGCCATTGATGAACTGCACGCCTTGCAGGGCACAGATCTCTGGCAGGAACCTCTCTAACAAATGGCTTTCATCCAATAGCTTGATGCCTTTCGATGGGCGCAGGCAGACCAATATCTTGTTGAACTCCTCAACAATGCGTTCCTTGGATATGATGTCGAGACGGTAGGCATTGCGCTTGATGGCTTCGAAGGTCTCGGGGTAGATATCGAAGTTGAGTTGAGTGGCGAACCGTACGGCCCGCATCATCCGCAGAGGGTCGTCGGAGAAAGTCTTGTCGGGGTCGCAGGGTGTGCGGATGAGCTTGCTCTTGATGTCGCCGATGCCGTCGAAGGGATCGACCAACTCGTATGGGTGCTCTCCGTTGAGGGAGATGGCCATTGCGTTGATGGTGAAGTCGCGGCGCATCTGGTCGTCTTCCAGCGTGCCGTCTTCCACCACGGGCTTGCGGGAGTCATGGCTGTACGATTCGCGGCGTGCGCCTACGAACTCGATGACGCAGCCCTCGTAGTTGAACTGCGCCGTGCCGAAATTGCGATAAACGTTTACATGCAAGTCAGGGTCGATCATGGCTGCCGTGCGTTTGGCCAACTCAATGCCGCTGCCTACGGTCACGATGTCGATGTCGGTGTTGTGGCGCCGCATGATCAAGTCGCGCACCACCCCGCCAACCACGAATGCGCTAACACCTAACTCGTTGGCTGCGTGAGAAACCAGCTCGTAGATGGGGTGGGTGAGTACTTGCTTGTATTTTCCGTTGTTTGTATTCAAGATGATGCTATTTAGTTCAGGTTTTTATTGCTCCACTTTCTCGAAAGTGCCGATTAGGATGCCCGACACGTTCCAGGCACTGAAACTGCCGCCCTCGGGCTCGCCCTGCGGGATGGCGATGGTCATCGTGTGCTCGCCCGGCTCAAGACCGGTAAGGTCGAAATAGACGGGCTGCGTGGCTGTGCCTGGACACCACCCCGAACGCGAGTAGTCGGACGAGGATAGTCCATTCCAGAAGTTGCCTGAAGCAGGATTAGAAGTACGATATGTGCCGCAGTCGGTGCGCCAAGGTGTGTAGACATACTTTTGAACGCCGTCAATCAAGATGGTGTTGGGCTTGGGTACGAACTCATCGCCGCTATCCCATCCGCCGTGACCAGTAGTTATGTATCTTAGTTTTAGCTCTTTGCAATGATAAGGCACGAAGAAGTCGACGGTAAGGCTGTCGGTGCGGAAGAACGTTCCGTAGTTTTGGCCCGCCATCTCCATTACGTTGCAGGTGTTGAATAACGGTAAGGCCATCTCAAAAGTACTGTCAGAGAACGTCCAGGTATCGCTTTCCGGGTAGGCCTTTAGGGTTAGCGACAACTTGTGTCCGCCACCATCATAATTGCCTATAAACGCGCCGATATACACGTTTCCTTGCAGGAGCGGTCTCAATTCGCTGATGTCTTGTTTGTACACCACCTGCTCGGCCCAATCTTGGTCTTGTAGCGAACGATATTGGTTATAATGACGTACTCCAAAAGGCGTAAAGAAACGCATCAACTCGATAGGGGGTTGATATATCGGCGTGGTGATCATGCCCTGGTACTTGTTCCCGTTCTTGTCCGTGAAGTAGGGTAGCACTTCCACGCTGTCTCGGAAGGCTTCCACCATGGATAGCGGCAGGTTTCCAGGAATGAGAAAAATGGAACCTGTACGGTCGTAGGCATCGCCATTGGAGTATTCCGTCACCTCGGCGAAGATCTGATAGTGCTCGGGCAGAAGTGTTAGGTCTATTTTCTTGAGAATGACGGTTCCGTTGGCTACATGATAGACGGAGTCGTAAAGAAAAGCCGTCGGCTTCTCTAATTTTGGATTAAAGCATATCTGATCCTCGTTGAAGATGGGTAGCGTGATGACCAATTTGTCCTTTTCCATCTGATTGAGCTCGGAAGATGTCTTTGGCTCGCCAAAATAGGTGGGGAAGATGTTGTTGATGGACTTGTCCTTGGCCGCTGATGCTAATTCGACGACGGCATTGCCATTGCGAAGATATTTTACCAGTACGCCCGGCAGATTGGCGAAGCTGGCAATAGGAGTGGCCCTGAGTTTGAGATCTTGGGTGGTCCATATCTCTATCTTATTGGAAAATAATACGATAGAGTATTTTGTGCAGCGATAACCATTAATCTTCTCATTTCCTTCCTCCTTGAAATTTTGATTTTCTTGGATAGGATATCCGCAGTAGTAGTTTTCATCTATGTTGTAACTAAGCTGGGAGATGATGGTGTCCAGTTTATAGTCAATATAGGTGAAATGCTTTGCAATGCCAGGGATGGGATTCTCGGCGGGCTTGTCGCCCGATTGGATTCTGGCTTGCGAGCCTTTGACCAAGACTTCCGTATAGGAGGTGTCGGTGCCGCCGATGCTGTAGGACTTGTAGGTCAACCGTGTCTGGGCGTTGGCGATGGATAGGCTTATGGCGAGAATCGTCAGGAAGCAGAGTGCTTTATTTTTCATTGTTGGGATCATTATGTTCTAATTCATTGTTTCGGAGCAGCATAAAATCGAGTGTGACCATAGCGGCCATGGCTTCCACGATAGGCAGTACGCGCGGCGCGACGCAGAGGTCGTTGCGGTTGGAGCCATGGTAGATGGCCGGGGTGCCGTCGTAGTCGATGGTCTCTTGGTCGAAGCGCACAGTGGGGATGGGCTTGAAGGCCACGGTGAAGTAGACCTCCTGACCGTTGGTGATGCCGCCCTGTACGCCGCCGTCGTGGTTGGTGCGGTACGAGAAGTCGGGGTTCTGGACATCGTTGTACCGGCTGCCGCCCATCTCGGCGGCTTGGTAGCCCAATCCTATCTCGAAGCCCTTGGCGGCGTTGATGGACATCATCGCAAAGGCCAGCCTTGCGGAGAATTTGTCGTACAGCGGCTCGCCGAGTCCTGTGGGCGCGCCGAGGATGCGGCAGCCGATGACGGCTCCCACGCTGTCGCCCTCGCACGCGGGCGTGCCCCGTCGCAAGGTCTCTGCGTGTATCTCTATGCCGTTGCGCCGGAGCACCATCTTGGCGATGGCCCCCGCCACCACCCGACAGGCCGTCTCGCGGGCCGAGGCCCGCCCGCACAACTCGTTGTCGCGATAACCATACTTCCGATAGTAGGTGTAAGAGGCGTGCGACGGCTTGATGACAAACCGGTTGCGCTCGTCTATCCGTACATCGTGGTTGGGGATGCGGAAACGGATCGGCTCGCCCGTCGTCACGTTACCGGCATCAAGGCCAGAGAGGAACTCCACAGGGTCGTCTTCGTGCCGTTGGGTGGACTCTCTGTCGCTGTTGGGCGCACGTCGTTGCATCTCCTCCTCCAAAAAGGGCATATCCAAAACGATGCCCTGGGGACATCCTTCGACAAGCCCTTCGAGGTACTCGTCGTGGGTGCCGCCCCAATCGGTCAGTCTGTATAATATGCCGAAGGAGTCCGTCATCCTTACATTGCTTTTATGCTGCGTGCAATACGGGCGCAGAGGCCTGGGAAGAAGCGTTTGATGTAGACCATCACCAACTCGCCGCTGCCCACGAGCACTTCACGTTTCTTGCGGTGGATGGCGTTCACGATCTTGTCGGCGGCCTTCTCCGGCGTGATGCCGTTGGCTTGGCCGGCATCCATCTTGCCGTGCTTCTCGCCGTTCTTCTCCAAGGCGTTCAAGGAGATGTTGGTCCGCACACGCCCGGGAGTGACGATGGTGACGTGGATGTTGTCCTTGTAGTTCTCGGCGGCGATGGTCTCGTAGAAGCCATACAACGCGTGCTTAGCCGACGAGTAGGCGCACCGCAAGGGGAACCCGAACAGCCCGTTGATGCTGGTGGTTACGGCCAACTGGCCGCCGCCCTGGGCGATCATCGTGGGTAGGATGTGCTTGGTGAGGATGACCGGAGCGTAGAAGTCGATGTCCATCACCTTGCGGATGACGGCCATGTCCACTTCCACGGTGGTGCCGCGCTGGCTGATGCCGGCATTGTTGTAGAACACGTCGATGCGGCCGTAGGCTTGCAGGGCGTCTTCGGCCAACTTGGGCAGTCCGTCGATCTGTGACAGATCGTAGGGTAGGGTAGTGACCGCCGGAGCGCCTACGCTGAGGCATTCGCTCCGCACGTCCTGCAAGAGGTCGGGCTCCAATGCCGTCAACACCAACGTGGCGTTCTCGCGGGCGAAGCGCAAGGCTGTGGCCCTGCCGATGCCGGAGGATGCGCCGGTGATCCAGACTACCTTGTTAGAGAATTTTCCCATGTTCGTAATCTGTTATTTGTCAATGAGTTCTTTGAAGAATTTGGCTCGAGCGGCGCCTTCGCCCGTGTTGATGAGAACGGTCTCGCCGTTGTGGATCTGTCCCTCTTCAAGGGCTTTGTAGAAGCCGGCGAGACAGACGATGGAGGCGGGTCCCAGATAGATGCCGCGCTCCTTCTTGACCAACTTGCCGTAGTCGACCAGCTGGTCTTCCTTCACTTGCAGGAAGGTGCCGCCGCTTTTACGGACGATGGGAGCCACGATGGGGAACATACCCGGGTTGCCGGTGGAGAGGATGGAGACCATCGTCTTCGGGTCGGGGATGACGGGATAGTCTTTCTCGTAGCCCTCGGGGAAGCCGTTGGCCACGGCCTTGCGCCAGCCCTGCACCATCGGGTCGCAGGTGTCCTGCTGCACGAGCAGCACGCGGGGCATCTTGAAGTCTCGGTCGATGGCGCGCATCTCGCGCACGCCCTTGTCGAGGGCGATGGGCCCCGTGCCGCCCGCCACGGCCTGCACGTAGACGTCAGGCATCCGGCCCAACTGGCGAAGGTATTCGAACACCATCGTCTTCTTGGCCTCTACACGGATGGGATCGATGTTGCCGGCGGAGATGAGCACGTGGTTGGCCTCATGGAAGTCGGCGGCCTCTTTCTTGGCCTGTCCGTAGTTGCCTTCGCTGACCACCACGGTCTGACCGTACGAACGGATGGCTTCCACCGTGTCAGGACAGACATCGTTGGGCACGAACACCGTGAACTTGATGCCCGCCTCGGCCAAGTAACGGCTGTAGGCGGTGGCGGTGTTGCCTGTGGAGGCCACGCAGAACTCCTTGACGCCGTTCTCCTTGAAGATGGAGGCTGCCAACGATGCGGCGATGTCCTTGAAGGTGTTAGTGCCGCCGTTCAAATCGTTGCGGTAGACCATCACCTTGCAATCGACGCCGTGCTTCTCGCGAGCGTATCTCTCCAAAAAGTCCCATTCCTCGATGGGAATGGCACCCTCGCCAAAGGAAACGATGTTCTTCTTGTCCATCAAGGGCAGAAAGTCGAAATAATGATAGAAGTTGACGGGCTTGTGCCCGGGTTTCGTGAGTTCGTAGATTTCTTTGTAGTCGGCGCTGTATACGATGTCGGCGCGTTTGCAGCCGCAAGGGCACTCTTGATTCATTTCAAACCAAGTGGCAAAATTGGGGATAACTTTGCCGCATTGGGTGCATACGAGTTTGTATTTATTTTCCATAATAAATCATAGATTTTTTTTTAAGCGCAAAAATACAAAAAATGATTGAGTATATTTTTTATTTTTGTGTTGTTGTTTCAGACAACGACCACTTTTATTATTAACTTAATTAATTGGCTTATGGTAAGATATTTACGATTTCTCAAGCAAGACCGGCAGATGCGGAATGGGCAAGGGTTCCTGCCAGTGTTCCTCTCTGCGGTGGTGTGTCTGTTTTTCGTGTTTTCCGCGAATGCACAGACCACAACCTCTTCGATTTCGGGATTTGTGAATGATGACGACGGCCCTGTGACGGACGCTGTCGTGACCGCTGTGCACATCCCGACGAACACCGCTTACTATTCGGTGACCAACAAGAAGGGGTATTATGTTTTCAACAATGTCATTGCCGGTGGTCCTTACACCATCAAAGTGGACAAGATGGGGTATCAGCCGGTGATGATTAAGAATGTGTACGCGCCTCTGTCGGAGTCGGTGGTGGCCAACGCGCCGATGAACAAAGCGGCGGTCGATTTGGCCGAAGTGGCCATTTACGGGGATGGCGATGGCTCCACGATGAATGTCCATCGTTCGGGTGTGGGCACACGCATTGACAATCACACATTGGAGGCGATGCCCACCATCAACCGAAGTTTGAACGATATTATGAAATTCACGCCGCAGGCCGCGGAGGTGGGAGGCGGCTTTTCCGTGGGTGGCGGCAACTACCGCGGATCTTCCGTTTCGGTGGACGGTGCCACTTTCAACAATTCCTTTGGCATTGGCTCCAACCTGCCCGCCGGAGGTGCGCCCATCTCTCTCGACGCCATTGACCAGATCGGCGTGAATGTCACACCGTTCAATGTGCGCCAAAGCGGCTTCCAGGGCGGTGCTATCAACATGGTGACCAAGCGCGGTACCAACACTTGGCATGGCTCTGTGTATGATTATTTCACTTGCAACAAGATGCGCGGCCAGAAGGTTGATACCAACATGCTGACCACATCCTCCACATTGAACAATGTGACCGGTTTCACGCTCGGTGGTCCCATCGTGAAAGACAAACTTTTCTTCTTCCTCAATGGCGAGTACATTGTTGATAACCAGGCCGGCTCCACCATTCAGGCGCGTACTGCCGATGATCAGGAGTATGGCGGTGGTTCGGGCTATAATCGCCCCACAGTCAGCCAGATGGATAACATCTTGAGTTTCCTGAATGACAAGTTCGGTTACAACCCAGGACGCTATCAAAACTATTCGCTCAGTACACCTGACTACAAAGTGATGGCCCGTATTGACTGGAACATCAACAAGGACAATATCTTCAACATCCGTTTCACACACACGCACACCTCCAATTCCAACAACGCATCCAGCTCCATGAGCCCGCTGGGCGGCACGAATACCACCATTACGGATTTGCATGGAGACACTTATACGATAAACCGCTATGTGGCAGGCCGTCAGTCCGACTATGCCATGCCCTTTGAGTCGGCGCGTTATTTCCAGGATATGAACTTCACCTCCCTCGCTGCGGAACTCAACAGCCGTGTGTTGGACGGCAGTGGCAACAACATGGCGCGTGTCACATGGTCATTGCAGAATGAGCCCCGTTCTTTCGTGGGCGATTTGTTCCCGACAGTGGATATTTTGGAACCCTATACAGATGCTGAAGGAAACCAGCAGATGGCCATGTACACCACCTTCGGTCCCGATCCGTTTACATACGCCAATCTGCGTAAAGTGAACACCGTTACGGTTACGGATGAGTTCACCTATATCAAAGGTATTCACAATATTCTGGTCGGTGCGCAATATGAGTGGAACCGCATCGTGAACGGCTTCATGCAGGGCGGTGCCGGTTGGTACATCTATGATTCGTGGCAGTCGTTTGTGAACGATGCGAACGGTATGCCCGGTTATCATCCTGTGGCTTTCATGATTACGCATGCCAACTCCGACGATCCTACAGAAACGCTGTATCCGACTTTCGATTATTCGCAGGCTTCGGTTTATGCGCAAGATGAGATGGAGTTCAGCAAGTTCTTCAAACTCACGGCAGGCCTTCGTCTGGAGATGCCGATTATCTGTTTCCCGAACGACAATCGCAACTTGGATTTCGATATGGTGGCTGCAGCCAACCCCGAAAGCTCTTTTGCAGGCCTCAGCACAGCCGATCTTCCTAAACTTACGGTCAATGTGTCACCGCGTATCGGTTTCAACTGGGATATCACCAAGAACCGCAAGGTTATCATGCGTGGCGGTACCGGTCTCTTCACCGGCCGTGTCCCGAATGTGTGGCTCGTGAGCGCCGCTGGCAACTCCAACTGTCTGCAATACCAATACATAGCCAACAACAATACCGGCAATCCGGTGGTGAATTTCAATCCGGACCGTGCTGAAATTATCAACAGCATTTATACAGGCAATGCGTTCCAGCGTCAGGATCTTCCGGCACCTACCAGCGCCACGATTCTGGCTACGGATTTGAAGATGCCCACCAGCTGGAAATCCTCCTTGTCATTCGATTTCACGCTGCCCGGCGATGTGAAGGCCACGATTGAGGGCGTTTATTCCTACAACTTCAACGAGGTGTATGCTAGCATGCTGGGTTATTATGAGAACGGCACTGTGCAACTTCCTGGAGAACCTGAAGCTAGAACCCGTTATGGTAAAGAGAACATCACCAATATGAATGGCGGCAAGATGAATGGCTATTACCTGCACAATGTGAAAGGTATGCATGGTCAGTATGTTGCGTTGACCGCCCAACTGTCCAAGTCCTTCGATTTCGGTCTTGACTTGTTGGCTGCCTACACCTTCAGCCGTTCCACTTCTATATCTGACGGTTCTGGCGACCAGGTTTCATCCTTTGCCAGTACACCAAACCGCAACGACGGCAATGCTCCCGAGCTGGGTTATTCCGGCTTTGTGGCTCCACACCGTGTAATAGGCGCCATTAGCTACACCATCAACGAGGGCAAACATACGGCCACGAAACTCGGTCTCTTCTACGAGGGTTATAATGTGGGTATCTACAGCAATTATTACCAGACCCGCCACTCATACCTCATCAACAATGTGAGTGGTATGGGCAACAGTCCGCAACTCATGTATATCCCCACTGTCGAAGAACTGGCCGCTATGCCTTTCATTTCTGCTGAAAACAAGGAGGCCTTTGAAAATTTCATTGCCGGTGACAGTTATCTGAGCAAGCACAGAGGTGAATACTCCAAGCGCAATGCTGGCAAAGCACCGTGGTTTAACCGCATCAACTTCAAGTTTGCACAGGAGTTCTACTTCAATGTGACTGGTCACAAGCACACCTTGGATGTGGGCTTGGACATCTTCAATCTCGGCAATCTCTTATGCAGCAAGTGGGGTGCCTACAAGGTGCTCAACAGCGATGTGGTGTTGGACTACAAAGACGGTCAGTACACCTTCTCAGAGCCCACTTGGTCGGTCTATAACAACCTTTCTTCCACCTGGCAGATTCTGGTACACCTGAAGTATTCATTCTAAGTGTTTACCATATCTAAAATATGAAAACAGGGGCGCTTATGGCGTCCCTGTTTTTTTCAATATTCCTTCTTCATCAAACAACTCCGTCACATCCATGCCGTCTTGAAGATGGAGGGTGTGCAAGTCGCAGGCCTGCGCGCCCGCGAGATGCTGCGGCGAGTCGTCAATAAACAAGGTCTCGGCCGGATTCAGCCCGTTTTCGTCGATGATGAGCCGAAAACCCTCTTCCTTGGGCTTGCGGATGTGTATTATCTGCGAGAAATAGCACCGTTGGAAATAGCGGTCGAAGAGGTCGAAGCCGAACTGCTTCGCCATCGTCGGACGGAACTTGTTGTAGTTGATTTGATTGGTGTTGCTGAACAGGTATAGCCGATAGTGCTCGGATGCCTTGCGGAGCAGCGTTTCGTGCTCCGGCGGGAAGCCCAGCAGGATGGCGTTCCAACAGTCGTCAATCTGCCCGTCCGTGAGCGGCTCGGCGGTCAGCGTGCGGATGTATTCGCGAAAGGCCTCGTCGCCGATGAGCCCCTCCTCGTATTGGTCCATCAGGTCGTTCTGGTGTGCCTTGCTGAAGATCTGCTCGAAGCGTGGCAGCCCGCAGCGGGCGAAAGCCTCCGGGATGTTCTGGTAGCGAATGTTGAAAAGCACACCCCCAAAATCGAAAATGATGTTCTTAATCATAGAAACGAAAAGCGGCGGGTGTCCCCGCCGCTATATAATCGGTTTGCGATGGTCTTATTTGATGAGCGCCATATCGGGGATCTCCTTGTCGTAGTCGCCCTTGGCCAAACGCTCCTTGATGTCGCGGAAGGCGGCCAAGGTGCGGTTGACATCGTCCATACTGTGTGCGGCCGTCGGGATGATGCGGAAGATGAGCATACCAGCAGGGATGACGGGATAGGTGACGATGGAACAGAAGATGTTGTAGTTCTCGCGCAAATCGACGGCGATGTTGGCGGCCTGGTTGACGCCACATCTCAAGTGCACGGGGGTGACGCACGCCTCGGCAGGGCCGATCTCGTAGCCGAGGTCGCGGAAGCCCTTCTGCAAGGTGCGGGTGATCTCCCAAAGATGGGCTCTGAGCTTGTCGCCCTCTTCACTGCGGATGATCTCGAGACGCTTCAGACAGCCGTACACGATGGGCATCGGCAATGACTTGGCGTACATCTGCGAACGCATATTGTAACGCAAGAAGTTGATGATGGGCTTTTCGGAGGCCACAAAGCCGCCGATGATGGCCATAGACTTGGCGTATGCGCCGATGTAGATGTCGATGTCGTCCATCACGCCGAAGTGCTCGGAGGTGCCGCGGCCGTGAGGTCCCATAACGCCGAAGCCGTGGGCGTCGTCAATGAGGATGCGGAACGGATATTTCTTCTTCAACGCCGCAATCTGGTCGAGAATGCCGAGCGCGCCGGTCATACCGAACACGCCTTCGGTGATCAACAATACGCCGCCGCCTTGCTCTTCGGCGATCTTGCAGGCGTTGCCGAGTATTCTCTCGCAGTCCTTGATGTCGTTGTGGCGGAACTTGAACTTCTTACCGATGTGCAGGCGGATGCCGTCCAACAGGCAAGCGTGCGCTTCCGCGTCGTATACGATGACATCGTGGCGGCATACCAAAGAGTCGATGGTGGAAACAATGCCCTGATAACCGAAGTTGAACTCGAAGGCGGCCTCTTTATGCTCGAAGTCGGCCAGCTCGCGTTCCAGTTGCTCGTGCAGAGCCGTCTGTCCGGTCATCATACGGCTGCCCATCGGATAGGCCAAGCCCCAGCGGGCAGCGCCTTCGGCGTCGGCCTTGCGGATCTCGGGATGGTTGGCCAAGCCGAGGTAGTTGTTGATACTCCAACAAAGCACATCCTTGCCGTTGAAGCGCATGTGCGGACCCAGTTCGCCTTCCAGCTTCGGGAATGCAAAATAACCGTCGATTCTTTCACGATATTGTCCGATAGGACCACCGGACGACTCTTTAAGTCTTTCAAAAATATCCTTCATAAAGTTGAGTGTTATGTTGTTATAAATTAATTTTCTAGTTTCTTCTTGGCTGCCTCCATTCGCTCGTATTCTTCGAAGAACTGTGGTAGGTTCTGCATCTCGATGCGCTTGTTGAGGATGATTTCGTGCTTGGAGTTGAGGATGAACATCGAAGGGTTGCCCGTCTCGTAGATGCCGAAATAGTCAAGATAGTCGATGTTGCCCTTGTTGCCGCCCACATTCGTCCACGGATAGTTGTTCTCCTTCACGTATTTCTTCCACGCCTCGATGGTGTCATCGTTGCCGATGGCATACACG
This sequence comes from Bacteroidales bacterium, assembly GCA_024685175.1. GTDB lineage: Bacteria > Bacteroidota > Bacteroidia > Bacteroidales > WCHB1-69 > F23-D06. The sequence continues at coordinate 25,434 of JAIKWD010000036.1, forward strand.
TCGAAGTTGCGCTTGCCGATGGTCTCGAGAGAATCGTATACCTGGAACAGGTTCCTGGATTCCTTCTTGCAGGTCTGACAGTTGGGGTCGAAGAACCAAAGTATGGTGTAGGGCTTGGTCATGCTGTACGAGGAGATCCAATGTCTGACATCGTCGCTGAGCGTGGTGTCGGGGATAATCAGCTCAGGGGCAATCTTGCCGATAAGGGTGGGCTCGATACGTTTGATACGTTTCTGGTATTTGGAGATCAGGTCTTCGTCCATCCAATAGCACTTGCCCTTCAACTGGTTGTTGGTGGCGATATGGTAGAAGACGGCATCGTGCCCGATGACCTTGCTGGTCTCAAACTGGTAAGAGAGCCAATCGATGCAATAATGGTACATCAAGGTGTCTTTGACTGTTTTATCTATGAACATGTCTACATACTTGTTGATGGAGTCAGAAGGCAAGTGGTAGATTAACTTGTTGAAATATTCTTTCAATTTGGGCTCAAAGGAGGGAATGTAGATGAAACGATGGTCACCCAAGTCGAAATTGTCCCAGAAATGGGTGCGATAGTATATAGCTTGAGCTTCATAGTCCATTGTTCCGTCGGCTTTCTTGATTTCGGGCACGTCGATCTGCAGATAGGATTTCTGCATTTTGGAAAAAAGGTAGTTGGGATGCGGAGCGATGATTTCGGTACGAATAAAGTTTAGCATCTCTTCGTTGATGCCCTTGAGTTTGTTCTTGTAAAACTCGGCGCTGTCTTTATTGCCGGCCTCATCGAATTGTTTGAATTTTTTGGTCCATTCATTGGCCTGCAACTGTGCGTGACTGGTTCTCTTTTGGAACTTGAGCATCTCGTTGTTCTCTGGAGAGTTCACGATGCTGAAGTTCTCCACATTGCCGGTGGTGTCCAAGTTGTATTCAAAGAATTGATTGTTGTCAATGATGAAGTTGAGATATAGACTCTTTTTCTCAGAGACTAAGGAGTACAAACCGTCATCGTATTTTTCAGTTCCCTTGAAGACAAATTTACCTGGAGAAACAGGAGCGACAGAGTCTTTGAGAATGAGTTTTTCGTTGTAATGAATGACTAGATAAACGAGTTTGTCCTTGGAGTTCTTGATATTGAAAACCAATTCGTGTCCTTTTTTGGGGGTAGAACTCGATTTCCCTTTTTGTGCAAAAGCATTGCCATACAAGAAGGCAAGCAGGAGAAACAATAAGGTAAAATTTCTTTTCATAGATTAATTATTTTCAAAGAATTTTTGCAACTCAGATAACGTAATTTGTCGGGCTATTATTGTATGATACATGGAATTGTCAATCAACAAAATGACGGGTGTGGTCACAATGTCGAAATACTCTATAAAGTCAATGTTCTGTTCCCCTCGCGAGGTGCTCAGGTTAATCCAATCCCAAAGGTTGTGCTCGTCGGAAAACTTCTTCCAACGCTCGTAGTCGTCGTTGACTTCCACGGCGAAGACCTCAAAGTCGTATTCCTCAGCATGGTCGACGTACATCTGATGCAGTTGAGGGGTCATCTCTTGGCAGTGGTCGCAGTCAGGGTCCCAGAACCAGAGCACCGTGTATTTCGTTTTGATGTCGTTGGTGGAGTGTGGGTCTCCATCGAGGTCATGAGAGATAAGCTCGGGAATTCTGGCACCGGAAATCACCTTGCGCAGAGATTCGATTTTGCGTTTGGTGGATCCTTCGCGCCCTTCGGGAATCCAATCATGGTCGTAGTTGTCGTATAGATAGACCAATATGGGGTCCAAAACAGGGTCATGGATGTCGGCCATGGTGAAGAAATGGTTGAGGAAGAAGTTCCTGACGATAGGATTGGTACAGCGTTTCAAGATGTAATCCATGGAAGCCATTATCGTGTCGGCGTCGTCTTCACGTTTAACCCAATGATCCAAGGCGTTGAAGATGATAAGCGGGGAGTGCAGCAGACGAGGCTCGGAGAAGTCCATGTCGTCGATCATCTGCATAATCTTGGCGTGGGCCTCATCTTTGGTGCGGTTGGCCATCTGCAATGTGCCATACGCAGCCGTGACATATTTACCCACGAATCCTTCAGGGGACATGTCGCGATATTCTTTGCATATCGGACGGATGTCTGGCGTGAAAACGGTCATGAGACGATCTCTGAAGGAGTAGAGGAGTGCATTTTCGGGCGAGCCTTCAATGTTAATGTCGTCGATGATGTATCCTATGGTAGAATCAAGATGTTGGGAATGATGAATGACAAACTTGGCTTCTTGGTTGATGATAAATTCACCGATGATGTTGGTGTAGGAATGTGTGGAGTCGAAGTAGGCTAGTAAATAGACGCCGCAGGGTACTTCGCACTTGGATTTCTTGAAGACAGCCGTGCCTTTTTTCACCACGGCACTGTCTAAGAGATAGTATTCGCTGCCATTGAACCCTTGGATAAACAATTTCTGTAGATCTTCTTGGGTCGTGGTGACTTTTATGTTATACTTTTTCACCACAGGTGTGCCGTCGGAGGCGGTGGCCTGCGCCTGCGCAAAGCCGATGCCGAAAAACAACAGGAATATGATGAAAGGGATCTTTTTCATTGTAAAGATTAAGCTCAGTGGTTAATCATTTCCTTGATGTCCATCATGATCTTTTTGGCAATGTTGTCGGCCATACTTTCTGTCATGGCCTCAGCATAGATGCGCAGGATGGGCTCGGTGTTGGAAGAACGAACATGTACCCAGCTGTCGGCGAAGTCGATTTTTACGCCATCGGCGCGGTTGACCTCGTATTGGGCATATTTCTCGGCGATATTGTTCAGCAACTCGGGGATGTCGATTTTTTCGCCAAGATCTATTTTATTTTTGGAAATGCAATAATCAGGATAGGAGGAGCGAAGCTCTACACAGTCTTTCTTGCAGGTGGCTAGATAGGAAAGGAAGAGGGCAATGCCCACGAGGGCGTCGCGGCCGTAATGCAACTCGGGATAGATGACGCCGCCGTTGCCTTCGCCGCCGATAATGGCGTTGGTCTCCTTCATCATCTCCACCACGTTGACTTCGCCCACGGCGGAGGCGTGGTATTCTACGCCATATTTGCCGCTGATGTCGCGCAATGCACGCGTGGATGAAAGGTTGGAAACGGTGTTTCCGGGCGTGTTTTGCAGGATGTAATCGGCCACGGCCACAAGTGTGTACTCTTCGCCGAACATCTCGCCGTCGGGCTTGATGATGGCCAGTCTGTCCACATCAGGGTCAACAACGAATCCCATGTCGTAACTCCCGTTGCGTATGGCTTCCGAGATGCCATATAGATTTTCGGGAATGGGCTCCGGGTTGTGGGCAAATACGCCGTTGGCTTCGCCGTTGAGCACCGTGACCTTGCGCACGCCCAACTGCTCGAGCAGCGGCGGCAAGGCCAGCGCACCCGTGGAGTTGACCGTGTCGAGGATGACGGAGAAGTCGGCCTCGCTGATGGCCTTGATATTGACCAAGGGCAGACGTAGGATGGCGTCGATATGATCTTGAATGGCATTGCCGTAAGCCGTGTACTTGCCCAAGGCGTTCACTTCGGCATAGTTGAAGTCACGTCTCTCGGCTATCTCTTGCAGCAGCCTGCCATCGGCGCCGGAGAGGAACTCGCCCTTGGCGTTGAGCAACTTGAGCGCATTCCAATGCATCGGGTTGTGCGAAGCCGTGATGATGACACCGCCGTCGGCGTGGTGGTGTGTGACGGCCATCTCGGTGGTCGGCGTGGTGGAGAGTCCGGTGTCAATGACGTCGACACCCATTCCTTGCAGGGCGCCGCATACCAGCCGACTTACCATATCGCCCGATACACGTGCATCGCGACCCACCACAACGGTGAGCTTCTTGCCCGGGGCCTCCCGAGTCAAGAAGGCGGCGAAAGCCGAAGTCAATTCGATGATGTCAATAGGCGTAAGGTTATCGCCCACAGTGCCTCCTATGGTGCCTCTGATACCTGAAATAGATTTGATGAGTGACATATAATGGTTTGTGTTTTTATTCCTTTTTTCGAAGGTGCAAAAGTACAAAATTTGTGGTATGATTTCAATCCCTTTCCAGCGGTTTTCATACAACTTTTTATAGACCTGAAAAAAGACCTTGATGTTTAAAATAGTATCTTTGTAGCCTAATTCTAATCAATATGAAATCCATTTTGAAGATATCCTTTTCAATGCTGGCCCTTTTCTGCCTGGCATCCTTCTCCTCGGCCCAGAATACGGGCATTATCCCCACCCCGCAGAAAGTGGAAATGACGCAAGGACAATACGTTTGCGAGAGTGCCGACAAGATGAATGTCATAGCCGGAATTGTCCCTTCGTTGCCCATTGAGGTCAACGCCGACCAAGGATATGTGATTGAGGTGAAACCCGACTTTATCCTCATACAAGCCACGACGGAAGTGGGACTGTTTTACGGCCGCCAGAGTGTCAAGCAACTCGCCGACCATTTCGCCGACGAGAACGGCCGCATCGTCATCCCGGCTATGCACATAGTCGACTATCCCGCACTGAAATACCGCGGATGGATGGACGACATCAGTCGCGGGCCGATTGTGAACATGGCGTTTCTGAAACGGATGATTTCCACCATGGCCGAATACAAGATGAACTTCTTCAATCTCTATACCGAGCATGTTTTCAAACTGGAAGACTACTATGACATTGCCCCATCGGACGGGCTTACCGCTGAGGAAATCAAGGAGTTGGAAGAGTTTGCCGCCCAGTATCATATTGAATTTTTTGGCAACCAGCAGTGTCTGGCGCACGCTGAGAAGACGCTGCGCATTCCCTATTATCAAGAGATGGCGGACACCAAGGCGAACTGGAATCCGGAAAAGTCGAAGGACTTTCTGAAATATGAACTGGAAACGGTCGCGAAGGCGTACAGTTCACCGTTTTTCAATATCAATTGTGACGAAACCGAGGCTCTGGGCAGTGGCAAAGCCCACGACTATGTGACCCAACACGGCGCTTCGCAGGTGTATGCCGACCACATCCGTTGGGTATATGATGTGCTGAAACCTCTCGGCAAGCGGGTGATGATGTGGGGCGATATTGCTGCGAAAGATTCCGCTATCACGGCCCAGTTGCCCAAAGACATGCTGATGATTGTGTGGGCGTATTCGCCGCTGGACAGTTATGCGAGTATGATAGAACCCTTTAAGAAACAAGGACTTGAGTTTATGGTGGCCCCGGGCATGAGCATGTGGGGCTCGGTATTTCCGAGTTATGATCTCTACACCAAAAACATTGCCAATTTGGTGCGCGACGGTTACCAACATGGTGCGTTGGGCGTGATGAATACCGCTTGGGACGACTCCGGCGAATCGCTTGTCAACAGTGCTTGGCACGGCATGTGCTGGGCGGCGGAGATGGCGTGGAATCCTCTTGAGTTCACGGAACCGAAAGCCGCCGACCAGGAAAGGAATCTGCGATTGAAGGTTTTCAATACGCTGTTTGAAGAGCGTTTCGCTGCCCCCACCGACCATTTTCAACTGATGCGGGATTTGGAGCATGTGAATGTGCCAAATTTCTTTAACAGTGGCGCTTTGTACGAAAGCATTTGGGATTTCTATCCGACGAAAGTCAGTGAGGAAAATTTCCGCGAGAACCTTCGCGCTTACGATCTGATTGGGCGCGAAATGGACCAGTACGAATATAAGGGTCAGACCGATGTGCCTCAGTTTTCAGCTCCGATGCGCATTGCCCATTATGTGGCATGGCACCAGCTGGCAGTGGCCAAACGCAACATACTCCGCCATGAGATTTATCAGTATCTGAAAGGGAATCAGTCTTATACCAAGGGCTTGATTGAGAATGAGATACGAGATGAAATAGAATTGCTGCATGTGGTTAAGCGGTTGTATTTGAGTTTGTGGGATGAGGAAAACCGTCCGTATAGCCGTGACATTGTGGAGAAACGCTACGATAAAGTGGCGCAAGAGTTGCTCAACATTCCCTATCACGTCCACATAACCTATGAAACCAACGAAGCGGGCGAGACCGTGGTCAGTATGCAGACCCTCTATGATGACGTGGACATCTACTACACCCTTGACGGTCGCAAGCCACAGGTGGGCGAGAACCGTTACACAGCTCCTTTTGTGCTTCCACATTCGGCCACCATCCGTGCGATGACACGCAATGCGATGAACGAAGATGTAATCACTGAACGCTATGTGCTCATTCATAAAGGGTTGGGTAAGATTTCCAAATTGAACAGCAAGTACTCCAATTATCGTCCGGAATATGCTGCCTCGGGCGAAAAGGCTCTTGCCGACGGTTTACTTGGCGGCGAATCGTACGCCGACGGCAACTGGCAAGGCTATTGGGGTAATGACATCGATGTGGAGTTCGACTTTGGCAAGAAGACGGCTCTGCATACGCTCAAGATCCGCTTTCTGCAGAACATACACGACTGGATTATGGCGCCCAATACGGTGGAGGTCTACGTGTCCAAGGATGGTCGCGATTACACACTGGCTAAAACAGTGCATTTGAGCGATGTGGATTACAACATCCCCGAACAGGATATTAGATCGTTACATACGACAGATCTTGCCTTGAAGGCCCGGTTCGTCCGCGTGGTGGTTAAGAACGCCGGTCCGCTGCCCGAGTGGCACATCTCCAAAGGCCAACCCTCGTACCTGTTCTGCGATGAAATAATTTGGGACTAAAGCCTTGCGGCTTTTAGCCGATAGCAGTTAGCAGATAGCAATTTGTGGTTTTTACATCCTACGTCTCACATCTCACATCTCAAATCTTCCGTCTTTTTACTATTTTTGCACGCTATTTTAATTTGATTATGAAAAAGATTCTGGCTATCATATTGATTTCTGCGCTTGTCGTGTCGCTTTATGCACAGCAGGATTGCGGTGTCGTCAAGGACTATGACGGTAACGAGTATCGCACCGTGTTGGTGGGCTCGCAGTGTTGGATGGGGAGCAATCTGCGCGTGACACACTATGCTGACGGTACGCCGTTGGCGTTTGGTTTTGCTGTTGACAGCACGAGCCGTACCTATTGCTATCCCGATGGCGATGCGGCCAACGCGGCTCGTTACGGTCTGCTCTACAGTTGGTACACTGCTCTGAACGGGGCCCGTCCCACCGAAGCCGTGCCCAGCGGCTTGCAAGGCATCTGCCCCGAAGGGTGGCACCTGCCCTCTAACTTCGAGTGGATGGGACTGGAGGACTATTTGGGCTACAACGGCGACCACAAGTGCGGCACCGACGTCAACAACGTGGCCAAATCGATGGCTTCGCGCGAGGGCTGGTACCTCGACGTGATGACGACCGCCCCCGAGTGCTCCGTGATGGACGCAAAATCGCCCAACAACAGCTCCGGTCTCGACATCGTGCCCGCCGGCAGCTACTGGAACAGCTTCTATGGCTTCGGCACCAATACGGGTTTCTGGACCGCCTCCGACGGCAGCGACGTGACCTCGCCCATTCACTATCTCGTCAATACCAATGCCACTGTGGAAATCAACTGCACCCCGAAAGAAGCGATGTACTCCGTACGGTGTATAATGAACCAATGAACCTCCGCCGCGAAACGGCGGAAATCCAAGATCCAAAATTCAAAATTCAAAAACCAAAATTCCTAATTCCTCATTTCTCCTAACTATGACATTTGAAGAGCTTCGCCAAAAATATCCCGTTTTCTCTTACGAGGGTTATGATTATCACCTTGAAGGGAACGATTTGCATATACAATTCTTCTACAAGATAGGGGAGGAGATTGCTTTCCAGCCCAAGATGGTGCTCCAACCCGGCGAGAATGCCCATTATCCTGTCGACTTGAAGGTGTTGGAGGGCATCGTCTTCAATATCGGGATGATTGAGTTGATCAGCTATTGGAAGTGCACGTGCAGTCCGTTGGTGCACGTCAAGCCGTACAAGCTCAGCAGCGACCAGCAATACTGGTGGCGTAAGCTTTATTGGTACGGGTTGGGCGAGTTTTGCTACAAGAACAACATTCACAGCGAGCCCAACGAGTTTTTGGACTTCACCTTTGCTGTGGGCACGCCCGACGCGGGACAGCTGACGTTTCCCACCATGCCTGACAGCGAGCGCGTCATCGTGCCCGTGGGCGGGGGCAAGGACTCGGTGGTGACGCTTGAGGAGTTGCGCACCGAGCGCAAGGTCGTGCCGTTCATCATCAACCCGCGCGGGGCTACGCTCGACTGCGCACGCATCGCGGGGTTCGAGCGCCTCGACCAAATCCTCGTGCTCCAGCGCCAGATTGATCCGAAACTCTTGGAACTTAACGCCCAGGGCTATCTTAACGGGCACACGCCCTTCTCCGCGATGCTGGCTTTCTACTCCGTATTGCTCAGCGCCGTGACGGGTATCCGCGACGTGGCCCTCTCCAACGAGTCGAGCGCCAACGAGCCCACCATACCCGGAACCTACATCAACCACCAATACTCCAAGTCGCTGGACTTCGAGCTGGCCTTCCGCCAGTATGTACACGACTTTATGGGTGACGCCAACCACTATTATAGCCACCTGCGGCCGCTCACCGAACTGCAGATCGCCGAGCGATTTGCCCGATATCCCGCCTATTTCAAGGCCTTCAGGAGTTGCAACGCAGGCAGTAAGGAGAACAAATGGTGCTGCAACTGCCCGAAATGTCTCTTCGCCTACATCATCCTGTCGCCCTTTATCGACGATGCCACGATGATCGACATCTTCGGGGAAGATATGCTGGACAAACCGGAGTTGGTGGACACCTTCGACGAGTTGGCCGGCCTGTCGCTCAACAAGCCCTTCGAGTGCGTGGGCACGATAGGGGAGGTGAACGAGGCCCTGCACCGCTTAATGGAAAGCCGTAAGGATAAGTATTTGATCAAGCATTATGTCAACAAGCAACTGATTATGCTGGAAGACAATATGCTGGACGAATATTATAATATGGCGCCCTAATGTTTTGATTATTAATTAAAAAGAAAGATATGAAACCTACATTGCTCGTCTTGGCTGCCGGTATGGGCAGTCGCTATGGTGGCCTGAAGCAGTTGGACCGTATGGGGCCCAACGGCGAGACCATTATGGATTATTCGGTCCGATATGCCCTGGAAAGCGGCTTCGGCAAAGTTGTCTTCGTGATTCGAAAGAGTATGGAGGACGACTTCAAACAATATGTTTTGCCGCGCTATCAGGATAAGATTGCGGTGGAGTATGTGTTCCAGGAACTGGATATGCTGCCCGACGGCTTTTTGGTAGATCCGGAGCGCAAGAAGCCTTACGGCACCGCCCACGCTATCCTGGTGGCCAAAGATGCCGTAAAAGAGCCGTTCACCGTGATCAATGCCGATGACTTTTACGGCAAGGACGCTTTCCGTGTTATGGCGGAGTTCTTGACGAGCGGTGAAACCACCCAGCCGCCCACGTATGCGATGGTGGGGTATCGTTTGGACAAGACCCTGTCGCCCAACGGCACCGTGTCGCGCGGCGTCTGCAGCACCGACGAACACGATTATCTGACGAACATTGTGGAGAACCGCAAGATTGGCAAAACGGAGAACGGATATGAGAACCAAGAGGAACAGTTGCACAACTTCTTCAAGGGTGACGAGCCCGTGAGCATGAACTTCTGGGGTTTCACGCCCGATTTCTTCGATTGTTTGAATGATCTTTTTGTGGATTTTCTGAAAGAAAACCAGGGCAACATCACGGCGGAGTTTCCCATCCCCAATGTGGTGTCGTATTTGATGGAAAGCGGCAAGGCCCGAGTAAAGGTGTTGCACAGCAATGCCGAGTGGTTTGGCGTAACCTACCAGGAGGACCGTCCGGGCGTAGTAAAGAGGTTGGCCGAACTGGACGACTAAGAGCGCAGTCTAAAATTCAGAATTCAAAATTCAAAGTTTCGCCCCCAGTTTGGTGACGAACGGATTCTCTATTCCGGCGGCGAAGCCGCCGGAACCTCCTCAGGTTTCTCCAAAACCCTGTTGAAAACTCTGCCGATTAACGTTTATTAACATTTATAATATTTTGATTATTAGATTATTGATGATAAAAGTTATCAACAAAGGGATATTCTTTTCATAGAAAGTATATTTTTGCCGCCGATTTTGGAAAGATGTAGTATGTGGGGATAGGAAATAGGGGGGGATACACTATTTCTGTAGGATATTAAATTGTAAATAAATAAAAGTAATAATAAAAAAAACAAACCTATGAGAAAATTTTTAATTTTACTTATTGCAATCGCGGGCTGTTGCATAGCCGCCAATGCGCAAGTCGGATACCAATTACCCAATAGTGGGTTTGAGAACTGGACGACGGAAACTTATACTGCAGGATTGATTTTTCCAAGCAATCATACGTCTGATATCCCTAACAGTTGGCGTTCTATAAATTCAGCTACTGGAAGTCTTAGACAACAAGGTGCAGATGAAGGCTTTGTGAGTAAATCAACAGACGCTCATAGTGGCTCATACAGTGTTAAGTTGACAAGTGTTTCTAAAGTAGGCGTCAATGCAAATGGCGGATTGACATCAGGTCGCTTTAACGCAAATAGTATGACTGCTGCAAATACTCAAAATTGTACGTATACCAGTACTGTTTCAGGATATAATACATCTATCTCAACATATCCAGACTCTGTCTATCTCTGGGCTAAAACAGATATGTCTGGAACGGCGCAAGCCCATTTTAATATGGTTTTGCATACGAATCAAATCACTTCGGGAAGTAGTGCCTACTATCAAAATCCTGATCCGAGCGACGCTAATAATAGTGTTATAAATGCTAATGGTGCCACTAATCAATCAAGAGTGGTAGCCCAGGCGATTTGGAATGGTAACCCCACTACCTGGACAAAGATAAAGCAACCTTTCACTTATACGGAGGGAGATAAAACGCCTTCATTTATTCTTATTACTCTCTCTACTAATGCAACTCCTGGTGGTGGTAGTGCAGGTGACAAGGTCTTTTATGACGACATCGAACTTATCTATAACACGCGTTTGGATAATTTAACGGTTAATGGTACAACTATTCAAGGGTTTAATAAAGATATATTGGAATACACATACCCGAATGAAGTTTGTGGAAACGATTTGGCTTCGTTATCTATTGTGGGTACGCCAAAGTCATCCCATGCAACTGCCACCATTAGCCATGTGCCAACTGTGGATGAACCTTACGCGATTGTTCATGTGACCCATAAGAACCAAGAAAATGATAACAATGTTTCCAAAAACTATAGAATCAACTTTAATTTGGCGTCCGTTAATGTGGAACTGGACAATAATGGCAACTATACCGTTTGTCAGGGACAAACGGTCACGATGAACGCGTCTGGTGCCGATTCCTATGTGTGGAGTAACGGCTTGGGCAATAATAGCTCAGCACAAATAACCCTGACGCAGGTTGGTACATACGAATATACGGTTACCGGAACATCCAATATTAATGGGTGTTCGGTTTCCAATATTGCCACTGCTCACGTGACCGTGGTGGCATCACCTAATGTCACCATCAATGGTTCGACTACAGGCTGTACGTCTGTTAATCTTACGGCTACCGGTGCCACAAGTTTTTCGTGGTCAGATGGTACTACGGGTAATACTTGGTCAACAACAACTGTTGGCGACTATAGTCTTACCGTTACCGGTACTACGGGCAACTGCTCAGGTACTGCAACCGTTCAGGTGCACGTCTACGGCAACCCCATAGTCGTCATTTCGGGCCCCAACACTGTTTGTACGGGTGAGAGCACAACGCTCACTGCTTCCGGTGCCACCAGCTATTCTTGGAGCAACGGAGCGACGGGCGATGCCATCACTCCGACCACATCCGGTCCGTACACAGTCACGGGTACCTCCAACGGATGTACCGCTACGGCAAGCCATAACATTACCATCAACGAAACGCCCACGGTGACCATCTCCGGCGTTACTGCCATCTGCTCGGGTAACAACACGACGCTGACGGCACAGAGCACTGTCCCCAATACTACCTACACTTGGTCGGACAACTCGACCGACAACACCCTGACCGTATCTACGGGTGGGCAGTACAGCGTGACGGGTTCTTCCAACGGCTGTACCAACACTGCCACTGTGACGGTCAACGTGGCCGATCTGCCCGCTGAGCCAACTGTTACCAACGTATCGCGTTGCGGCGCAGGCGAAATAACCCTTACCGCCACCGCTCCGACTGGCTGTACCACATATTGGTATCTTAGCGAAAATACAAATGAGTTTACGAATACGGGCGACACCAATACAACTACTTTGCAGCAGTCGTTCACCTACTATGTCGCGGCCCGGAATGCGGCCGGCTGTTTCTCTGCGCGCGTGCCCGTCACGGCCACGGTGATTCCCGCTCCAACCACGCCCTCGGTCACCGCTGTCTCCAACTGCGGCGCATACAACGACTTCACGCTGACGGCCACCGGCTCCAACCTGCAATGGTTTGCCGACGCCAATGCTACGCAACCCATCGAGAACATGACCTTGAACGTGACTGCCACGACCACCTACTACGTTCGCTCCGGCGACGAGAACTGTCATAGCGAACTCGTTCCGTTGACCATCACCATCAATGACAATCCTGCCAAGCCGACCAATATTACGGCCAATCCCGCATCCCTTTGCGGTAGCGGCAATGTCACCATCTCTGCCACGCCGGCAACGGATTGCCAACTCAACTGGTTCCTTGTCAACAACCCGTCCTCCGCATCGGATGCATTCTCCACTAACAATTCTGTTCAACGGAACAACGTGAACAGCACGACCACCTACTATGTGAGATCCTACAATACCACTACGGGATGTTATAGCGAAATGGACAGCGTGTCCGTCGTCGTGAGTCCCGCCCTTGATCCGACTCCTGTCGCGGGTGCCACTCTTTGTGCTGCCGGTGAAGTGACCCTTACGGGTACGCCCGGCGAAGGCAACACCTTGCGTTGGTACCTTAACAACGAGTTGGTGCATACCGGAACTTCCTATACGCCGATGATAAACGGCAACACCGCCTTCCAGGTGGCCACATACAATGAAACCTCCGGTTGCGAAAGCGATCGTTATCCGGTGAATGTCACCATCAGTGCGACCGTACCTGCGCCCACGGTGGAGGCTTCCACGGTCTATGCCTGCGGTGGCAACGCAACCCTGCAAGCCAGAGCCGGACAAGGCACGACCCTGCAATGGTACGATGCTGCTGGCAATGCCATCACGGGAGCAACCGGCGCCACTTATACAGTGAGCAATCTGTCGGCCAACGCCCAATATCAGGTGGCCGCCAGCCAAGGCAGTTGCCAAAGCGCGATGACCACCGTTGATGTGGTTGTTGTCAATGTCAATGCTCCTGCCACTCCGACACTCTCTGCCTCCAGTGTCTGCGGTTCCGACGATGTGACGATGACGGTCACCCTCGCCGAAGGCCAAAACGCCCATTGGTATGCCAATGGAACCACGACCACCGTTCTGGCAACTGGTTCAACTTATACCGCGACGGTGAACTCCAGCAACAACACTTTCTTCGTCGCCGTTTTCGATGAGACCTCCAATTGCGAGTCCGCTCGCACATCCGTCACGGTTACGGTCAACGCCATTCCCGAAAAGCCGACCATTGCCAGTGCCAACCGAGACATTGAGCACTGCGGCACTTACGAAGACTTGACCCTTACGGCCACGGCTCCCGCGGGCTGCACCTTGCAGTGGTTCACAGACAGAGCCGCCACCCAAGCAGTGGAGAACACCACCTTGGATGTCGCCAACACCACAACCTTCTATGTTCGCTCATACAACGGCAACTGCTCCAGCCAAATGGACTCTATCGTAGTCACCATCAACCCGATTCCGGGCGTGCCTTCTGTGGTTACCCCTGAGCCGAGATGCGGTTCTGCTACCGGCACCATTCCGGTCAGCATCACGGGTACGCCGGGCGCTAACGGTACGGTTTGTCATTGGTACAACGCCGACGGCGTCTACCAGTTGGGTCAAAACACATATGGCGGTAATTTCGCCACATCATTCAGTCTCTTGGTCTCTTCTTATAACTCCAATACGCATTGCGAAAGCGAGCAGATTACGGTGAATGTGGTCATCAACAATCCTCCTGTGGCTCCTACGCTTACTGGCGATACGCGTTGCGGCGAAGGTGAGGTGACGCTCTCCGCCACGGGCGGTACCGCGGACGACACCTACGCTTGGTACGCCAGTGCCGATGCTACGGAAGCCTTCTTTACGGGTGCAACCTACACTCCGATGCTTTCCCAAAGCGCCACATACTATGTGGCCACCGTCAACCCGACGACTGGTTGTTCCAGCCAGCGCAGAACGGTGACAGCCACTATAAATCCCGCTCCGGCGGCTCCTACCACGCAAGACATCGACGTCTGCGGCGCTCAGAACGTGACGCTGACCGCTACCTCTGACGCCAACCTGCATTGGTACGCCAGCCAAGAGGGTGGGGAAGCCCTGACCTCGACCACTGTTTCGCTGAACGAAGGCGTTACTACTTACTATGTGGCTGCTTACAACACCAACTGCGAGAGCGAGCGCGTACCGTTGGCCGTGACCGTCAATGCCATTCCTGTCTTGTCGGATGTTACTGGCGACGAACGATGCGGCGAGGGTACGGTTACATTGTCCGCTACCGCCTCTGAAGGCGCTATCGTAAGATGGTTCGCCAACGCTACCGATAACGAACCTGTCGCTACAGGTACTACCTACGCTCCGAGCATTAGCCAATCCACGACATATTATGTACAGGCCTACAACGAAAGCACGAGCTGCCATAGTACGCTCGGCAACGTTACGGCTGTCATGAACGAGACCTATGACACGGAATTCAGCGAAACGGCCTGCGATTCATTCGTATGGGCAGGCCAGACCTATTCTATATCCGGCGATTATCAACACACCTTCCAGTCGGTCAATGGTTGCGATTCCATCGTGACATTGCATCTGACTGTTAACCAGAGCCAACAGACTACCGTGGATACCGTAGTCTGTAACCAGTTCGTCTGGGGTGGTGACACGTATACTCAATCTACTTCCATTACCAAAACATTCAATTCTTCTACGAATTGTGATAGTGTTGTAACTGTGAACTTAACTGTACTTCAATCTACCACGGGCACGGAATCTCTGACATTCTGTAGCAATCAACTTCCCGCAGATTACCACAACACCACAATCGACCACGCAGGAACCTATACTGTGACCATCCCTAACGCAGCTGGTTGTGACAGCACGATCACGTTGACTGTGATTGTGAACCCGCAGCCGGGTGTGGCGACCATGACACCGCAATCTCGTTGTGGCGAGGGCGTTGTTATCCTTTCCGCCACTTCGGGCCAGAATGCCAATACCTGTTACTGGTATGCGGACGAGACGACGACGGACACCCTTCACAGTGGCTTTGCCTATCAACCGACCATCAGCGGCACCACCACTTATTATGTGGCCTCTGTCAACACCACTACGGGCTGTATGAGCGCCCGCACTGCGGTCACCGCAACCGTCAACCCTAATCCTGCCGCTCCTACGGCAAGCGACGTCAGCCGTTGCGGCCGCGGCCCGATCACCCTCACGGCACATACCGACGATGCCAATGCCAATATTCGTTGGTTTGCCACGAGCAGCGCCAATACTCCTATTGCCACGGGTGTGACCTATACCAATGAAGATCAGGTTACTCCTACGACATATTATTTAGATTGTATATATGAAAATACGGGTTGTAAGAGCAATAGAGTTCCGGTGCAAGCCATCGTGAACCCGATTCCGGCTGCACCTCAAGTAACCGACCTCACGAACTGCGGTCCTGCCACACTGACGCTTGCCGCCACGGTTCCGGAAGGCAGCAATGCCCAATGGTATGCTACCAACGACACAACCCAACTGTTGAACAACACCAGCGTTTCCGTTGAAGACAACGCCACCTATTACGTGCGTTCCAACGACGGAACCTGCGCTAGCCAACTCACTTCGCTCAACATCACGATCTACCCCGTATATCAAGCACAAGACCTCTATGACACCGTATGCCAAGGCGTTGCCTATACGGGTTACGGCCTTAACAACACGTACACGGTGAGCGGCGAGCAGACGATTGCTTTGGCTGCCCAATCCATCAACGGTTGCGACTCCGTCGTCACCTTGCATTTGATGGTCAACCCGACCGCTTCCTCCGAGTTTACGGAGGTGGCTTGCAACAGCTATACCTGGGAAGGCACGACCTATCAAGAGAGCGGTAATTTTGTAAAGCATTTCCTGACGGTCAATGGCTGTGACTCCGTCGTCACCTTGCACTTGACTATCAATCGTACCGTCAACAACAGCATCTCTGCCACCGCTTGCGACAGCTATGCTTGGAACGACAGCACCTACACCACGAGCGGTGACTATGTCCAGACCTTCATCGCTGCCAACAGCTGCGACTCCGTCGTTACGTTGCACCTGACCATCAACAATTCTGTGGCAACGGAATTCACCGAAGTCGCTTGCAACAGTTACACTTGGGACGGCTCGACCTATACCACGAGCGGCGATTATACGAAAGAGTATGAAACCCTTGCCGGTTGCGACAGCATCGTCACGCTTCATCTGACCATCAACTATTCCAACAATATTGTGATGAACGACACTGTCTGCGAAGGCGGCGCCTACACAAACAATGGATTTGACACGACCTTGACCGCCGGCACATACACGCTGACCCATTCGGGTACGAACCAGTATGGTTGCGACAGCACGACTACGTTGCACTTGGTCGTGAATCCTGTTTACAATATTAGTATTACGGCTATGACCTGTACGGGTCAAAGCTATCCGTTCAACGGCCAAAACCTGACCACCGCCGGAACGTACACGGCCAATCTGCAGTCGGTCAATGGTTGCGACAGCACGGTCACCTTGACTTTGACGGTGGGTGCTGAATGGCGCGACACGATCACCGCTCACGTTTGCTATGGCGGTTCGTATAATGCCAACGGATTCAACATCTCCAATGCTACCACCTCTCAGTTCTACTCGAATTCCGGCACTTCGGCCAGCGGCTGCGACAGCACGATGGTGCTCCGTCTCGTGGTCCACGACCTGAATACCACGGAACTCAATGCTTCTATCTGTCTGGGCCAGACCTACAACCTCAATGGCTTCAACATCACTCCGACCGTGGCCGGTATGTTCGACACCACCAAGATTGTGAAGACGGCTTTCCAATGCGACAGCACTGTGGTGTTGCACTTGATGGTCAACCCAACTTATTATTTCAGCGACACGATTACGACTTGCCAATCCAGTACTCCGTACCACTATGCTGTGGAGAACGATGACATCGTCGTGAATACGCCGGGTACCAAGACCAAGACGTACAACCATACCACGGCAACTGGTTGTGACAGCATCCGCACGTTGACGCTGATTGTCAATCGTTCGTACAACCAACAATACACGGGCACAGTTTGCGCCGGCTCTGCGTATACACAACACGGCTTCGACACCACGTTCGTGGAGGAAGGCCAATATACGCTCGTTCACGAATTTGTGACCGCCAAGGGTTGCGACAGCATCGTCACCGTGGTCTTGACCGTGAACCCTGTCAAGACGACGAACCTGACGGCTACACTCTGCCAGGGCGAGTCTTACACCCAGAACGGTTTCGACGTAACCCCGACGAATGATACGATCTATGTCCGCAACTTGAGTGCCGTCGGTACGGGTTGCGATAGCATCGTGACGCTCACGGTGACTGTCAATCCGGTCTACCACAACAACTACACCGGCACCGTCTGCTTAGGCGACGTATACACCGGAAATGGTTTTGAGGTAACTCCTGATGCCGCTGGCGTGTTTACCTATGTGGACTCCAGCACGACCGTGAACGGCTGCGACAGCATCTCTTCGTTGACATTGACCGTCAATCCTTCCTACAATCTCAGCTATACTGCCTCCATCTGTGAAGGCAATACCTTCGCTCAATATGGCTTTGACACCACCTTCACCGAAGCCGGTGTATATGAGCTCTCTTATGAAGGTGCCACTATCAACGGCTGCGACAGCAACGTGACCGTTATGTTGACGGTTAATCCTATCTACAGCGTGGATACGACCGTCGATATTTGCGATGAAGCCCTGCCGTTCAAGTGGAACAACGACAACGCCTATTCCTATATGGAGAGCGGCAACTACACAATCAGTTATTCTACGGTTAGCGGCTGCGACAGCATCGTTAACTTGCATCTCAACGTGCATCCGAGTTTTGAGATTGACACCGTCATCCAAACCTGCGAAGGTGCGTTGCCTTATCAATTTGACGAGAACAACTCCTTCAACGGCACGGGTAACTATACGGTAGCCCTTCAGACTGCCTTCGGTTGCGACAGCATCTACCACATCCAGTTGATTGTCACGCCGTCCATCACGCATACGGTGACCCGCAACATCTGCGAAAGTGCTTTGCCATTCACTTTAGGCGATTCCATCTTTACGCAGGCAGGTGAATATGAAGTGGTGGCCACCTCTGCCGGTGGTTGCACGGAGATTACCTATCTCACCTTGAATGTATATCCGGAATTCGTGGAGACACAAACCGTTACGGTCTGTGCCAACGAGTTGCCCTACGTGCACGATGCCACGCACAGCTACACCGAAGCTGGCACGTACACGCTGGATTACACGACCGCCCACGGTTGCGACAGCACGGTGACTCTTACCTTGAACGTCACGCCCAACCCGACAAGCGTTGACACGCGTGCCGTGTGCGCCGGTGAGTTCCCGATCGTTTATGGGGATAGCACCATCTCCGCCGCCGGTGAATACAACATTGTCTTCGAGCGCGAAGGCCTGTGCGATAGTCTTGTCACACTGACCGTGATCGAGAATCCAGTCTATGTGTTCGACTCCACCATGGCTGTCTGCTCCGACGAGACTCCTTATCTGTGGCATGGCCAAAGCCTTACCGAGAGCGGCACGTTCGTTGATGAACATCAGACCGTGGCGGGTTGCGACAGCATCTACACCTTGCATCTGACGGTTAACAACACCTTCTTGCAAAATGACACGGTCACCATCTGTAGCGATGAGACACCGTACGATTGGCATAACCGCAGTCTCACCACTTCCGGCCTCTATGCCGACACCCTGACGACCGTTGCTGGCTGCGACAGCGTCTATACCCTCAATTTGATCGTCAATCCAAAATACTTCTTCGACGAACAGGTCTCCGTCTGCAGCAACGCGCTGCCGTTCGAGTGGCACGGCAAGACCTTCAACAACGACGCCGTGGCTTACGACTCGCTGACCACTCTGGCTGGCTGCGACAGCATCTACAAGCTGACCCTGACCGTGGCTGAATACACCGTGATCAATGACGATCCCATCGTGTTTTGCCAAGGCGAGACCGTCATGTGGCGCGAGATGACCATCTCCGAAACGGGCATTTACTACGACACCGTAACCACCACGGCGGGTAGCTGCCCGACTGTCTATGCTGTCAACGTGACCGTGAACCCGAGCTATCATTTCGTCGATACGATGGCCGTTTGTGCCGACCAACTTCCTTACATCTGGCACGAACAACGCTTTACCAAGGACACGACCATCACGGTTAGATACCAGACCGCCGCTACCTTCTGCGACAGCGTCTATCAACTCACCTTCATCGTGCGTCCCGTCTATGCCAACACCGAAGACCTTACCGTCTGCGCAGATGCAGTGCCGCACGAGTGGCACGGACAATATTTGAGCGAGAACGGCACCTACTACGACACATTGACCACCGTCTATGGCTGCGACAGCACCTTTGTGCTCAATTTCAACGTCCAAACGGTGACAGCCGTCAATGATACTATGCTTGTCTGCGATGAGACAACCTACGCTTGGCATAACCAAACGCTCACGGAGTCCGGCGTCTACTACGACACCGTGCGCACCGTTACCGGCTGCGACAGTCTGGTCTACTCGCTGGCCCTGACTATGGGAACTTCCTTCTACGACATCGACACGGTGACCGTGGATGAGGGATTCGGCACCTATGCTTGGCACAATATGAACATCACGGCTCCCGGCCTGTACAGCGACTCCAGTCTTACGACCACCGGCTGCGACAGCGTCTATCAACTCATGCTCACGGTCAACTCCACTCAAATCATCGAGAGCACGCCTATCCAACTCTGCCAAGGCGATTCCGTACAATGGCGCGGTCGTTGGATTAATGCCGCCGATACCTATACCGATACGGTGGGCAACGTGATCTTCCGCGTGGTGGTTACCGTCAATCCTTCCTATGCTTACTATGACACGGTGACCGTCTGCCAAAGCGAACTGCCGTATTTTTGGCACAATCGTTCGCTCACAGCGGCGGGTGTCTATACCGACCTGCATCAAACCGCCGAGACTGGTTGCGATAGCACCTACCACCTTACCCTCTTCGTGAACCAGACCTATTTGTTAGAGGAGACACAGACCATCTGCGCCTCCGAGGCACCGTACTCATGGCACGGTCGCGAACTCGCCGTTGGCGGTGTCTACTACGACTCCTTGCAGACCGCCGCTTTCTGCGACAGCATTTACAAGTTGACATTGACTATTAATCCTGCTGTCTACCAAGAGGATACGGCCGTTACCTGCGAAGGCACGCCCTATGTATGGCGCGGCCATAGCCTGACCCAGAGCAATGTCTATCGCGACACCGTGCCCAATACGTATGGCTGTCAGGATATCTATGTGCTGCATCTTACCGTGAACCCGATTTATCGCGACACCGTCCGCGCCACCATTTGCCAAGGCGAGACCTACAACGAAAACGGATTCAACGTCACGCCGACCACCTATGGCACGATCTATGATCAACTCACGCTTTCTACCCAACAAGGTTGCGACAGCACTATCATACTGATCCTGACCGTCAACAGGACATTCTCGTACGAGGAGACGGCCAGCACCTGCGAAGGCACTCCTTTTGAATGGCGCGGCAGTATGTATCTCGTTGAAGGCACGTACTACGACAGTCTGCAAACCCAATCCGGTTGCGACAGCGTCTATGTGCTACACCTGACCGTCAATCCTTCCTATGATATCTATTACGAAGACAGCGTGCTACTCAACCATACCTACGAGAACTATGGATTTGTCGTCAACGCCACCGATACGGGCGTGTTCGAGTACACCATGAACTACTTCACCGTTATGGGTTGCGATAGTGTCATCCACTTGACCTTGCACGTCAACTCCAACATCGGCGTTCAAGACTATGAACTCCCGCAATTGCGCGTCTACCCGAATCCTGCCACTACCTTCATCAATATCGAGAGCGAAAGGATGCAGAAGATCTCGGTCTACGATATGCACGGTCGCCTTGTTAAGATCCAAGATGCCGACTCTCCCGAGTTTACTCGTCTTGAAATTGAAAACGCCACTGCAGGCTTCTATATCCTCAAGATCCAATTGATGGACGGCGCTATCCTAACCAAGAAATTTGTTGTTAACAGGTTTTAATTAATGTTATGTGAAGAAAGGGTTCGGGTCTCCCGAATCCTTTTTTTTATTACTTTTGCGCCCTGACAATTTTGTCAGTATGAGAATCTTTTAAACAAGATGATATGTCCAGACAACCGAGAGACAACAAGAAAGATGTCATCATCCAGGCGGCGGAAGAAGAATTCCTGCAAAAGGGCTATGACGGCGCCCGAATGATGGAGATTGCACAAAAGGCCGGGGTGGGGCATCCCTTACTGCATTATCATTTCAGCAACAAGCGCAAGTTGTTCCAAAATGTAGTCAGTGGAAAGTTGAATGTGCTGATGCAATCTGTGCTGATCTCATTGGACGAGCCCGACAGGGATTTCTCCGAGAGAATAAGCTTGATGGTGTCTCGTCACTTCGATTTCCTCCAAGAACACGGCAATTATATTCGTTTCATACTCAAAGAACTCGATATGCATCCAGAACTTATGGCCCAAGTGAGGCTTGCGGTTGTTGAACAGTTTAACGAGGCTAAAAACCGCTTTCAAGTGGCGTTGGACCAAGAAATCGAGAAGGGGAATATATGTTATATTGATGCACAAACGCTCATATTGGACATTGTGTCCCTAAATGTTTTTTGTATTTTGACCAACCCTCTTGTCGGGAATGTAGTGGATGATTCTCAGAATAAAGCCTTCCTTGAGATGCGTAAATCGGAAAACGTGAAGATGGTTTTGGGGAGATTGCAGATTAAATAAACAATAAAGAATTATCATACATAATGAATATACTCAGACTAGGAATAGATATCGGCTCCACGACTGTCAAACTCGTGGTTCTTGGCCCTGATTACGAAGTGCTGTATGCCGACTATCGCCGTCACAATATGAACATACGTCTGACGGTGAAAGAGTCCATCGCTCCAGTGCTTCGTCAGTACCCCGATGCGGAATTGCGTGTGGCAGTGACCGGCTCCGTAGGTATGGGTTACGCCGAATGCTGGCATCTTCCCTTTGTGCAGGAGGTGATCTCCGCTGCCACGTTGGTGAAGCGGCAATTCCCGACCACCCGTACCTTTATCGATATCGGAGGCGAGGATAGCAAGATGATCTTCTTCGACGAGGGTAGGGTGCCCGACATCCGGATGAACGGCAACTGTGCGGGTGGCACGGGGGCCTTCATCGACCAGACGGCCAGTCTGCTCAACGTGGAGACCTCCGAGCTGAACACCTTGGCCGAGCAGGCCGAGCACGTGTATCCCATCGCCTCGCGATGCGGTGTGTTCTCCAAGACCGATATCCAGAACTTGTTGGCCCGTCACGTCAGTAAGGCTGACGTGGCTCTCTCCGTGTTCCAGGCCGTAGCCTTGCAAGTCATCGGTACACTGTCGCGCGGCGTCGATGCGAAGCCTCCCGTGTTCTTCTGCGGCGGCCCCTTCGCCTTCCTGCCGATGCTCAAGACGACCTTCCTCCAACATCTGCATATCACGGAGGCGGACTGCGTCGCCGTGCCCGATGCCCGCGTAGTACCCGCGCACGGGGCCGCCCTCATGGCCGAGAACGCGTGCAAGGAACCCATCAAGATGGCGGACTTCGTCAATGCCATCGAAGACCTGGCCATCAACAATGAGACTCTGCTGCAAAATCGACTGCAACCCCTGTTCAAAGATGCTCAGGATCTCAAGTCTTGGCAACAACATAAACAGAACTTCTTCGTGCCCCGCATCGACTGGAAAGACGTGAAGGACGACCAGGTCTTTATGGGTGTCGACTCCGGCTCCACCACTACCAAACTGGTGGTACTCGACGTGAATGGCCGTTTACTGTATAGTGACTACCGATCCAATAACGGGGACAACTTCGGCGCTTTTCTCCAAGCCCTGCAAGGGTTCAAGCAAGCCTGCGAAGAGCACGACTTCCATCCATTGGTGGTCAACAGCGCCGTGACGGGCTATGGTGAGAACCTCTTGAAGACCGCCTTCGGACTGCATCACGGCGTGGTCGAGACCATGGCGCACTACCTTGGCGCCAGGAGCGTGTCGCCCGACGTATCCTTCATCCTCGATATCGGCGGCCAGGATATGAAGGCCATCTTCGTGGAAAACCAAGCCATCCGGCGGTTAGAAATCAACGAGGCCTGCTCTTCCGGCTGCGGTTCGTTCATCGAGACCTTCGCCAAGATGCTCGGCTATACGGTGGCCGACTTTGCCCAGATCGCCTGCGAAGCCCAACATCCCTACGACCTCGGCACGCGCTGCACCGTGTTTATGAACTCCAAGGTGAAACAGGCAATGCGCGAAGGCACGACATCGGAAGATATCTCCGCCGGCTTTGCGTACTCCGTGATCAAAAACTGTCTCTTCAAGGTGCTTAAACTGAGAAAGATAGAGGAACTTGGCAACCATATCGTCGTGCAAGGTGGCACGTTCAAGAATATGGCGGTGGTGCGTGCGCTGGAACTGCTTACCGGCAAGGATGTCCGCTTCTCCGACATCCCCGAGTTGATGGGCGCTTACGGATGTGCACTCTTCGCCAAGGAACAGCCGATCATCAGCCCGCTGACGATGGACGAACTGTTGTCTATCGAACAATTCGAGACACAACCCCAGACCTGTACGGGCTGCTCCAACCACTGTACGGTTATCCAATATCAATTCTCCAACGGAAGAAGTTACTACTCCGGCAACAACTGCGAGAAGGTGTTTTCCAATGAAATCGAAGCCCGGGTGAAAGGGGCGAATCAGCATCACGAGCGACTCAAACTGCTCTACCGCCGTCCCATCGTGCCCGTCTCCGAAGCCAAACTCACCATTGGCATTCCGCGCTCGCTGGGTATGTTCGAGTTGTTCCCGTTTTGGCACGCTCTGTTTACCGAATGCGGTTTCTCCGTCGTGCTGTCGGGTCGTTCTACCAACAAACTCTACGAGCAGGGCATCCACACCGTGATGTCCGAGAACATCTGCTTTCCCGCTAAATTGATGCACGGTCACGTGTACGACCTCGCGCTCCGCAAGGTGGATCGCATTTTCTATCCCTACGTCATAATGGAAAGGAAAGCCGACGACAAGGTGCGCAATAGTTTCAATTGCCCCATCGTGGCCGGCTATTCCGATGTGATGCGCAACGCCATCGATACGGAAGAGCGCTTCAATATCCCGTTTGACGCTCCCGTGGTCTCCTTCAACAATGAAAAACTGATGCGGGAGAGTTGCCGCGATTATTTGAAGACGCTCGGCATAGGCAAAAAGAAGGCGGACGAGGCTGTTGACGCCGCTATGAAAGCGCAGGATGCCTATATCGCCGAACAGCATCGTCGCGCAAAGGAGATCGTTCGGAAAGCCAAGGAAGAGGACCGGATGGTGGTGGTGCTTGCCGGCAGGCCATACCACTCCGACCCGCTCATCCAACACAAGATCTCCGATGTCCTGGCCGATATGGGCATTGACGTGGTGACGGAGTTTGTGGCCGATGACCAAGACGCGGATGTCTATAAGGAACTTATGTCGGTCACGCAATGGACGTATCCCAACCGCGTGTTCAAAGCAGCCCACTATGTGGCCAATAGTCCTGATAATGTGCATTTTATGATGATCACCTCCTTCGGCTGCGGCCCCGATGCCTTCATCATTGACGAGACCCACGACATTCTTGACCGCAAGGGCAAGAGTTTTACCCTCTTGAAAGTCGATGACGTGAACAACATCGGCTCATTGCGCTTGCGTGTGCGCTCGATGGTGGAGAGTCTCAAGTTCAGTCGTAAGATTGACGTGGACAAGCCCTTCGTGACCACGCCTGCGTTCCAGTTGGCCGACAAGCGGCGCACCATCCTGGCGCCGAGTTTTGCCGAGGGCTATAACGAGTATTTCCCGACCTTGTTCAAGATGGCCGGCTACAAGATGACCGTGTTGCCGCTTGGCGACAAGGAGTGCGTGGACTTGGGTTTGCAGTATGCCAACAACGAGGTCTGCTATCCTGCCACCATTGTGGTCGGCACCTTGCTCAAAGCCCTGCGCAGCGGCAAGTACAACTTGGACGATGTGGCCGTGCTTATAACGCAGACGGGCGGCCAGTGTCGTGCGACCAACTACATTATGCTCATCAAGAAGGCCTTGGTGGCGGCGGGCTTTGAAAATGTGCCCGTACTGGCCTTGGCGCTGGGCGACTCGCTGGCCAACGAGCAACCGGGATTCTTCTTCAATGCCAAGGACTTCGCCATTCTCGCCGTGTTTACGCTGCTCTACGCCGACTGTCTTGCACGGATGTACTACGCCTGCCGTCCACGGGAATTGCGCCCCGGAGCAGCCAAGAAGATCCATCGCAAGTATGTGGAAAAGGTCTTCCCCTATATGGAAAATCGTGACTATAAGGGAATACGGAAATTGCTGGCCGAAGCCGTGCAAGAGTATATGGCCAATATGGACTGCAACAAACCGCTCCCACAAGTCGGCGTCGTGGGTGAGATATATGTCAAATATAACACCTTCGGCCACCTCAACGTGCTCGACTGGCTCGCAGACCAAGGCGTGGAAGTCATCTCTCCCTCTATCTACAATTTCTTTGTCAATAGTTTCGTCAATAGACATGTCAACAAGAAATATCACATCCAGGAAGGTTCGATGCCGTTGTGGATCACTGACACCGTGTACAAAGTCATCGCGCATTACGCCAAGGAGTACGATGAAATTTGTGCTCCGTTCCCGTATTACCGACCGTTCGCCAATATCTTCCACGAGGCGGAGTTGGCTTCCCGAATCATTAGTATGGCGGCCAACTTTGGAGAAGGATGGCTGATTCCCGCCGAGATGTCGGCTCTTGCTGAGAGCGGTGTCAAGAACATCATCAGTCTCCAACCCTTCGCCTGTATCTCCAACCACATCATTTCCAAAGGCGTTGAGAAGAAGATCCGCAAGTTCTATCCGGATCTGAATTTGTTGTTCCTTGATTTTGATGGCGGAACCAGCGAAGCCAATGTGTTTAACAGACTTCATTTTCTAATTGAGAACGAATAGCAAAAATCGTATCTTTGTGCTTTCTTTTGAAAATTATTTCAAAACTATAGCATATGAAGAAACTTTTGATTGCAGTTGCCTTGTTGTGCGTGATGGTTTCTTGCACGAAACAGGCAAAGACCGATGAGAAAGTCATCGGGAAACCCAACATTGAAGTGAAAAACGGCCAATTTACCCCAGAGGTGATGTGGGCTTTGGGTAAGATGGGTGAAAAAGCGGTTTCGCCCGACGGCAAGCAGATTGCCTACACCGTGACCTACTACGATATGGCCGAGAACAAAGGCAATGCCGAAATCTACCTCATCCCGTCCGAAGGCGGTGATGCCAAACAACTCACCACCACCGCTGCCAGCGAGTTCAACATCTTGTGGCAAGACGACAATACGTTGCTCTTCTGCCGCGACAACGAGATGCGCTCGATGAACATCAAGAGTGGCAAGGAGAAGGTGCTGGGCTCCTTCGAAAGAGGCATCGAGGGCTTTAAAGTCGCCCCAGACGGCAAGTCCATCGTGTTCATCACCACCAAACCCGTCGTGCGCCCCGGCCATCTCGACAAATTGTACAAAGACCTCGACAAGACCACCGGTCGTATCAACGAGGACTTGATGTACCGCCATTGGGACAATTGGGTGGATGAATATCCGCAGATATTCTTAGCCAAGTTCGACGGCAAGAAGGTGGACGTTAAGAATGCCACCTGCATCATCGATAGCACCTTCGAGTGCCCGATGCGCCCTTGGGGTGGAGTGGAGCAGTTCAACTACAGCCCCGACAGCAAGACCATCGCCTACACGTGCCGCAAGAAGACCGGCGGCGACTACGCCCATTCCACCAACAGCGACATCTTCCTCTATGACATCGAGAAAGGCACGACCCGCAATCTTTGCGAAGACATCAAAGGCTATGACCAGAATCCCGTCTTCAGCAACAACGGCAAGTATATTGCTTGGGAGAGTATGGAACGCGATGGTTACGAGAGCGACAAACTGCGCCTGATGGTGCTCGACCTTGCCACCAATGTCCGTACCGACTATACCGAGAACTTCGACTATAACTTCACCAATATCAGTTGGACCGCCGACGACAAGGAGATCCTGGGCGTGGTCAACTATCGCGGTATGGACGAGATCTTCGCCGTCAACTTTGAGACGAAGGCCATCCGCCAGATTTCTCACGGCTATCACGATGTGCACGGATTCGAACTGGTTGGCGACAAGTTGTACGCCGACCAAGTCTCAATGCAGTATCCCTCCGAAATCTATGTCTACAACTTGAACGACGACAAGGCCGACGGCAAGAAAGTGTCTGCCATTAACGACGATATTCTGTCGCAGGTGAAGATGGGCAAGGTGGAGGAACACTGGATCAAGACCGTCGACGGCAAGGATATGCTCACGTGGCTCATCTATCCGTACAACTATGACAGCACCAAGGTCTATCCCGCATTGCTCTATTGCGAGGGCGGCCCGCAGTCGATGGTGAGCCAGTTCTGGAGCACCCGCTGGAACTTTATGGTGATGTCCGGCGCCGGCTACTTCATTATCGCCCCGAACCGCCGCGGCACGATCGGCTTCGGCACGGAATGGTGCGAGGAGATCAGCGGCGACTATGGCGGACTCTGTATGCAAGACTATATGCGCGCCGCCGACTTCTTCAGCGACAGCGTGAAACAGATTGACAAGGAACGCCTCGGCGGCTGCGGTGCCAGCTTCGGCGGCTATAGCATCTACTGGCTCGCCGGCCATAACCACGATGTGAAAGGCTACAAGGACGGCCGCCGTCTCAAAGCCCTCCTGGCCCACAACGGTATGTTCAACTTCGAACAACAATACCTCGAAACCGAAGAACTATGGTTCGACAACTGGGACCTCGGTGGCCCGTATTGGGACTGGAACAATCCGCAAGTCAAGAAGAGCTTTTCCAACTCACCGCACCTGTTTGTGGACAAGTGGAACACACCTATCTGCGTTATCCACAGCGAGTTTGACTTCCGCATTGTGGCCTCGGAGGGTATGGCTGCCTACAACGCGGCCAAGATCCTCGGCCTCGACGCCCGTTATCTCTACTTCCCCGATGAGACGCACTGGGTGCTCAAACCGCAAAACAGCCTGCTCTGGCATCGCAATTTCATCGACTGGTTCGATAGTCATCTGAAATAATCAATCTGTTTAATTAAATTTCTTATAATGAAAAAAAGTACTAAAATCTGGATTTGCATTACAGGCATTCTGCTTGTGGTGCTTGGCATTGTTTGCATCGCAAAGCCGGCAGACACGCTGTTTGCTACAGCTTGGATGATTGGTGTGTTTACCCTTGTTTCCGGTATAGCGGAACTGGCCTTTACCCTCAATACGCAACACTTTCTTCCGAACAGCGGAACCCGTATGCTTTCGGCCCTTCTCCAAATCATTCTCGGCTGCATCTTCCTGGCGAGTAACCTGTTCCTCGCAGCATCGCTGCCCTTTATCTTTGCCCTCTGGGTGATGATTGAAGGTGTCGTCATTGCCATCCGCGCATTCGATTACAAGAAAGTCGGCTTCAAATACTGGTGGTGCCTCTTGTTGCTTGGCATCGTCGGTGCTGTGCTCGGTTGTCTCGGTCTGCGCTATCCCAAGGCGGCAGGATGCACCCTGACAACGCTCATCGGCATTGGTATCATCGCCAATGGCGTGGCCTATCTCGTGGCTATCGCCGGCTTGAACCGTTTCGAGAAGAAACTGAACGAAGCCAAGGATGCCTTTCGCGACACCATTGGATAAAATAGTCCGCCAATAAAAAAGCCCGAACTGAAAAGTCCGGGCTTTTTTTATGCCTGAATGGGAACAGGACAGGGGAGTGGTTACACTTCCCAGGTATCACCGCTATTGAGCAGGTCGTCGACGCATTTGTACTTGCCGGCAGCCATCTGCTCGTCCATTTGTTCTTCGTAGAGTTGTGTGTAAGAGGTCTTCTTGACATTACGGATGACACCGATGGCCACGGGAAGGTCACCGCTCATACGGGCCAGCATCATATGGATGCCGGTGTCCTCGGTGGTCTCGTCGTGGATCATAATGTCGTCCATCGTGATGCCGTTTTCGCCGATGGTGACAGCTTCGAGGCAACGGCCGTTGAAACGGAGGCCTTTGTTGCGCTCCTTGCCGAAGATCATCGGTTTGCCGTGCTCGAGGATGATCGTACGATCGTCACGCACGGCGCGGTCGGTGATGGCGGCGTGGGCCTTGTCGTTGAAGATCATACAGTTTTGGAGCACTTCCACCACGCTGGTGCCGTCGTGTTGGGCGGCACGGGTCATGATCTCTGTGGTCAACTGAGGCAGGCAGTCCAACGC
This sequence comes from Bacteroidales bacterium, assembly GCA_024685175.1. Lineage (GTDB taxonomy): Bacteria > Bacteroidota > Bacteroidia > Bacteroidales > WCHB1-69 > F23-D06. The sequence continues at coordinate 55,198 of JAIKWD010000036.1, forward strand.
ACGAGCGTAGAACGTGCCCTGAGCACCCATTACTAACTCGCCCGGGTTGAAGGGATAGTCGATGGTGCCGTAAGGAGAGGTCTTGGTCACCTGGCCGAACTTGGTGGTCGGGCTGTATTGACCCTTGGTCAGACCGTAGATCTCGTTGTTGAAGATGGTGATGTTGAAGTCTTGGTTACGACGCACGGCGTGGATCAGGTGGTTGCCACCGATGGCCATAGAGTCGCCGTCACCCATACTGACCCACACGGAAAGCGAGGGGTTGGCCAACTTGACGCCCGTTGCGATGGCGCAAGCACGACCGTGGATGCTGTGAAAACCATAGGTGTCCACATAGTAAGGAATACGGGATGAGCATCCGATACCGGACACCATACAGATATTCTCTTTCTTGTGGTTGGTCTTAGGGAAGGTGTTCAACAATGAAGCCAGGATGGCGTGGTCGCCGCAGCCTGGGCACCACTTCACCATCTGGTCGCTGGTGAAATCAGCTTTTGTATATTCTCTGTCCGCTTGGGGAACAAAATGTCTTTCTGCCATAATTTTGAATTCTTAAAAGTTGTTTTTGTTTGATTTATTCGGCGAGAAGTCTGTTGAATTCGGCTTTCAACTCACCAACTTCGAAAGGAAGACCCATAATCTTGTTGTATTGGATCATCGGGCATTCGGGGTACTTGGTGCGGAGATAACCGGCGAACTGGCCGTTGTTGAGTTCGCAGACGACGATCTTCTTGTATTTGCGCAAGATGTCGCCAGTGTTCTTCGGCAGCGGGCAGATATAGTTGAAGTGGGTGTACGCCACTTTCTTGCCTTCGTTGTTGAGTTCTTCCACGGCCAAGGTCAAGGCGCCGGAGGTGCCGCCCCAACCTACGACGAGCAGGTCGGCGTCCGGATTGCCGGTCACTTCTTGGTCAGGGATGTAGTTGGCCACACGATCCACCTTCTCTTGACGGTTGTGAACCATCAAGGCGTGGTTCTCAGGATCGGTGCTCAACGGGCCGTCGGGACATTTCTCTAGGCCGCCGACGCGGTGTCTGAGGCCTTCCATCCCAGGAAGTGCCCACCAGCGAGCGAATTTCTCTTCGTCGCGGCGGAACGGACGATAGTCGGGATCGTTGGGCGTGGCCAAACGCGGCGTGATGCTCGGCATATCGGCCATCTTGGGGATGCGGAACAACTGGGAACCGTTGCCCAGATAACCATCCGTGAGCAGGATGACGGGCGTCATATGCTCCAAGGCGATCTTAGCGGCGTTGTAGGCCCAGTAGAAACAGTTGGCGCTGGAAGAAGCGGCCACCACTACGAGCGGGGCCTCGCCGTTACGGCCGTACAGCGCTTGGTTAAGGTCGGATTGCTCCGTCTTGGTGGGAAGACCCGTGGAAGGACCGCCACGTTGCACGTCGACGACCACAAGGGGAAGTTCCACCATCACAGCTAAACCCAAGGCCTCGCTCTTCAGGGAGAGACCCGGACCAGACGTGGAAGTACAAGCCAAAGCGCCGGCATAGGAGGCGCCGATGGCTGAACAAATACCGGCGATTTCGTCCTCGGCTTGGAAGACACGTGCGCCGAGAGACTTGTGCTTGGCCAACTCTACCATCACGTCCGTAGCCGGAGTGATAGGGTAGGAACCTAAGAACAAACGACGACCGGAACGCTCGGAAGCAGCCAACAAACCCCAAGCCGTGGCCACGTTGCCCGTGATGTTACGGTAACGACCCTTCGGCATCTGGTCGGCTTGCGCTATCTCGAAAATGTGGGAGTGCATTACTTCCAACTTGTCGGCATATTCAAAACCCTCGGTCAAGACGGCTTTGTTTAACTTGACGACATCGGGCTTCTTGGCGAACTTGCGCTCCAAATAAGCGTAGGTCTGGTCCAACTTCTTGTGCGTGGCATAGAAGATGATACCCAAGGCAAACATATTACGACAACGGTCAGCGGTCTTCTTGTCGGCGCCTTGCTCATTGCCTATGCGTTGCGTGAAAGAGGTCACGGGAGCCTTGATGATGGTGTAGGCACGCTCCAACTCATCGGTGAAAGGATCTTCGGTGTAACCGGCCTTCTTCATTGCCTCCTCCGTGAACGTGTCGATATCTACAATAATGGTGGCACCTTTCTTCGCCCACTTGAGGTTGGACTTGAATGAAGCGGGATTCATCGCCACTAAGATATCACACTTGTCACCAGAGCTGTAAATATGGTTGCCTACGTGTACCTGATAACCAGAGACACCTGCAATGGTGTTGTGCGGAGCACGAATCTCCGCAGGATAGTCTGGGAATGTGGCAATGTCATTGCCCGTTAATGCCGAAGCATCGGAAAACAACGTTCCCGACAACTGCATGCCGTCGCCACTATCACCAGCAAACCGAACGACAAGGTCGTCAATCTTTTTAATTTGATCTTCTGTTGCCATTTTTGATTATAGAGTTAGTTTTATGTTAAGTAATTATAATTCAATACTTTAATTGATTGTTGAAGTCGCTTTGGCAGACGCTTCAAAACGGGTGCAAAATTAAATAATTTATATAAGAAAATCAATTGAGAAATGAGGGATTGGGCAGATTAATATACGTGTTTTTTGTGTATTTTTGCCGATGCCAATAAGAGGTGTCATTATCATGGCCAAATCAAAAAAGGATTTTCGTGAAATAGATTGGGAGGAATGTTTTGGTAAAAGCAAGAACCATAACATTTTCCTTGTTAAATCCGGGCATGAACCCATGCGCTTTGCCGCCCAGATGGCCTCTTTGTTTCAAAGAGAGTTTTCGTTTATGGTTGACCATGCCCCTTTGCTCGACAAACAGGAAATTACTTTTCCTACCTATTTTGCAGACCTTGATGAAGAAAAAGGAATAAATGTCATCATTATGGCCAACCATACACCACTTCCCGCCCCTGAACCAGTTGCCAACTTCAATCCATTGGAGAGTTTGTCTCTGTTTGATGAGAACTTCTTCTTTTTTAATGATGTAAAACCCCAACAACGGCTGTTTTTTGCTCCTTTTCGCAATTATGACTACATGCTGATTGTCAATAGCGATCGCGATGCCTCTATTGAAGATCTTCGGGAATTGCTGAAAAAAGAAGAACGCTTGATGTCACAAGACGCCAGTGCCCTGCTACTGCCGGAAATAAAGAATCAAAGCAAACAACGCATTTCCGTGCTAAAGAATCTAATAGAATACTTCGATGTTATGATGAACAAGATCAGAGAGGAGCGAATTCAACGCAAGACAAACTACAAAACCATTCCGATGTCCAATCATGTCCATCGACGTTTCCAGATCGATCAGGTGATTACTAGTCCGCTCTTTCAGCGCGAAGATGTTTAGCTCTTTTTGTTCTTAATAGGTAAAACCTTCAAAGTCAAATTGTTGAAACCAAAATTGTCTCCCTTTTCGGCTTTCCGGAAGAAGGAAACATGGTACTCGCCTTTTTGATTGAGCTGCTTTCTTGGAAAGGCTACTAAGTTGAGATTGAACCCATTGCCGTTGGCTGCCGGCATGATGCTTTTGTTGATTTCTCGGTCAAAGTCCATGATGCTGGTCACGTAAGTCTCTTGACCATCCGGAAATATCAATGTGATGGTGACGGGCAATTGATGAAGCTTGTTGGTGGCCGTGTCATAATTGAGTACGAATTCAATACTATATTCCTTGGTCGTGTCACTAATGCTGAATGGAAAATCGAGTACCTGCTCTTCGAAAGCCCAATTGGTGTTGGCAAAGGTATGCTGAACACTGATCTCGTTGCTTTCTTTTTTCTTGGAAGATTGACAACCAATAAGTAAAACACTGACAAAGAGAGCTATAGTGGTGAAGAGGAAAAAATGTTTAAAATTTATTCTTTTCATACTCAATAATTATTTAATAAATGATATTTTTGCAACTGTTTGGTGTCCTTGCAAAAGGGCTGCAAAAATACTAATATTTGAAAATATGGCGGCAAAGAAAAAATTCTATGTGGTTTGGGCTGGTGCAAGGACCGGCGTGTTTGACAACTGGGCGGAATGCAAGGAACAAGTCTATCATTTCGAAGGGGCCAAGTACAAGTCCTTTGAATCCTTGCAGGAGGCAGAGGCTGCTTACAAGGAAGGGTATGCCGCCTATTACCGTAATCATCCAACAACGGCTAGCGGTATAGCCTTGCAGTTGATGGACGAGAGCGCCCAACGCCCCATCCTGGATAGTCTATGCGTGGACGCCGCCTGCAATATGGTGACCAAAGTGATGGAGTATCGCGGCGTATATGCCGCCACGGGCGAGGTGTGGTTCCACAAAGGCCCGTTCCCCAACGCCTCCAACAATATTGGTGAGTTTCTGGCTCTGGTGCACGGTCTGGCCTTGCTCAAACAAAAAAAACTGGACATTCCAATCTATACTGACAGCATCACGGCCCTCTCTTGGGTGCGACACAAGAAACACAAATCCATCGTCCTGCCGACGGAGGAAAATGCCGTGCTATTCGATCTCTTGGTCCGGGCGGAGACTTGGCTCCAGAACAACACGTATAATACGCCTATCTATAAGTGGAATACCCCTCTCTGGGGTGAGATCCCTGCCGATTTCGGCCGGAAGTGAGATGAGTCAACAAATATAAAAAATGTACTTTTGCAGCGATAAAAAACATTATCCTAATATGTGAAAAACAAATCTGTTCGTCTTGCTGATGTCCGGACTTCTTTTGGGGACATCTTTGGTATCGTGCAATTCGGTCGCGAGAGTCATCCCGATTGCGGTGGTGACCCCATAACGGGCACCTATCGCCCCAATGACACCATTACTGCCGAGCAATTCGACAACCGCATGATTCTCCGCAGGGTCATGCTCAAGCACGGCTTCAAGCCGTACGACTGCGAATGGTGGCACTTCACCTTGGTGAACGAACCCTATCCGGAGACCTATTTCAAATTCCCGGTGCGCGAGCTGCGAAAGTAGGGGATTATGCAACGTGGCGAGTGAGGCGGTGTTCAATATAGTCCCCACATTCTACCCAAGCCCGTCATGGCTTCCATATTGATAACCTGTGGCGGTGCGACCATGCCGTCCGTGTAGGGGGGGAGTGCTATTAGTTTATTCCACCTTAGCGTTATTAGTTTTTTGCGTTCTCTTCCTGCCTCGTTGCCTTGGGATGCTCTTTTGGGTAGTTGAGAATAGCCTTTTGGGTAGTGGTTTGTCGCTTTTGGGTAGTTTTATCGCCCATTTTCCCGCTGTCCATTTCTTCTCCCCGTCAACTGCGCAATACGCTTGCGATTCTCCGGAATCCTCGGGAAGAAGAAGATGTGTTGGTCGTGGCGCTCCTGTGCGGTTTTCGCTGTGTGCACCTTGTCGCCCGTGTATGGATTGTACCCCAAATAGTAAAGCGCCGTGGCAAAGGTCATCGGCGTGGGCGTGAAATCCTGCACCTGGTCCGTCATCAATCGGTACTTCTGGGCAATACTGCCCA
>JAIKWD010000021.1 GCA_024685175.1 Bacteroidales bacterium
ATTGGCGGACTTGCCCTTCTGCAGGTCTTTTTTGAAGTTGACGAAGACAGGCTGGATGGGTTTGGCCTTTGCAGCGTCGGCTTTCACTTGTGCCAGGAAGGGGCTCTCGTTGTCGCGGTTCACGCTGATGGGGGTGATGGCAGGTTTCTGCACCTTGGCCACAGGGTCGGGGGTGTCCTGGTGCTTGAAGACGATGACGTAGTTGTTGTCTTTGCAGATGCGGTTGGCGAAGTCGACGATGTCTTTCTTCGTAATCTTGGCCAGCTCATCGATTTCGCTGCACACCTGGTCCCAGGTCTGGTGCTGCACGAAGGCGTAGGCCATCTGCGAGGCGCGGCTGTTGTTGCTCTCGGCTTGCTTCATGATTTGGAGCTTCAGCTGGTTGATGCCGGCCTTGATGAGGTCTTCGTCGAACTTGCCTTGCTTGAGCAGCTCCACCTGCTCGAGCAACAGGTCGCGCAGCTGGCCGAGGCTCTGGCCCTGGGTGGGACGGCCGCCGAGCATGAAGGCGGCATAGTCGTTGAGGGTGTAGGTGCCAGCATAGGCACCGAGGCAGAGCTGCTTCTGGTTGAGGTTGAGGTCGATGAGACCGCAGCTGCCGTTGTTGAGCACATACTCCATAGCCTGTGCCAGAAGGGCGTCGCGGCTGCCGTTGCCCTCCTCGATGCGGAAGGCGATGGTGAGGCTTTCGGGATCCTGACCGTTGACGAGGCGGATGATGGGGCTGGTGATGGGCTCTTCCTTCACTTTGTGGAACTCGGGCACGTTGCCGGGCACCCAGCTGCCGAAGTATTTGTCGATGATTTTGATGGCCTCGTCGGGGTTGAAGTCGCCGGCGAGGGCGATGCACATGTTGTTAGGCACATAATAGGTGTGGTGGAAGCGGTAGATGTTGGTCATCGAGGGATTCTTGAGGTGCTCGATGGTGCCGAGGGTGGTCTGAGTGCCATAGGGGTGGTGGGGGAAGAGGGCGCGCATCATTTCCTCGTTGACGCGGCGGTCGTCCTGTGCCAGGCTGATGTTCTTCTCCTCGTAGACAGCCTCGAGCTCGGTGTGGAAGAGACGGAGGACGAGGTTGGGGAAGCGGTCGCCTTCCACCTTGGCCCAGGTCTCGAGCATGTTGGCGGGGATGTTCTCGACATACATGGTGTAGTCGTTGGAGGTGAAGGCGTTGGTGCCCTCGGAGCCGATGGCGGTCATCGACTTGTCGTACTCGTTGGCGATGGCGATGGTCGAGGCTACATAGCTGATGGAGTCAATCTGGTGGTAGATTTCGGCACGGCGTTTGTCGTCGGTGGTCTTGCGGTAGACCTCATAGAGGGCCTCGATTTTGTCGAGCTCCACTTTCTCGCGGTTCCAGTCGGTGGTGCCGAGTTTCTGGCTACCCTTGAACATCATGTGCTCGAGGTAGTGGGCGAGGCCGGTGGTCTCAGCGGGGTCGTTTTTCGAGCCGGCGCGCACGGCGATGTAGGTCTGGATGCGCGGAGCGTCCTTGTAGACGCTCATGAACACCTTGAGGCCGTTCTTCAGCGTGTACTCGCGGATGTTCAGCGGGTCGTTGGGGTAGGTCTTGTACTCATACTTCTGTGCATTCGCGCTGCCGACGAAGAGCAGAAGCGCCGTGATGCAGAGGGTGAAAAATGATTTTTTCATAAATGGTATTAATATAATTGTTTATTATTTTATAATTAGCCTGTTATGTATTACATCCGCATGAAAATTGAAATGCAAAGATAAGAAATAAAATGATATGATACAATTTTTTTTCGTATTTTTGCATTTCGATTTCATAGTCGTTATGAGAAGATATGTCCTGTTAATGTTGTTGTTCTGTTTGGTAGGCGGGGTGGAAGTGTATGCCCAAAGCGATAAGCCGGACAAACGCGAACGGAGGAAGAACCTCGTGGTGAGGGAGTGGAACCAGCGGCCTGGGAGCAACGCTCCTTACTTGGACCATGTGACGACCTATGACGAGCTGGGCCGCAAGGTGGAGGAGATAGAGTATGCCTCCTATGGGCAGAAGAAACGTACGGTTTATGAGTATGAAGGGACAAACCTCAAATGCTCGCGGGAGATTGAATATGACCACAATAATCGTGCCACGCGCATCAAGAAGTTTGAATATAACGCCGACGGCACCAAGGCTAAACAATATAATTACAAACCCAACGGGAAGTTGGAATCGGTGAAGACGTTTGAATATGGCTCGCGTTAATGTCTAGAATGAAATGAGTATCTTGGATCAGATGGAGGCTATCGGGCTTGAGGAGGCAAAGGCGGTGCGGCTGATGAACCGTGTGGACCGGAAGTATCTGGCTTCCGCCGACGTGATGGAGGAGTTGCTGGGGAGGGTGACCGATGGCTACCGGGTGCAGGAGATAGCGGCAGGCAACAGGATAGCTCCCTACCGCACGCTTTATTTCGACACCGACGACCTGGCGATGTATACAATGCACCACAACGGGAAGCGGAACCGGCAGAAGTTGCGGGTGCGCACCTACCGTTCCTCCGATACCACCTTCTTCGAAATCAAGAACAAAGACAACAAGGGTAGGACGAGTAAGGTGAGGATTCCGATGGATGTGACGATGTTCGACCATGTGGAAGAAGTGGCGGAAGTGCGGGAGTTTGTGGAGGCGCACACCCCCTATAACTTTCGATTTTCGATTCTCCATTCCCTGCATGCCTGTCTGGAGAACAGGTTCGAGCGCGTCACGCTGGTGGACAAAGGGAAGAAAGAGAGGGTGACTATTGACCGCGGGATTAGATTCCATAACCGCGCCACAGGCGTAGATGCCGACATCAGCGGAATCCTGGTTGTCGAGGTAAAGCGCGAGGCCGGTGCCCCGATGTCGGAGATGGAGAGGACGCTGCACGAGATGCATATACAGCCACAGAGAATGAGCAAATACTGCATCGGCACCGCGCTTACCGACCCGACGGCCAAGAGGAACAGATTTAAACCTTCACTTTTGTATATTGATAATCTTTTAACCTATTAATCTATTTGATATGCCTGAATTTGATCCTGAAATTGCAAAGGAATTCGCTGTGGGCGACCAGTCGATAGAACTCCTTGGGGTGCCGTTCTTTGATGGGCCAGGCCTCTGGAGGATGCTTATCCTCTTCGGCGTCAACTTGCTGGTATGCTGGATAATCACTCACTTCTTCTACTACCGCAAGAGCCGTCGGGGAGACTATTATTTCACCTATATGCTCTTCAGTATGGCTATCTTCTTCATCCTGTACCTGTTGCAGAATATGAAGGTGGAGGTGGGTATCGCCCTCGGTTTGTTCGGCATTTTCAGCATGATACGCTACCGGACGGAGCAGTTGCCCATCCGAGAGATGACCTATCTTTTTGTGCTTATCGGCATCAGCATCATCAACGGTGCGGGGATGGCCACAAGCTATGTGTCGTTTGTCTCTGTCAATGTGCTGTTCATCCTCGTCGTATGGGTGTTGGAGGCTGTTGGTATGGCGAATCGTAAGGCACAGAAAATCATTACCTACGAGAAGATAGACCTGATAAAGCCCGACCGCCGGGAGGAACTGATGGCCGACCTGCGTGAACGCACGGGACTTGACATTGTGAAGGTGCAGGTGGGAAGCATTGATTTCCTTAGAGATACGGCACTGTTAAAGGTGACATACATCCCCGATGACCCAGAGCCGAACGATGTCGACAAGGTGACAAGGTTAAGCCGGGAGTGAGAGGTGAAAGAACGTGAATCCCTCTGGCGTAAGTGCCAAGAGATAAGAAGATAATAAGTTATCAACCGTATGGTTTGATAACTTTTTTATATTATATATGCATGAGAAGAAAAAATATGTTACTTTTACAATTGGAAAAAGTACCGCTGTGATGGTGCAAATGGCTAAGAATTAAGAGTTAACAAATAGAATCTATGAAAGATAACATCAAAGAACTGACTGAGGGCATGCAAAGGTTGTGTGCCATTGCCAATCGTATTGTGGGTCGTCCGGAAGAGGTGAGTCGTATAGAGAAAGACCTCTTGCTGGAGGACTTGCGTCGGCTGTACGATGTTGCATTGCGACTCTGCGACGAAGGGGAAGAGGCGTGTGAGACGGGGAAGGAAAGAAATGAGATGGTGCCCGAGGCGGAGATGCCCGACGAGGAGATGCTCTCGTCGACGGTGATGGCCACGATGGCGGCCATGGGTGTGGCGGAGCCTGCTGCCCCTGAAGTCGTCCCCGAGTCGGAGCCTGAACCTGCTCCTGAGCCTGAGCCTGTCGTCGTTCCTGAACCCGAACCCGAGCCGGAGCCCGCTCCGGCACCTGAGGCTCCTGTCGCCGAGATGCCCAAGATGGAGGAATTGGAGGCCAACGGAAACAGCCTGCTCTTCGACGAGGTGATTATTGAACCGGAGACTCCTGTGGTTTCGGAGTCTCCGAAAACCCCGGAGGCTCCCGAACCCTCAGTGGTTCCTGAGACTCCCGCCCCCGAACCCGAATCGGCATCCAAGGCAGGTGTGCAGGCGTCGCTGCTCGACTATCTGCACTCGCCTCAATCGCATCGCGGCAACTCCCCGAGCCTGGGAGAGCAGCTGAAACCCTCGGTGCGCACGCTGGGCGAGAAACTTGGAGGTGTGGAGAATGGGGAACCCCGAATGGAAAGTGGGATAGATGCCGGCAAAAAAGTCTCCGACCTGCGTACCGTCATCAACATCAACGACAAGTTCAGCTTCATGAGCGAGCTGTTCCACAACAACATGAAGGCTTATAACGACTTTATCCTCCGCCTGAACAGCATCGACACCCGCGACGAGGCCCTGCTTTGTGTCAACGAGGTGTCGGCGCAGTACAAGTGGGACGACAGTTCGTTGGCGGTGCAGTCGTTCTTCAAGGTGTTTGACAAGAAGTTTTGAATGCGTTAATGTGTTAATGCGTTAATGTTATGGGTAAAGCGATTTTGTTTTCTGCGCCGTCGGGATGTGGCAAGACCACTATTATCAAGGAGCTGATGAAATGCTTCGACTGTTTCGACTTCAGCATCTCCGCCACCTCGCGTGCTCCGCGTGGCGAGGAGGTCAACGGGCAGGACTATTATTTCCTCAGCAAGGAGGAGTTCATGTCCCGTGTGGCGAAAGATGAGTTTCTGGAGTGGGAGGAGGTCTACAGCGGCACCTGCTATGGTACGCTGAAGAGCGAGATTGACCGCATCTGGGACATGGGCAAGGTCATCGTCTTCGATGTCGACGTGAACGGCGGCCGCAATATCAAAAAATACTTCGGAGCCGACGCCCTCTCCATCTTCGTGATGCCACCGAGCATCGAGGTGCTGGAACAGCGTCTGCGCAGTCGTGGCACCGACAGCGAGGAGGCTATCGTGAAACGCCTCGGCCGCAGCGCCGAGGAGCTGAAGCAGGCCCCTGCATTTGATGTGACGATTGTGAACGACGACCTGCAGCGTGCCGTGAATGAAACCCGCAATGTGATAGAGAAATTTTTAAAGGGTTAAAATGGTTAAAAAGGTTTGCTTCGCTCAAAAGGATGAAAAGGGCGAAGACCTTTTAAATTTTTAAACCTCTTAAACCTTTTAAACAAAATAATTTGAATAAGAATAGGCTGATATTTCTGCTGAAGAAGTACGACTACGTGGTGGTCTTTTTGCTGCTGGTGATAGTGAGCGTGGTGCTGATGTCGCGCACCAGCTACTACCAGAGTTCGAAGCTCATCTCGTGGACCAACAGCATCGTCGGTGGCTGGTACCAGGGAGTGCACAGCATCAGCGGCTACTTCGGGCTGAAAAGCGAGAACGACCGTCTGGCAGAGGAGAATGCCCGCCTGAGGGCGCAGCTCGAAGAGTCGTATATCAAATACAACGACAGTGTGTTCACGGTGAACGACACCACTTACCGCCAGCGCTACAGCTATACAGAAGCTCAGGTTATCAAGAACTCGTGGAACCAGCAGAACAACTACGTGATGATTAACAAGGGCAGCTCTCATGGCATAAAACCCGATATGGCAGTAATCTCGCCCGATGGCATCGTGGGTGTGGTGATGTCGGTGTCGGAAAACTTCGCTACCATTATGCCGGTACTGCACAGCGACAGCCGCAACAGTGTCAAGGTGAAACGCACAGGCATCAGCGGCTCGCTGGTGTGGGACGGTGCCGACTACCGCTATGCGCAGGTGATTGACGTGCCGACGACACACAAGTTCCTCCAAGGAGACACCATCATCACCTCGGGTCTTGCCAACGATTTCCCCGAAGGGATTCCTGTGGGCTATGTGATGGAGGCCGAAAACCTTTCGGGAAGTGGCTTCTATATTGTCAAAATACGTCTCGCCACCGACTTCAACAAGCTCGACCACGTCTATATCATCAACGACCGTTTCGGTCAGGAAATGAAGTCTTTGATGGACAGAACAGAAAAACGTGATAATGAATAATAAAATCCAGGCATTATGAAAAAATTTTTTTGGGCGATAGCCGTAATCTCCATTTTCAGTTTCCAATTTTCCTTTTGCGAAGCCCAGCTCCTCTACAGGATTTCCGGCAACGGACTCACCAAGCCCAGCTATATCGTGGGCACCTACCATCTGGCTCCCGGCTCTTTTGCCGACAGCATCCCCGGCTTCAAGGACGCCTTCGCCAGCTGCAAACAGATTTATGGTGAACTGGATATGCAGGATGCCTTAAGCGAAGAAAACCGAGACAAGCTCGAGAAAGCCCAACTCCTGCCCGAGGGCACAACCCTCAGCTCCTTGCTCACCAAAGAGCAAATGGACCGTGTCAACGCCTTGATGCGTGAAACGATAGGTGCCGATATGACCAACCCCATGCTGGTGGCGCAGTTTGACAAGATGACCCCAACGGCGTTGTCGTCAACACTGACCATTTTCGCTTTTATAAAAAAATCCCCCAACTTCAATCCGATGGACCTGTTAGACTCCCATCTGCAACTGTTGGCTCAGAAGCAGGGGATGGAGATTAAAGGACTCGAAATCGTTGATTTTCAAGTTGAGGTGCTCTATGGCAGCTCGTTGGAGAAACAGGTGGAGGAACTCATGTGCTTGGTTGACAACTTCGACGATGTCGTCGAGATGGCCGAATTTGTCACCGCAGCCTATTTCTCTCAGGACTTGGACCTGCTGCTCGATGTCACCAACGAGGAAAGCGAAGGCCCCTGCGCCTCCACGCCCGAGAGTAATGACAACCTCATCTACAATCGCAATGCCAACTGGGTGAAGGCTATGCCCGATATCATGCGCCAGGCTCCCACCTTCTTCGCCGTCGGTGCCGCCCACCTTTGTGGCGACAAGGGTGTGCTGCGGATGCTCGAGGAGGCTGGTTATAAGGTGGAAGGAGTGAAATGATTGTGAGAATGCTTGATTGCTTGATTGTTTAAGTGTGATTGTTTGAGTATGAATAAAAAAACTTGGAGAATAATAGGACGTTTTGCTCTGCTGATACTCATTCAGCTGCTGGTGCTCAACCAAGTGTACCTGGGTTCTTATGTGATGCCCATGCTCTATCTGTTGGCCATACTGATGTTGCCCACAGACACGAAACGTATACCGCTGCTGCTCATCGCTTTCGGCACAGGCCTTCTGTTGGATATTATGAATAACATGCTGGGATTCCATGCGTTGGCCTGTACGGTGGTGGCCATGATGCGCATCCTCTTCGCCGACCGTATTCTGACTCGTGGCGAACCAGTGACGATTTCCATCCCCAGCATCTTTAGCGTCTCTCCCCAGTATTTTATCAGCTATCTGCTCATTCTTTTGGCCTCCTTCTATCTGGTGTTCTTCACCGTCGAACTATTCGGATTCTACAGTTTCGGCAGCGTCATTATCGCCACCGTTGCCAGCACGATGGTCACAGCCCTGCTGGCAGTGCTCTATCAGTTCATTTTCCTGAAGAAAGAAACCCTATGAAAGTTATCAGTTGTCAGCGGTCGGTGGTCAGTTGCCTGCGCAGCATTGTCTGCGTCGGCATCATTTTCATTTTTCTTTTTTCTTTTTTCAATTCCGCAACGGCCCAAACCGCCGTCGGTCATTGGCGCGACTGTCTCGACTACTCGTGGGTGAACCATGTGGCCCATGCCGGCGATTGCATCTATGCCGGCGCCCGTGATGGGGTCTTCTGCTATGATTTCGACGACAACACCCTCACACGTCTCTGCAAGGGCAACGGATTGAGCGATGTGGGCATCGCGGCGTTGGACTACGACCCAGTCACCAAATGCCTGGTGGTGGCCTACAACAACTCGAATGTCGACCTCGTTATTGACGGTCATACCTTCAACCTTTCCGACATCAAGCGCAGCGAGATTTCGGGCGACAAGAGCATCTACCACGTGCGTTTTGCCAACCGCCGGGCCTACCTCGCCACCGGATTCGGCGTGGTGGTGGTGAACATTGACCGTCAGGAAATCAAAGAAACTTGGTATCTCGGAGCCGGCGGAGCCTATACCCCGGTCTATGATTTGGCTTTCCTGTCCGATAGCATCTATGCGGCCACTGGCGAAGGTCTCAAACGCCTGTCTCGCGGCGAGACGCATCCTGCCATCAGCGACCGTTGGAATATCGACCACCGCCTCGACGGGAAGAATGTCTTTGAAATGGCGACCGTCGGCAGCCATCTGCTGGCAGCCTGCCACACCTATATGCCCGACGTGGACGACATCTACCATAAAACCGACACAGGCTTTGTCAAGATATATTCCGGCGAGCTGAAGTCGCTTCATGCAGGCGGTGGCTATCTGGCCATCAGCGCCGACGGCGAAGTGAAGACCTATGATGCCGCGATGACCTATCAGGGCGCAGTCGGTACCTACTATTGGGGTGCCCTCGTACCCAACGATGCCGTCTATGGCTCCGACGGCACACTCTGGGTGGCCCACCAGTGGGAGGGCATCATAGGAATCCATAGGGATGGGGCGGAAGAATACCACTGCCCCGAGGGTCCTTCCTCGGCCGACAATACCTACCGTCTCGTGCCTTTCAACTACCGTATGATGCTCTGTCCGGGAGGCCACACCTCGACCTATGCCAACGCCTATCTCACCCCCAATCTGTTCACCGCCGTGGGACGCCAGTGGAGTCTCCTCGACAAGAGCAACGGCATGCTCGACGGCATGTCCGACCTCGTCGATGTGGCCGTCAATCCCCGCGACACCCACGAGCTGGTGGCTGCCCTCTGGGGTTATGGGCTGGCTTCCATCCGCGACAACCAGGTGCAGACGTTTTATGATGCCTCCACCACTGGTGGCGCTCTGGTGCCCTACACTTCGGGCTCCTATAGCCGTCTGAACACCGGCGCTGTGGCCTTCGACCGTCAGGGCGACCTGTGGGTGCTCAACTCCCACAGCACCCATGCCCTTGCCGTGCGCCGCACCGACGGCACCTGGGAGAAGTTCTCCACCCAAGCGATGGTGTCCACTCCCGAGGTCGACAAGCTCGTCTGCGACAGCATCACCGGCTTCAAGTGGTTCTGTGGCCGTAGCAACGTCATCTATGTCCACGACGGGAAGAACCTCATGGCCCGTGTGAACCCCAATAACGGCAGCAAACTCTCCACCGATGCCGTCACGGATCTCGTGCAGGATCAGAATGGCAACCTCTGGGTGGGCACCAATAAAGGCATCAAGGTTATCTACGACGGCTACAAGGCGTTCCAGAGTGGCGGCAACGGCGAGGTGTCGCCCGTCACCTGCAGCAATATCACCATCTCCAACGGCGAGTTTGCCGAATACCTCATGGCCTACGAGAGCATCACCGCCATCGTCGTCGACGGCGCCAACCGCAAATGGGTGGGCACCGCCAACGGCGGCCTCTACCTCATCTCCGCCAACGGCCTCGACCAGCTAGAGCACTTCACTGCGGCCAACAGCCCTCTGTTTTCCAACAAGGTGGTCTCCCTCGCCATCAACGAGCGCACCGGCGAGGTCTATGTCGGCACTGACTATGGCCTGCAGGTCTATCGCTCTACCGCTACCTACGCCGAGTCCTTCCCGCTCGACAATGTCTATGCTTTCCCCAACCCCGTGCGTCCCGACTACGACGGCCCCATCGCCATCAAGGGCTTCACCCGCAACGGCATCGTCCACATCACCGACGCCGCCGGACATACGGTCTATTCCACCACCGCCAATGGTGGTCAGGCCATCTGGAACGGCCGCACCCAGAGCGGCGAGCGCGTGGCCTCGGGAGTCTACTATGTCTTCGCCTCCGACGCCCAAGGCAACAACCGCTCTGTCGCCAAAATCCTAATTGTGCGATAATTATACTAACACAATAACACATTAACGCATTAGTACATACTTCCGGCCTTGTGCTCCACACCACGCCCTACTCCGAGTCGTCGGTGGTGGCCAAGGTGTTCACGCGGCAACTGGGCGTGCGCTCCTATATTATAAAGGGCGTTCGGGGTAGGGGAGGACGTGTGAAACAGAACCTCCTGCAACCTCTCTCCAGCCTCGATATGGTGGTGTATAATAATGAGAAAACCGACCTCAACTACATCAAGGAACTCTCCCTCCGCCAGTCATCAACGGTATCGTCCTTGCACTCCCTTGCACTCCCTTGCACTCCCTTGCACTCCCCAATAGAAAACGCTCTCCGTTTCTTCATGACAGAGGTCCTCTACAAAGCCCTCCGCGAAGCGGAACCCATGCCCGCACTCTTCGACTATGTCGATGCAACAACTACCCACTACCCACTACCCACTACCCACTTTCCGATAACTTTCCTCCTCACCGTCGCCCGTCACCTCGGCATCGAGCCCCTCGACAATCACTCCGTGCGTGAGCCCTACTTCGACCTCCAGGAGGGCCGCTTCGTTTCCGCCCCCACCGAGACCACCCTCTCGCCATCCCTCTCCGAAAAACTCCACCAATATCTATTGTCCTTTCACTCCCCTGCACTCCTCTGCACTCCCCTGCACTCCTCGCTCGACGAACGTACCGCCCTTATCAATGCCCTCCTCACCTATTATCACCTCCATCTCAGCGGCTTCTCCCATTTCCACAGCCACGAAATCCTTCACACGATCTTAAAATAATTTAAAACCGAAACAAAATGAAAAAACTCTCGTTTATCGCTTTAATAATTTTCAATTTTCAATTTTCAATTCTCAATTCCCAACAGGCCTACTGGGTCTTCCTTGCCGACAAGGCCGGCACCACCTTCGACCCCTACGCCTACTTCGACGCCAAAGCCATCGAGCGCTACCAGCAATGCGGTGCCGACCTCTACGACATCACCAACTACCCCGTCAGTGCCGCCTATGAGCAGGGAGTCAGCTCTTTGGCCACTGAAGAAATCGGCGCCAGCCGCTGGATGAACGCCCTCGGCGTCATGGCCACCCCCGACCAGATTGCTGCCATCGAGGCTCTTCCCTATGTCCTTCGTGTCCAGCCTATTGCCGCCGACGGCCTCCAGCTCGCGTCAGCCACTCAGCCACTCAGCCACTCAGTCACTCAGTCACCCGAACTCCCCGGTCTCTTCGACATCGCCACCGTCGACGGCCCCATCGAGGCGCAGCTCGTCCGCATGGGCGGCCAGCATTTCCGCGACAAAGGCTTTGACGGCAAGGGTATCCGCATCGCCGTCTTCGACGGCGGTTTTCCGCAGGTCAACACCCACATGGCTTTCAAGCACCTCCGCGACAACCACCAGATTCTCAAGACCTGGAACTTCCCCAAGGACAAGGAAGATGTCTATGGCTGGGACTCCCACGGCACCATGACGCTCTCCTGCATCGCCGGCCGCATGGGCGACCGCGACCTCGGCCTCGCCACAGGCGCCGAGTTCCTCCTCGCCCGCACCGAGATCAACTCCGAGCCCTTCAAGGAAGAGGTCTGGTGGCAGATGGCCGTGGAATGGGCCGACCGCAACGGCGCCAATATCATCTCCTCCTCCCTCGGCTATGGCAAGGAGCACCACTATACCAAGGACATGGACGGCACCTCCTATGTGGCCAAAGCCGGCAATCTCGCCGCCCGTAAGGGTATGCTCGTCGTCAACAGCGCCGGCAACGAGGCCGACGACAAGCAGTGGAAGACCATCATCACCCCCGCCGACGCCGACAGCGTGCTCTGCGTGGGTGGCATCGAGAACAGCCTCACCGAGTACAACCACATCGAGTTCAGCTCCTTCGGCCCCTCTGCCGACGGCCGCCTGAAGCCCAATGTCTGCGCCTTCGGCTATGCCCGCACCGCCAATACCGGCAAGGACACCGCCTACCACTACGTCCACGGCACCTCCTTCTCCTGCCCCCTCGTGGCCGGCTTCGCCGCCTGCGCCTGGCAGGCCTCGCCCGGCAAGACCGCTATGGAGATGTTCCACCTCATCGAGCAGAGCGCCGACCTCTACCCCTATGCCGACTACTCCTTCGGCTATGGTGTCCCCCAGGCCGACTTCTTCACTCAGACAATCAAGCAATCAGGCAATCAAGCAACTCCCTCTTTCCACTTCGTCTCCGAGGCCGACACCATCCGCCTTGTTCCCACACGCCCCGTCAAGCGCTCCAACCTCTTCTACGCCTTCCGCCGTCCCGACGACCATCGCCTCACCTACTATGGGAAACTCGACATCGCCTATATGGACCAGGGCGACACCGTCACCTTCTCCAAGAATGCCCTCTTCAACCGCACCCTCATCATCCACCTCGACGGCTACACCGACAGCCTCATCCTCAGCCGCGACGAATATGTCAAATATCAGGGCTTGAGCGACTACACGTTCTGGCCCGAGGTCAGCGATGAGGCCATCACCGGTACCCTGACGGGCCGCAACGGCGACATCGTCACCTCCCAGTGGGGCAGCAACAACACCTGGCGCTGGAATGTCTACTTCGGCCTCGGCCTCCCCATCAAGATTGACGACGCCGAGCTCACCACCAACTTCTGGTCACCCTCCACCACCTTCGGCATCCGCATCCTCCGTGCCTTCAGCAAGGCCTACTGCCTCGGTGTCAGCCTCGATTTCACCTCCTCCCACTACCGTTTCAACGATGCTCGTGTCAACGACCTCGAAGGCACCCTCGGTATGACCCAGAACACCATCAACAATTACAAGGACATCGATACCCGCAAGGCCGTCGTCCGCGAATATGGCCTCGAAATCTTCCAGCGTGTGCGTCTTGTTCCCGGCGGCATGATTGGCGGCAACGGCCTCCACTGGGACCTCGGCATCTACGGCAGCTTCGCCACCAACTCTTACACCTTCGAGGCCGACGTGCCCACTGCCGTCCCCTCAGAAGGGATTAACTACAACTACTCTAACCTCGACGCCCTCACCGACTACCGCTGGAACTTCGGTGTCGTCACCCGCCTCGTCAACGACTGGTACGGCATCTATGTCCGCTACCGCCTCAACGGTCTCGGCTCCGACCCCGCCGTCGGCAAGGTCCTCCTCCCGCGCCTCACCGTCGGCCTCCTGCTCCAGCTCTGACCCCCGTTCCGGCAGTTCAGCTGTTGCTCTGTTCTTTCATTGTTCTTTCATTGTTCTTTCATTGTTCTTCCATAAAAATGGTTAAACAATGGTTGAACAATGGTTAAACAATGGTAGAACAGAGGGGTTTTGTATTTTTTTTTGCGGGGTCGGTTTTTTTTCGTATTTTTGCACCCGATTACAACAATAAAAAAATAAAAAGGAGATGAAAACAGTTAGATTCTTGATTCCGGCACTTGCCGCTTGCTTGGCGGTTTTTGCCGCTTGCGGCGACAAGGACAACGATTATCGCGATGCGTGGGTGGGCACCTATGAGGGATATTACAATTTCCACTATTCCTCGGGGTCGGACCATCAGTTCGACACGGTATACACCGACGAGACGCTGACGGTCGCCAAGCAGGGCGACAAGGAACTGGTGGTTGGATTTATAGGCCAGAATTTCCCGGTGACCTGCACCCCTGAAGGCACGTTTGCCTCGACCACGGAGAATCCTCACAGCGAGTGGGGTGGAAGCATCAAGGGCGACAGCCTGTTCTTCACCTACTACGATGTCTCGCAAGGGCAATCTGTCACACGCCATTTTGTAGGAAGCAAAAAACACTAACACATTAACGCATTAACACATTAACGCATTAGATAATATGACACTCGAAGAATTCCAGAATGAATTGCGCCTCGGTATCCCCGATCCGCTGCCCGAACCCCAACCTTATGACCCCACAGTGAACCACGCTCCCAAGCGCAAGGATATCCTGACGCCTGCCGAGAAGAAGCTGGCCATCCGCAACGCCCTGCGCTACTTCCCCGCCAAGCACCACAAGATGCTGGCCAAGGAGTTCGCCGAGGAGCTGCAGAAGTACGGCCGCATCTATATGTACCGTCTGCGCCCGACCTACAAGATGTACGCCCGCCCCATCGACGAGTATCCCGCCAAGTGCCGTCAGGCTGCCGCCATCATGCTGATGATTCAGAACAACCTCGACCCCGCTGTGGCGCAGCATCCGCACGAGCTCATCACCTACGGCGGCAACGGCGCCGTGTTCCAGAACTGGGCCCAGTATCGCCTGGTGATGAAATACCTCAGCGAGATGACCGACGAGCAGACGCTGGTGATGTACAGCGGCCACCCCATGGGACTCTATCCCAGCCACAAGGACGCGCCGCGCGTGGTGGTGACCAACGGCATGATGATTCCGAACTACTCGAAGCCCGACGACTGGGAGCGCTACAACGCCCTGGCCGTACTGGCTCACGCCGAGGGCGTTCATCCGCTCCCAATCGTCCGGCTTGGAGTAGTTGGGGATGACCATACCGTTGGTGACCACCACGCGCGGGGCGTCCTTGTGGGACGGAAACAGCCCAAGCGGATGGCCGGAGTACATCACGAGCGTCTGCTCGTCGGTCATCTCCGACAGGTATTTCATCACCAAGCGGTACTGGGCCCAGTTCTGGAACACGGCGCCGTTGCCACCGTAGGTGATCAACTCGTGCGGATGTTGGGCCACAGCGGGGTCCAGGTTGTTCTGGATCATTAGCATAATGGCGGCCGCTTGTCTGCACTTGGCGGGATACGCGTCAATGGGACGGGCGTACATCTCGTAGTCGGGACGATAGCGGTACATATAGATGCGGCCGTAGTCGTGCAACTCCTTCACAAACTCGGGAGCGAGCTGGGCGTGCAACGACGGGTCGAAATAGCGAAGCGCGTTGCGCAAGGCAAGTTGCTTCTCTTTTTTTGTTAATATGTCTTTGCGCTTGGGCGCGTGGTTGACGGTCGGGTCGTAGGGCTTTGCCTGCGGCAAGGTGCTGGGAATGCCTCTCTTAAGGTCTTCTTGAAATTCTTGCAGTGTCATATTTTTATTATTCTTAATAATTTTAAAAGACAGGCTGCAAAGATACATAATTTTCTCTTTTTTTCTATTTTTGCACCGCTAACTGCGAACCGCTTTTGCTAACAGCTCTCTGCTATCCATGGATACCATTCTCATCATATTAGCCTTCTTCTCAGCCCTTGTCGGCATCGTGGGTGCCGTCGTGCCGGGACTCCCTGGTCCACCATTTGCCTGGTTGGCAGTGCTTTTGCAGAGTTTTACCCGCTTCGACAAAGACCTTACCCCGACCTTCTTGATCGTTACCGCCATCTTGGCTGTGATTATTACTGTGTTGGACTACGTCATCCCTGCTTGGGGAACCAAACGATATGGAGGCACGCCTAGCGGTACGAAGGGTAGCACCATAGGACTGCTGGTCTCTGTTTTTTTGTTGCCGTTTTTAGGCATCACTATTGGCCCTTTTGGAATTATAGGCATCTTGCTGGGACCTTTTGCGGGCGCCTATATCGGAGAACGAATGCACCAGACTGATTCTAATCAGGCCCTGCGTTCCGCCTTCGGCAGTTTCATGGGCTTTCTGGCCGGCACCTTCATTAAACTCGTCTTCGCTATTGTCATTGTCGTGATTATGATAAAAGGGATGTTTTGATGTTAGTAGTTAGTCATTAGTTCTAAAATCTCAAGTCTCAAATCTCAAATCTCATTCACTCTCATGTATCCTGAAATCCAAAAACCATACGCCCTTTATGTTCATGGGATGGGCTCCGGTGCAAAGTCGGGGACCAAATCTTCGTTGGGAAAATATCTTACTGATTACGAGTGGATTGCTCCAGAGTTCACCACCGATCCATACGAGTCGTTGGAAATCCTGAATGAATGGGTCAATACATTTCATCCGGCGATAATTGCGGGTACCTCCATGGGCGGTTTTCTCACGTTGTTCGCCAATTATTCGTCTGCCATCAAGCTGATTGTCAATCCTACGTACAACATTGAGACAGTCCTTCGCAAAGTAGGCTACGGCAAACATCCTTATCACTGCGAGCGTGAGAACGGTGAAACAGAGTATGTCATTGATGAACCGATGATTAGGCGCTTTATAACATTCAGAGAAGAAAAAAACATTGTTCTGGGTAGTCGCAATATAGCGTTGTTCTCTTCCGATGACGAGTTGGTTGGCAAGGAGAATTCAAAGAAAAACGCTGCGGTGTTGGAGAAAGCTGGCTTTGAGATTGTCTGGTCCGACAAGTTCGGCCACCGCCTTAACGAGCGAGGTGCCAAAAAGCTCGTGGAAACAATGAAAGGCAGTATGTGATTTGTAGAGACGGCAAGTCGCGTAGTATTTTTCTTATCTTTGCAGCCACAAGTGTAATATTATGATCAATATCACCACCAAGATACATGACAAGTTCTCCATCGAGTTTAAAGTCGGTTTCTCCGGCAGTGAACGCGATGCCAATAGTAATTTCAATGTCAATACTTGGTTCTTTATTCCCAATAGTTTGGATATCAATTCGAGCACCTATGGGAAAGATCATTTCTATCGCGATGTGAAGTCGAACATTCGCCTTATAACGCCAGAATTTTCAATGTTGGAAATGGTTGAGGATGAGGCTATTCCATTGAATAAACTAAAGCAATCATTGAAGAGTTTCCTGGCACATCAGATTGGCTCAACTGACCTTGAATTTCAGGTTAAAATGTTCTGCGCAATCTTTAAGAGCGCCCTTCGTAATTCAGTAAGGGAGATCCTACATGGCACTGACGAGTCGGCTATGCCTTCTCTGTGTAGAAACTTGGTGGATGGTATTCAACAGGTGACGTTGGAATATCGAAAGCTGGTTGCTCAGGCTTCGGAAACCATCGGTGGAATGGAGGCTTTCTTTTATGGTGATGAATATATGAGTCACATCATAAGTGTGCAGTTGACGCGCGCCGTGCACAAACTTGACCGAATGGCTTCCACTGAGGGACGGGCTCTTCTCGTTGACCTGATTCAAAAGGAGATACAGTACAAAGAGAAGGTGGGGTATAGCCATGTGTCTGATGAGGATGATAAGGCGAATCGTGAGCTGGTGGTAAAACATGGCCAACTTAAAAAATATATCGAAAGTGCCCTTTTCCTCAAAATGGACACTTCGGATGACGGAGCTGCTGTCAAACAGCTCACATTTGGTGTCGCGGCAGGCATTGCCATGCTCATATCCACTCTGATCGCTTTGCCTTTCCAAAAATATCTGGGCAATTATCCTGCGCTCATCTTCATTATCTTGATTGTGGCTTATATGTTCAAGGACCGTATCAAGGAGATGATGAGAAACCTGTTTGCCTATCGGTTGAAGTCTAAGTTCTTTGACCACAAGACGGTGCTCCATTTCAAGGATGAAACCATAGGTTGGATTAAGGAGGGGATGGATTTCATCAATGACGCCAAGACTCCTGAAGAGGTGTTGAAGTTGCGTAAGAGATCCCATCTGGAAGCCGATAATGCTCTCCAGCAAGAGCGTACCATTCTGTATCGCAAACAGGTTAATATCAATAACCAACGGCTTCGAAACCAATTTGAATACGTGTTTGCGGGCATTAACGACATCTTGCGGTTCCATATCCAAAGTTATGTGCGTAAAATGGATGATCCGATATTGACAATAGATACAGTTAATGCTGACGGGCAAATTGAGACAATCCCCACTGCCCGTATTTACAACGTTCACGTTGTGTTGCAGTTTATTTATGATGATCAGGTAGAGTATCGTGCTTTTCGCATCGCCGCCACCCGCGACGGAATATTGGAGGTCAAGGAGTTGTCATAATTTCAATACTTCGTTCTAATATTCTATATCTTATAGTTTAACAGTCCTAATCCCCCGTTTCCATTGCCTAAGCTATTCACCCTTACCAACGCTTCCGGTCTCTCTGTTACCATCACCAACATCGGTGCACGCATCGTGTCGTGGCTTGTGCCCGATCGCAAGGGCACGCTGTGCGATGTAGTGCTCGGCTTCGACAAAGTGGAGGACTATTTGCCCGAAAACCACCGTTCCGACTTCGGGGCGGCCATCGGGCGCTATGCCAACCGACTGGCCAACGGGCGTGTCGTCATCGATGGACGAACGTTCCAGCTACCACAGAACGACGGTCCCAACTGTCTGCACGGTGGCCCTGACGGCTGGCAGTACCGCCTGTTTTCTGTGGACGAGGTGGACAAAAGCCGGCTCGTGCTGAGCTTGGTCAGTGAAGATGGCAACAGCGGTTTTCCGGGCGAGGTGCACGTGCGCGTCATGTACACGCTCACTGACGATAATGCGCTCGACATCAAGTACGAGGCCACCACCGATAGTGACACCGTTATCAATATGACCAACCACAGCTATTTCAACTTGTCGGGTGACCCGCACGGTTCCATCCTCGACCATTTGCTCACGATCGATGCGGACTGCTACACGCCCGTAGATGACACGCTCATCCCGACGGGCGAGTTGGCTCCTGTGGAGGGCACTCCGATGGACTTTCGGCAGGCGAAACCGATTGGCCGCGACATTGCCGCCGATTTCGAGCAACTGCGCATCGGGCGCGGCTACGACCACAACTGGGTGCTTAACACCCGTGGGGATTTCAACAAACCCTGCGCGCGCCTCGAATGCCCCGCGACAGGCATTGCGTTGGAGGTTTACACCACCGAACCAGGGATGCAGGTCTATACTGGTAACTTCTTGGATGGCGCCTTTGTGGGTAAGGGAGGCATCCACTATGGTCATCGCGCCGCCGTCTGCTTGGAGACCCAAAAGTTCCCCGACTCGCCCAATCACCAATGGCCCGAGTCGAATGCCTATTTGAGGGTGGGGGAGATGTATCGGAGTAGGACGAGGTTCAAATTCAAAATTCAGAATTCAAAGTCCACAATTCAAAGTTTCGTTTTTAACGTTTGATAGCGCAGGAGGAAGATATTCGGAGTATGCCCAGAAACTGATTGCTAGCGTACATCGCGGCATTGGACGCTCCACCACCTTTCACATCGCCTGCCAAATCCGCCGTTGCCTGATATGGAGCTACACCTATCCCGACGGGCACACGGACTATTGGGAGTTTTATAGGTAGGGTTAGCACCTTTCCCCAATTACTTTTTCAGCATCTTGATTATTCCTTCCGTCTCCTAAATCCAGCTTTTCAATGCTGTTCAACTATCCGCCATTCTCCCGGCTGGAGCGTGCCCAATTCCAGGTCGCCGATCTGGACACGGATGAGTCGTAGGGTCGGGAAGCCCACGGCTGCGGTCATATGCCGCACTTGGCGGTTCTTGCCTTCGGTGAGGGTGAGCCGAACCCAACTGGTCGGGATGTTGGCACGATAGCGGATGGGCGGCACACGATCCCAAAGGTTTTCCGGCGGAAGTACCTTCTCCGCCTTGCAAGGCCTCGTGCGGTAGCCCTTGATGACAACCCCCCTTGTCAGCATTTGCACAGCCTCCTTGGTGATTTCCCCATCGACTTGCGCGAGGTAGGTGCGCGGGTGGGCGTTCTTCGGGTCCAGCAGTTGCTTGATCAGTCGCCCGTCGTCCGTCAGCAATAGGGCACCTTCACTATCGTGGTCCAGCCGTCCGGCGGCATAGACGCCCGGAGGGAAGCCGAACTCGTCGAGGGCACGATGTCCCGCCTCGGGCGTGAACTGGCTCAGCACACCGTATGGTTTGTTGAAGAGGATTACCATTTCTTTCCTCCCATTCGCATCATCGCGTCCCAGCAGCGGGCGGGGAGCAGCCAGTGGAGGAAGACCCCGAGGTGTGAGGCGCGGCCGGTGAGGTAGCGCGCGCGAGGACGACGGCGGTTCACGGCTTTGGAGATGGCTTTCGTGATGACCGTTGGCCGGGATATCAGATTGCCGGTGTATATCTTGTGCATTGTGGCGGCCATGTTGAGGGCCGCGGGCGCGTAGTCCGTGCCGGTGGAACTCTCCTTGAGATGGTCGGCGGCGATGATGCCCCAGTTGGTCTTGATGGCGCCTGGCTCAATGAGCACCACGTCAATGCCGAAGGGCTGCACCTCCATCCGAAGCGCGTCGCTGAGGGCCTCCACCGAGTACTTGGAGACGTGGTACCAGCCGCCGAAGTAGATGACGACCTTGCCGGCCATCGACGAGATGTTGATGATGCGCCCCGATCCCTGTTTACGCATAGATGGAAGTACCAGACGGCAGAGTCGTGCCAGACCGAACACGTTGACCTCCAGTTGTCGGCGGGCCTCCGCTTCGGGCACATTCTCGACGGCGCCGAAATAACCGAAGCCGGCGTTGTTCACCAACACGTCGATACGGCCTTCGGCATCGAGGACGGCTTGCACCGCATCGGCGGAGGACTGCTCGTCGGTGACGTCGAGCCGCAGGGTGGTGACGCCGTCGGCGCGCAGCGGTTCCATCAATTCGAGGCGGCGGGCGGCGGCATACACGCGATGCCCTTGACGTGCCAACGTTTGCGCGGTGTCAAATCCGATGCCGCTGCTGGCACCGGTCACCAATATCACTTTCGGGGTGTTTGTCTTTTTCATAAGGATGTTATTTGTTGTCTGCAAATTCCTTCAACTTCTCTTCCGTCAGGCGATAGACGGTCCACTCGTCCATAGGCACGGCGCCGATGGACTTGTAGAAGTCAATGGAGGGTTGGTTCCAGTCGAGGCAGACCCACTCCATACGGCCGCAGTTGCGCTCGACGGCCAACTGGGCCAAGTGTTGTAGCAAGGCCTTGCCGTAGCCCAGGCCGCGTTTCTCGGGCAGCACGAACAGGTCTTCGAGATAGAGTCCCTTGCGGCCTACGAAGGTGGAGAAGTTGTGAAAGAATAGGGCGAAACCGACGATGGTGCCGTCTTCCTCGCCGAAGACGACCTCGGCGTCGTGCTGTACAAAAAGAGATTGGTACAGAGTCTCCTCTGTGGCGCTGACCTCATTGGGCAGTTTCTCGTATAGGGCAAGCTTTTGGATGTATTCCAGGACGGTGCCAGCCTCGTCAGGACGTGCTGGGCGAATGGTGAATGTGGGCATGAGAATCAGAATTGATTATTGGGCGCAAAAATAATAAATCTCCCATCAAATACTTTCTTCACAACTCCAATTTTTGAATTTTGAATTTTGAATTTTGAATTTCCCAATCCTTTCCCCTAATTTTCACTATCTTTGCCGCACAAAAAACACTCCTATGCCTACCGACCTGCATCTTGATGGACAAACCCGAGTGCTTCATTTCTTCGCTCCCGGGCGCGTGAACCTTATCGGCGATCACACCGACTACAACGGCGGCCTTGTTTTCCCCGCCGCGCTCACGATGGGCACGTACTTGACAGTCACTGAACGCTTTGACCATTTTTCCTGTGGCTTTGAGTCCGACGACACCCCCGACACCTTCACGCTTGGGAGTGAGCAACTGGCGCAACGTCAGCATGCTTGGGTGGACTATCCCTTGGGCGTGCTCAAGGAGTTCTCCGACCGCGGATGGAATCTCCTCGGCTACGATTTCCACTACCACGGCGATCTGCCCATCGGGGCGGCGCTCTCCTCGTCGGCCTCCATCGAGATGGTGACGGCCGTGGCCCTCAACACCTTGTGTGGCGAACCCTTTACCCAATTGGAACTGGTGCAGATGGCGCAACATGCCGAGAACGCCTTTGTGGGGATGAACTGCGGCATTATGGACCAGTTTGCCTCTGGATTCGGCAAAAAAGACCATGCCATCGCATTGGACTGTAACACGTTGGAATACGAGTGGGTGCCATTGGAGATGAGTGGGCTGAAGTTCGTGATCGCCAATACCAACAAGCCTCGTGAATTGGTGGACTCCGCGTACAACCGGCGTCGTGCCGAATGCAACGAGGCATTGGAGATTTTGCGACGCTATGTGTCCGTGGAAAACCTCTGTCAATTGACTGTGCCGCAGTTTGAGAAGCTGTCCCGGAACCTCTCGGGTAACGTGCTCCGGCGCGCGCGACACGCCGTCAGCGAGCACGCCCGTGTGCGCGAGGCCGTGACCGCCCTCAAGGCAGGCGATATGGCCCGGTTCGGTCAGCTGATGAACGCCTCGCACGCCTCCCTGCGCGACGACTACGCCGTGACGTGCCCCGAACTCGACTTTTTGGTCGCCGCCGCCCAGCAACACCCCGGCGTGCTCGGCAGCCGGATGACTGGCGCAGGCTTCGGCGGCTGCACTGTCACTCTCATCGCCGAAGAGCGGGTAGGGGAGTTCATCCGCACGTTGGGTGATGCCTACACGCAACGCTTCGGCCATAATGCCGATTTTTATGTGGCCGAAATCGGCGATGGCGCCCAGTAGGGCAAACGATACGAAAGGTAGTATCTCTTTTGATGCTCCCCAAAAGCGATAAATTACTCCGTAGTGCATGTTCAATACGTTGTCAAATAATTGTGTAGACGTTAATGCTATTTAATCGAAAAAAAACATATTTTTGCATCCCGTAACAATCGTGTCTGTCCTAAGACCGGCATACGAATAAACAGAATTTCGCAGTTATGACGCAAGCAAAATACATCTTCGTTACGGGCGGTGTCGTCTCCTCTTTGGGTAAGGGCATCATCTCAGCATCTATTGGCAAATTATTACAAGACAGAGGATTCCGTATTACCATCCAAAAATACGATCCCTATATCAACGTGGATCCCGGTACGCTGAATCCCTATGAGCACGGCGAGTGCTACGTCACTGCCGACGGTATGGAGACCGACCTTGACTTGGGCCATTATGAACGCTTCACGGGAATACAGACTACCCGTGCGAACTCGATGACCACGGGACGCATCTACAAGTCGGTGATTGACAAGGAGAGGCGGGGCGACTACTTGGGCAAGACCATCCAAGTGGTGCCGCATATCACTGACGAGATCAAATGCAATATCCAATTTCTGGGCAATACGGGGCAATATGACTTCGTCATCACGGAGATTGGCGGCACCATCGGCGATATTGAGAGCGCACCCTATCTGGAGTCCATCCGCCAGCTGAAATGGGAGATGGGTCGTGATGCCGTGTGTGTCCACCTGACCTACGTGCCCTATCTGCGTGCCGCCGACGAGCTGAAAACCAAGCCCACGCAGCACAGCGTCAAGGAGATGCAGAGTAACGGTATCCAGCCCGACATCCTCATCCTACGCACCGAGAAACATCTGGACGACCATCTCCGCCAAAAGGTCGCCGGCTTCTGCAACGTGGATTTGGAATGCGTCATCCAAAGCGAGGACCTCTCCAGTATCTACGAGGTACCCGTCAATATGCAGCGACAAGGTCTGGATGCGGCCATTCTTCGCAAGATGGGCATTCCCGTGGGCGAAGCACCTGCGGCGGGACCTTGGAACCACTTCTTGGAATTGCGCCAAGGGGCAACGCAGTCAATACGTGTGGCCCTGGTGGGCAAATACGATCTCCAAGACGCCTACAAGAGCATTTTGGAGAGTCTGTCGCACGCCGCGACCTACCATCATCGCAAAGTGGACATACATTTTGTCAACTCCGAGCACATCGACGAACATAATGTCGTGGAACAACTGGCGGATGCCGACGGCATCGTCATCTGCCCCGGATTCGGACAACGTGGCATAGAAGGCAAGATTCTCGCGGCACAGTATGCCCGTGAACACGATGTGCCCTGCTTCGGCATCTGTCTCGGTATGCAGATGATGGTCATCGAGTTCGCCCGCGACGTGCTGGGTCTTCGCGACGCCAACAGTCGTGAGATGGACCCCAATACGCCTAACAATGTCATCGACTTGATGGAGAGCCAGAAAAATCTGGCCCAGATGGGCGGTACGATGCGTTTGGGTGCATACGGCTGTGAGTTGCAACCAGGCAGCCGCGTCGCGACCATCTATGGCGAGACCCATATCCGCGAGCGCCATCGCCATCGCTATGAGTTCAACAATCGTTTTCTGCCCGACTTCGAAGCGCACGGTATGCGTTGCAGCGGCAGGAATCCCGACTCCGACTTGGTGGAAATCGTGGAGATGCCCGACAAACGTTGGTACATCGGCACGCAGTTCCATCCCGAATACCAAAGTACGGTGCTCAAGCCGCATCCGTTGTTTATGAATTTCATCAAAACCATAATAAGATAGATATGAACCCCGCATTCCATACCATTGATATTCTCATCTTCGTCGCCTATCTGCTGCTGATTATCGGATTGGGCATCTGGATCGGACATCGGACGAACAAGAAAAACCGTTCCGCCGAAGACTACTTCCTCGCCAGTAAGTCGCTGCCTTGGTGGACCATTGGTGCCTCGTTGATAGCGGCCAACATCTCGGCCGAACAGTTCATCGGGATGTCGGGTTCGGGCTTCGCGGGTGGTTTCGCCGTAGCTTCCTACGAGTTTATGGCTGCCCTCACGCTTATCATCGTGGCCAAGTTCTTCTTGCCTGTCTTCATCAAGCAGGGCATCTATACCATTCCGGAGTTCGTGGAACGTCGTTACTCCTCGCAACTGAAGACCATCCTCGCCGTCTTCTGGCTGGGCCTCTTCATATTCGTCAACCTCACCTCCGTGCTCTTCCTTGGCGGTAAGGCTATCGACACCATCGTGGGTACGGGCGACGGCTCGTTGATCGTGCCGGCCATCATCGGCCTGGCTGTGGTGGCGGCAGTCTATTCCTTCAGGGGCGGCCTGTCGTCGGTGGCTTGGACGGACGTGCTGCAGGTCGGTATGCTCATCGTCGGTGGCATCATC
Organism: Bacteroidales bacterium; assembly: GCA_024685175.1. Lineage (GTDB taxonomy): Bacteria > Bacteroidota > Bacteroidia > Bacteroidales > WCHB1-69 > F23-D06. The sequence goes on from JAIKWD010000021.1 coordinate 24,983, forward strand.
ACCACGCTTGTGGCCCTGCACTATGTGAGCCCCGACGGCAATATGGCCCACGGCGTGCGCCACGTGGCCGACGTGGCCGGCGACCGTTTTCATCTGATTCTCTCCAAGGATAATCCCGAGTTCAAGAACCTGCCCGGCATCGTAATGCTCGTGGGCGGCCTGTGGGTTGCCAATCTCTATTACTGGGGCTTCAACCAATACATCATCCAACGGGCCTTGGCCGCCAAGTCACTGCCAGAAGCCCAGAAGGGCCTGGCCTTCGCCGCCTTCCTCAAGTTGCTTATCCCGTTCATTGTGGTCGTTCCGGGCATCATCGCCTATGTGATGTTCACGGAAGACACGCACGGCGCCGTGAGTGCCTTCACGCTTGGCAACGGAGCACTGAACAACGACAACGCCTATCCGTGGCTCATTAGCACCTTCATCCCCATCGGGCTGAAGGGCCTTGTGCTCGCCGCCCTCGCTGCCGCCATCATCTCCTCTTTGGCTTCGATGCTTAACTCCACCGCCACCATCTTCACGATGGACATCTTTAAGCCTTATCTTGCCCCGAAGGTGAGCATCAAAATCGGGCGCGACGCCAACTTGGTGACCGTGGGGCGCATCGCCGCCGCCGTCGCCTTGATTGTGGCGTGCATCATCGCCCCGCTGCTTGGCAATGTGGGACAGATGTTCCAATATATCCAAGAGTACACCGGCTTGGTGAGTCCCGGCATCCTGGCACTCTTCCTCCTGGGCCTGTTTTGGAAGAAAACGACCAACAAAGGAGCCATTACAGGCGTGGTGCTCTCTATTCCTATCGCTCTGGCACTCAAGTTCTTGCCTATCGATATGCCGTTCCTGGACCAGATGTTCTACACCTGCATCCTCACTATGGCCATCATCGTGATGGTGAGTCTGGCCACTAACCCTACGGACGACGACCCCAAGGCCATACCGACGACCAGCACGCTATTCAAGACCGACCGGAACTTCAATATCGCCGCATACTCCATCTGTGTGCTGTTGGTAGTGATCTATGCGGTATTCTGGTAGTGGAATTGTTCGTTTTTCTGTCCCATTATTTATATTGTTTTTATTATTTTTGTGGTTTGTTAAAATAAACTCCTGATAGTTCCCTTAAAGGTGCTGAAAGAGGTTTTGTTTTTTTTTTAACGAACTGTAAATTAATATATTATGGTTCTGTTTTTAATGATTAATGAAAAACAAGGATAGAAAAAAGTCGCCTTTCCGGTTGAAAAACATCCAGTACAGTGCGGTCATCGTTTTCGTCATCCTCTTGATGTTGGCGGTGAACGATGGCGTGCGGCTCTACTTTGTCCGCCAGAACGCCAAGGAGACCGACCGTGAGTTGAATGCCCTGGATGAACGTGTCTCTGAGCGGCGTTTACAGCGGGAGAAACAATTGGTGGAGATTGCCGTGCAGAATTTCTCCAAGTTGGCCGAACAGTACATCAAGGACGGCTTGCCCGACAGTCTGTATTCCGTGGCCCGGATGACGTTGGAGAGCAATCTGCACATCTCCAATAGCGGCATTGCCTTCCGCCACGGCTATTTTCCCAACAAGGTCAGCGATTTTTTCTTGTTCGCCTATAGAGATACCGACACGATTCTGACCGGTGATTACCGCACGTTGTCGTTGGACTTCTATAACCGAGATTGGTACAAAGATGCGGTGACGAAGAAGGAATCCATTTGGACGGAGCCGTACCAGGACTACAAGTCCGGCAATTCGGTGATGACCTATGCGATGCCGTTGTGGGATCCCGATGGGGAGGTGATGGCGGTGTTTTATGCCGATATGCCTATGACTTGGGTCAAGGAGGTGTCCGAAGTGCGGAGTACCCTTCGCCTGCAGAACGAGAAACTGCAGCATCGGCTGGTTGTTATTTCGTCGTTGCTCATCTTGGTGGATTTGCTATTGTTGGGACTCATCTTTTGGAGTGCCGTCAGGTTGTTCCAGAGTCTGCGCAAGTCCGAGGAGTCGGAGGCGCGCATTATGAGCGAGTTACGGGTGGCGGGAGATATCCAGCGCGGCTTGCTGCAGGATGCGTTTCCCGTGCGGGACGATATCGCGTGTTTTGCCACGCTGACCCCTGCGCGGCAGGTGGGCGGCGACCTGTACGATTATCATTTGCGCGACGAGAAGTTCTTCTTCTGTATTGGCGATGTTAGTGGCAAGGGCGTGCCCGCCTCGTTGATGATGGCCGTAGTCAGCAGTGCTTTCCGCACGCTGACCGACCGCCAGAGCAAGCCAGAACAGATTGTCTCCTCAATGAACAAAATCGTTATAGCCAGCAATTCAAAGGATATGTTCGTAACCCTTTTCCTCGGCGTGCTTGATTTGCCCACGGGCCGGCTTCGTTTTTGCAACGCAGGGCAAGGCTCACCGCTCCTGTTTGTGAAGGGTGATGATGAAAAATCCGAACGTTTTGAATCAATCGAAGTGATCTCCAACCTTCCGATTGGCGTGTTGGACAACTTTGTGTTCAAGGAGCAAGAGATCCAACTACCCGATGAGGCTTCCATCCTGTTGTATACCGACGGCCTCACGGAGGCACGAAATGCCAAAGGTGACCAATATACTGAACAACGAGTACTGGAAGTGGCGCAAAAGATCGCTCAATCCGACAATTTGACCCCGCAGAACATCATTTCAACAATGAAGAGCGAGGTGTGCCACTTTACGGGCGCCACCGAGATAAGTGACGACCTGACAATGCTTGCGCTGCAGTATCGCAAGCCGCAGTACTCTTTCGATCGTATGCGTTCTGTTACGTTGCCTTGTGACATCAAGCACATCCCCGAACTAAATGCCTTTGTGCAAGACGTGGCCAAGGATGCGGGGATGGAAGGGACCAGGATTAAGGATCTGCAATTGGCCGCCGAGGAACTCGTGGTCAATGCAATGTCCTACGCCTACCCGATAGGTCGAACGGGAGACGTGTTGGTGGAGGCTTTCTGGGATGACAAAATGGTGCGCTTGCGCATCACCGACAAGGGCAAACCCTTCGATCCGACCGCCCTGCCAGAAGCCGACATCAATCTTCCCGCGGAAGAGCGTAACGTCGGCGGCTTGGGCGTCCATCTGGTCCGCATGCTTACGGATAGCATCAACTACGAACGCATAGATGAAATGAATGTATTGACAATCAGTAAATTAATAAAATAATCAAGTATGACAACAACGATCACACAAGAAAACGATGCCTTGTTGGCGAAACTGGAGGGCGAATTGGACACCGCCGCCGTTACACAGGTGGAAATAGACTTCCAACCGCTGATGGAAGCCGGCAAAGACATCGTCCTGGATTGCGAGAAACTCTCCTATATCAGCAGTAGCGGCCTTCGTCTCTTCCTGAGCGTCCTGAAGAACCAGAAAGCCAAGGGCAAGAGCGTCAAGATTGTGAACCTGAGTGAAGACCTACTCCGCATTTTCAGTATGACAGGGTTTAACAAACTATTTGGACTAGAATGAAACCATATCTTAGACTTACGGTCCTGACAATGGGCCTGCTCGTGTCCGTTGCTCTCTCCGCGCAAGCGCAGAATCCGGACACGATAGCATCGGACGATGTCCATTCTTTCACTATTAAGGCGGACCTGATGACTCGTGGAGAGTTTCGCTATGGCGGTATGCAAGAGGAGGAACCGGATGTGGTAGTGAAGGAGTATGCCGCCTTTTGTATGGAGCGTGCCCGTCTTAATTTGAACTATCGGTACAAGTTCCTCACGTTGCGGCTCGCGCCCCAGCACGCAGGCGTGTGGGGACAGCAGGGTGGGGGATCCTTCCGCTTGTACGAAGGATGGGCCCGCCTGCAATCGCATCAGGGACTCTTCCTACAGGTAGGACGCCAGGCACTCAATTACGATGACCAACGTATCCTCGGCTCCGATGACTGGACGATGACGGCGTCATCCCACGACATTCTCAAAGTCGGATATGAAGGGCACGGCCATCAGCTGCACCTGATTGCAGGCTTTAACCAAAACGGAGAGAGATTGAACGGCGGCACCTTCTACGAGAACGGTTCGCAGCCCTATAAGACGATGCAAACCCTGTGGTATCATTATGACATCCCCAAGACCGACTTCGGCTTTTCTTTGCTCTTCTTGAACGTAGGAATGCAAGCAGGAGATGCCAATTCATATCATACGAAATATCAACAATTCGCCGGCGCATTTCTTAAATATCATCCGATGAAACTGGCTTTTGAGGGTTCGTTCTATTACCAATTCGGCAAAGAAGAGCACGGCATCCCCATCTCGGCCTATATGGCCAGTGCCAAGGCCTCGTACGAGGATGAAAATTGGGGTTTGACGGCAGGCTACGACTATCTGAGCGGTGATCCGAACTTCAACGTGCCGGCCGAAGGTATGCTCGGCCTGATTCGGCACGAAACCATCCGCGGCTTCAGCCAGTTGTTCGGTTCCCATCACAAGTTCTACGGCGCTATGGACTTCTTCTATATGCAGTCGTATGTGTACGGTTTTACACCTGGTTTGCAAAACGCTTTTGTAGCAGGACGTTACAATCCAATACCGCAAGTGGAACTTGAGGCGGCCTACCACTATATGGCCATCGCTACACAGATTGCTAACCATTCGCCCTCCTTGGGCCACGAGTTGGAACTGACGGCATCCTGGAACATCACCCCGTACATCCAATTGGTCGGCGGCTATACGTTTATGTACGGTACCGAGACGATGGAGTTCCTTAAGCGCTCGAACCCGTCGCGACAACTGCATTGGGGATGGATGCAACTGCGCGTCAACCCGGAATTGCTCAATCTTCAACACATTAACAAGAAAAGACATTAATAGCATTTTGATATGAAACAAACCTTCCCTCTTTCATCGTCCCAACTTGGCATTTTTGCCGTTTGTAATGACCATAAAGGCGAGATTTGTTACAACCTGCCGTTCTGCTTCGGCTTTGACGGCTCTTTGGATGGCGAACGCCTACGTCAGGCCGTGATGGCCTATGTGTACGCGCATCCGATACTGTTCGCCCGGATAGGGATGAACGACGAAGGAGAACCGCTGATGACTCTCGACCTGGATAATGAGCAATGGGACCTTGAAATGGAAGAGGTGGCGGACATCGAGGCTGAGAAAGCCGCCTTCCCGAAGCCGTTCGATATCGTAGGCGACCGCCTGTTCCGTATGCGTTTGTTGCACTGCGGCGACCATTTCTATTTGCTGACCGACATTCACCATCTGATTAACGATGGCTCTTCGCACCATAATATGTTGCACGACTTCGAGGTCGCTTATGATGGCGAGACGCTTGCCCCGGAGGAGTTGACCCTGATGGATGTGGCTCGTGCCGAGGTCGAGCTGAAGAAATCGCCGGCATTTGAGGAGGGAAAGAAGTGGTACGCCCAACATTTTGATTGCGGCGATATCTCGACGGAACTTCTCCCGGACATTGAGGGTCCGGTGCATTACGATGCCATCAAAAACAGGGTCCTGCAGACCAAATTGGAGGATGTTGATGCCTTTTGCCGTGCAAAAGGCATCTTCAAGAGCACTTTCTTCACAGCGGCGTATGCCTTCCTGTTGGCCAAGTATGTCGGAGACAAGGAAACACTGTTCAATACCGTCTACAATGGTCGTACCGACAAACGGCTTGCCCATTCACAGGGTATGTTTGTCAAGACGCTGCCGATATATCTCAAATTTGACAACGACACTACGGCGTTGAAGCTGATGCAGGATTGCCAGCAACTCATCGCCGACAGTCGGGAACACGACGTGTACTCCTATCGTGACATTGCCCACGATTTGCAGTTGCAGATTGCCACCGACTTCGTCTGGCACGGGATGATACTCAGCGACATCAAGTTCGCCGGGAAACCGATGACTGCCGATTTTATCGGCGTGGAGACGCACATCTCGCCCTTCTATATGCGGGCGTACCTCCAGGACGGACACGTCTGTCTGGATGTAGAATATAGTGCCGACAAGTATTCCCTGGCCTTTGTCGACCAAATTATGGAGAGTTACGAAGCCGTGGTGGACGGATTCCTCGTCTGTGATTACTTGCGGGATATTGATATCACCACGAAATCCCAATTGGCTCTGCTCGATGGCTTTAACGCCACAGATGTGCCTTACGACGACACACAGACCATCGTTTCGCTCTTCCGCGCCCAGGCGCAAAAGACGCCCGACAACCTGGCCGTCGTCTTCAAGGACAAACAGTATACCTACAAGGAAATGGATGAGATCTCCGACCGGATTGCGGCCTTCGTCTCATCCAAGGGATTGGGAAGAGAGGATGTGGTGTCGGTGTTGATACCGCGTTGCGAATGGATGGCCGTCGCCTCGATGGGCATCTTGAAGGCCGGCTGTGCCTATCAGCCCCTAGATCCTACGTATCCTTCCGAACGGTTGAACTTTATGATGAAGGATGCCAATGCCAAACTGTTGGTCGCTGATGAGGAACTGCGTCCTATTGTCAATGAGTACGAAGGGGAGGTGCTGTTTACCAAGGACATTGTCGGCTTGCCCGACTCTCCCGCCCCGAAGGTGGAGGTCAAACCGGAAGACTTGTTCATTATGCTGTATACCAGCGGCTCCACAGGCGTGCCCAAGGGTTGCCAGTTGATACATAGCAACTTGGTATGCTTCTGTCATTGGTACCAGCGTTACTACGGCTTGCTTCCCGAGCACAATGTGGCGGCCTACGCCTCATACGGCTTCGATGCTTGTATGATGGATATGTACCCGGCTCTGACCGGAGGTGCGACAATACACATCGTGCCCGAAGAGATCCGCCTCGACTTGATTGCTCTCAATGACTATTTCGAGCAGAACCATATCACCCATTCCTTTATGACCACGCAGGTGGGCTTCCAGTTTGCCACGACCATTGAGAATCACTCTTTGCAGCATCTCTCCGTCGGCGGCGAGAAATTGGCCTCTTTGGCACCGCTGGCCAAAGGACTACTGCACAACGGCTACGGCCCGACCGAGTGCACGATCTTCACCACCACCTATCCCGTGCGGGAAACGCTCAAGAACATCCCTATCGGCAAGCCGGTGGACAATATGCACTTGTATGTCGTCGATTCGCAAGGCCATCGTCTCCCCGTGGGTGCCTCGGGCGAGCTGTGCATTGCCGGCCCGCAAGTGAGCCGCGGCTATCTGAACCGTCCGGAGAAGATGGCTGAGGTGTTCGTGCCCAATCCGTACGAGACCAGTCCAAAATACGCCCGTATGTATCGATCGGGCGACATCGTGCGCTATCTGCCCGACGGCAACATCCAATTCGTGGGCCGTCGCGACGCGCAGGTCAAGATTCGCGGTTTCCGCATTGAGCTGACCGAAGTGGAAGGCATTATTCGTCAATATCCCGGCATAAAGGATGTTACGGTGCAGGCCTTCGACGAGGAAGGCGGCGGCAAGTTCATCGCCGCATACATCGTCAGCGACCAACAAATCGACATAGAGGCCCTCAACCAGTTCATTATGGAGGAGAAACCGCCCTATATGGTGCCTGCCGTCACGATGCAGGTCGAAGCCATACCGCTGACCCAGAACCAGAAAGTCAATAAACGCGCCCTGCCTAAGCCTGAGAAAAAAGCCGCCGTGGAGGAAGTGTCCAATGCGCCCTTGAACGTACTCGAGCAACAAATCAAGGAGATGGTCGCCGGCGTCGTGGGCCACAAGGACTTCGGCATCACCACCGTGCTAGGCTATGCAGGGCTGACCTCGATATCCGCCATCAAGTTGGCTGTACATATCAACAAGACATTCAATGTGGCATTGGATGCCAAGTCATTGGTGAAGAAAGGCACCGTTCAGAGTATTGAGAATGAAATTTTGTCAAAACTTCTGAATCCAGATGCGAATGTAATAGCGAGTAATGTGGCTACGGAAACGGCGACAGCCACCACGTGTGAACTGAGTTATGCCCAAACCGGCGTCTATTTCGATTGCTTGAAAAATCCGCTGTCCACAATCTATAACATGCCGATGAAAATCGGCTTCCCCATTGATGTCGATACGGAGAAGCTGGCTGCTGCCGTGCGGCAATTGGTGATTATCCACCCCCAGTTGACGGTCAGCATCGGCAACGAGGGCGGCAACGCCGTACAGACCACCCATCCCGACATCGAGATTGACATTCCCGTTGTGCAGATGAGCGAAGAGGAGTTGAAAATCACCAAGCAGGACTTTGTGAAGCCTTTCAACCTGAAGCAAGCCCCGCTGTGCCGTTTCCAAATCGTGAAGACGGAGAAGGGCGTCTATCTGCTTTCCGATATGCATCATCTGGTCTCCGATGGCGGCTCATACGACTTGTTCATCAATCAGTTATGCGATTTGATGGAGGGCAAGGAGGTGGATGTCGAGCAGATGAACTATGCTTCGTATGTGGAGGCCGAGAAGGAAGCGGAAAAGACTGAGACATACGCCGAAGCCAAGCGTTTTTTCCACGATCAACTCTCGATGGTGGACGGCGTTACGGAACTGACCTCCGACCTGACCAATCCGCATGCCAACGGAACCACGAGTTGTGTAGCCGCCCCGTTCGACTGGCAGGCCGTCAACGAGTTCTGCCGCAAGCAGGGCATCACGCCAGCGCACCTTACGTTGGCGGCGGTCTATTACGTGCTTTCGCGCTTCGCCAATGCGGAGGATGTCTGCATCACCACCATCAGTAGTGGCCGTAGCAATTTGGGCATCCAAAGCACCGTGGGTATGTTTATCAACACATTGGCGCTCAGTGCGAAGGTCGGTCAACAACCCGTGCTTGATTTTATCCGCGAAACGCGCGACAAGTTCGATGCGACTCTCTTGCACGAGAACTATCCGTTTGCACAGATTGCCGCCGACTATGATCTCTCCGCCGAGATAATGTTTGCCTACCAGATGGGCGTGCTGAACCATTATTACCTTCAAGGCAAGGAAGTGGATGTCGAAAGCCTGGAGTTGGATGTGCCCAAGTTCCCCATCGCCTTCTATGTACGAGAAGAAGACGGGAAACCCAGCGTGGCAGTGGAGTATGACAATGGTCGATACAGCGAAGGGATGATGCGAGAGATAGCCAAGTCGGTAGCCAACGTGACCAAGGCGTTCATTGCAAAACCAGACGCTATGTTGGAGAGCATCTCACTTTTGGATGACACGCAAGCCCAGGAGTTGGATGGCTTCAACCAAACGGCCGTTCCCTATGATGATACGCAGACCATCGTTTCCCTGTTCCGAAAAGCCGTAAAAGAACACCCCGACAACACCGCGGTTGTCTATACGGACAAGATATTCACTTATCGGGATGTAGATGATATCACGGACCGTATTGCCGCGTATGTCGTCTCCAAGGGTCTGGGACGCGAGGATGTGGTGTCCGTGCTGATTCCTCGTAGCGAGTGGATGCCCATAGCCTCTTTGGGCGTGCTCAAGGCCGGCTGCGCCTATCAGCCCCTTGACCCGTCGTATCCGGCAGAGCGACTGAACTTTATGATGAAAGACGCCAACGCCAAGTTGCTGATTGCCGATGCGGAACTTCGTCCCATCGTGGATGAATATACAGGTGAGGTGTTGATGACCAAAGACATCGCCGCCTTGCCGCAGCGTCCGGCACCGCAGGTGGAGGTTAAGCCTAACGACCTGTTCATCCTGCTCTACACCTCGGGCTCTACCGGAACGCCGAAGGGCTGCCAGTGGGAGCACCGCAACATTGTGGCCTTCTGCCATTGGTACCAACGCAAGTTTGCCCTCGATGCCGGTTGCCGCGTGTCGGCGTATGCTTCCTACGGCTTCGACGCCTGCCAGATGGATATGTATTCCGCGCTGACTTGCGGAGCGGCCGTCTACATCATCTCCGAAGACATCCGTCTCAACCTGCCTGAGTTGAGTCGCTATTTTGATGCTATGCAGATCACGCACGCTTTTATGACCACGCAGATTGCCTACCAGTTTGCCACGACACAACAGTGTCATAGTCTGCATTATCTCTTGACGGGTGGCGAGAAGCTGGCGTCGCTAACGCCGCCGGAGGACTATACGCTGGTCAACATCTACGGTCCGACGGAGACGACCATCTGCATCACCACGTTCGAGGTAAAGGAGATCTTGCAGGATATCCCTGTCGGCAAGGCCCTTGACAACCTTCAGCTCTATGTCGTGGACCATTGTGGCAATCGTTTGCCCGTGGGTGCGGCCGGCGAGTTGTGGGTGTCCGGTCCGCAGGTGAGCCGCGGCTATCTCAACCGTCCGGAGAAGACCGCCGAGACCTACATTGCCAATCCGTTCGGCCCGGGCGTCGTCTATCGCACTGGCGACATTGTGCGTTTCCAGCCCGACGGCAACGTCCAGTTCGTAGGTCGTCGCGACGGACAGGTCAAGATTCGCGGCTTCCGCATTGAACTCAAAGAGGTGGAAGCCGTTATTAGACAATTTCCTGATGTTAAAGATGTTACCGTGCAGGCCTTCGATTATGAGAAGGGCGGCAAGTACATCGCAGCGTATGTTGTGGGCGACAAGGAAATCGACGTGCCCGTGCTCAACCAGTTCATTGCACGACAAAAACCATCCTATATGGTGCCAGCTGCCACGATGCAGATCGACGCCATCCCGTTGAACCAGAACCAGAAGGTGAACCGCAAGGCGTTGCCCGCGCCGGTCATCAATGCCGCGGATCGCGAATACGTGGCGCCGAGCAACGACCTTGAGAAGTTGTTCTGCGAAATCTATGCCTCTATCTTGGCATTGGATAAGGTGGGTGCCACCGACAACTTCTTCGATTTGGGCGGCACTTCGCTGATGGTGACGCGCGTTATCATCGAAGCCGACAAGGCGGGGCATCACGTGGCCTATGGCGACCTCTTTGACCATCCTACGCCAAGACTTCTGGCCTCTCTCATCACGGGTGGTGCGGTCGGCGAGTCCAAGTCCGAGAACCCCATTGCCGATTACGACTACACCGCCATCCACGAGACGCTGAAGGGCAATACGCTTGACGCGTTCCGCCAGGGCGAGCGCCAGTCGTTGGGCAACGTGCTTTTGACCGGCGCTACCGGATTTCTCGGCATTCACGTGCTCAACGAACTGATCCATTCCGATGCCCCGAAGATCTACTGCCTGGTGCGTGGAAAAGGGGAGGAGGATGCCCGAAAACGTTTGCAGACCCTGTTGTTCTACTATTTCGATACATCTTTCAACGAAGAACTTGAGTCCGGACGTCTCAACGTCGTGTGCGGGGATGTGACCGCCGATTTCGGCCCTGCCCTGGTCGATGCGTCCATCCAGACCGTCTTCAACTGCGCGGCTATTGTGAAACATTTCTCGAAGGGCACGGAGATTGAGGATGTCAACATCGGCGGTGCGGAACGCTGCGTGCAGTTCTGTCTCCAGACCGGCGCCCGTCTGGTACACATCTCCACCTATAGTACCGCCGGACTCTCTGTGAACGGAAATCCCGAGCCCGGCACCATCCAGACCGAGCAGGTCCTGTATTACGGACAGTTTATGGACAATGCCTACATCAACTCCAAGTTCATCGCCGAGCGTATCGTCTTGGAGGCGATGGCAAGTCAAGGACTGGGTGCGAAGGTGATGCGTGTGGGCAACCTGTCGCCGCGCTCCACGGATGGCGAGTTCCAAATCAACTTCCAGACTAACAGTGCGATGGGACGTGTGCGGGCCTTCCGCATCTTGGGCGGCTATGCGTATGAGAACAGCGACGACCCGATGGAGTTCTCGCCCATCAATGAGGTGGCGGCATCCATTGTGGCCCTGAGCGCCACGCCGAAGCCGTGTTGCCTGTTCCATCCCTATAACAACCATTTCGTCCATTTCGGCGATGTGATGAACGAGTTGAGTGTCATCGGCCCCGCTCCGGCGCAAATGGAGGCGGCCGAGTTCGAAGCACGGCTCAACGCGGTGAAGGACGACCCACAGAAGGCCAAGTTCCTCTCCAGTCTGCTGGCCTACCAGGATATGGCTCACGGCCAGAAGTCAACGATGATCCCCACGGCCAACACCTACACCACGCAGGTATTGTACCGACTTGGCTTCCACTGGTCCACCACATCCTGGGACTACATTGACAAATTCCTTACCGCCATCGACGGTTTGGGCTACTTTGACGAATCCTTGGAATAATGCTCTACATCAACGACCATGTTGAAACTCTGGATTGGCAGGCGCATCTCTCGGAGTTGCCTGCCGCCCGCCAGGAAAAATGCCTGCGTTATCTGAAAGAAGAATCCCGTCGGCAATGCGTGGCCGCGTGGCTGTTGCTGCGCGATGCCCTGGAAAGCCAATACGGTCTCAAAGAGGTGCCGGAAATAGCCTATATGCCTGATGGTAAGCCCTATTTCCCGAAAAGGCCGGATATTCATTTCTCCCTCAGTCACTGTTCCAAGGCCGTGGCTTGTGCGCTTGGCGACCGCCCGGTTGGCGTGGATGTGGAGCGCATACGGACCTATGATGACGAAGTGGCCGCCTATGTCCTGAACGATGCAGAGTTGGAACATGTGCGTAGCGCTGACAATCCCGCCTTGGAGTTTACCAAAATCTGGACGCAAAAAGAGAGCTGTCTGAAACTTACCGGCGAAGGCCTGACACGTGACCTGAAAGAAATCCTGACACAGTACAAAGTGGATTTTCAGACAAGCGTGGAACTTGAGAAGGGATACGTGTGCACCGAAGCGGTGGAATCGGTGATAATTCATAAGACGAAGAGAATCTAGAAAACGTCTTTATTTCCTAATTCCCTCCATCCACTCTGTGATGATTTCCAGTGCTTTAGGTTGGATGGTCTCCTCTATGGCGCCGTACTCTTCTGGGCTGCCAGTAGTGCAGGTCTGGAGCAGGTGGTTGGCGTTCTCCAAGACTACGAACTTGTGGTTTCTGTTCTTTGGTAAATATTTGGCGAACAGTTGGTTGTTGGCCACGGCGTCCACTTGTAGGTCTTTCTCTCCCCCAATGGCTAGAACCGGACATCTCATCTTCTTGATGTAGGATTTTGGGTTGAAACGGATGAAGTTGAAAAACCAGGGTGAGGACATCTGGCTGGCCTGTGCCCTGCGGTTTTCAAGGGTCATCCCGTACCTTTCTTGTTCTTCCGCGGTCAGCTTCTCGGCAAGGCGGTCCATTGTCTGTCGGAGCACGGCGGCGGCCTGTTTGGGGTCTTTGGTCTTGCCCACGGCCCGATAGACGGCATCCGACAGGACCACGGAGTTGTCGATCTCCTCGGGCGTGAGTTTGCCGGAGACCTCGTTGATGGCGCGGACTTGGTACAGCAAGACATCGGTGTTCTTTTGCGCCACGCCGCCTATCGTGACGACGAATTGCACGCGTTTGTCGCGGGCGGCCACGATTTCGGCCACTTGACTGCCCTCGCTATGGCCGAGGAGCCCGGTGGTCAGTGGCGCAAGATCCTGCCGGCGTGAAAAAGAGTCCAGAATCATCACAACTCCATCGGCGAAGTCGAAGGTCGTGGACTTGGTGAACACGGCTTGTGGATAGTCGTCGTAGCGGAACACGGCGTAGCCGTTGCGGGTGAGATGGTCGGCGATGACCTGGAACGGCTTGTGTCCCATAAGCGTCTCGTCACGGTCCTGCCATCCAGAGCCCGTGATGAGAATGACCAATGCCTTGGGCGTGCCCTCCGGCATCGTGAGCGTGCCGTTGATGAGGTTGTAGCGGCCGCCTTTCTCCTTGATGCCGATCTCTTCTTCCCGATACGGATATGGAGGCTGAGGCGTTTGCGGACGATTGATGGTCTTGCGCTCGTGCCCACGTTCCAAGGTTAACGGCAGACTCTTGTTGAACTGTTTGAGGGTGCCTGCGATGTGCTTTCCGTCGGCGGCCAGCCGACCCGTGAAGGCGGCGCTGATGTCCGCCACGCTCCATTTCAGCGTGCTGTCCTGCCAACTGCTGCTGGTGGCGGGGATGTCCATTGTATATTGGTCTGGACTGTCCAAGGACAGCTGCAAGGAGTCGCCGTCTTGCTCCATCCATAAACCGATGGTGAGCGAGTCGCTCGGCGTGATACGGAGCATGCCTTCCCAATATCCGGTGATGTCTTGCGCAGAAACGATTGAACACATCAGGACGAGGACGACGACCGATAATAGTTGTCGGGTGCTATTTCTCATAGTTGTTCCACAATAGGGTTAAGGATGGATACGATTCTTGCATCTTGCTGTCCACATCGGCAATGGGCACCCATACGGCCTCGGAGATGTCTTCTATGGTCTGCGGTGTGAGAGCCTGCTTGGGGGCGCTCATCTTGTACCAATGCGTCTCTTTGAGTATGGGCTCGCCGCGCAACTCGTATGTGTGGAATGTGCTGGGCAACGGCTCTCCAAGCATGATGTCGCGCAACCCCGTCTCTTCTTCCACCTCGCGAACGGCCGTCTCGTCGTATTGCTCGCCTTCTTCCACCTTGCCCTTGGGAAAATCCCATTTCCCGAGGCGGTGTATCATCAAAATCTCGTCTTCGTCGTTGCGAACGATACCTCCCGCGGCGTGTATGATGCGATAATCTGTTGTGAATTGCTCGAATTCCGCTTTGCTGTTGATTTCTATGGGCTCGTTGTTCTTGAAGATGAGAATCATATCGATGAGTTTTAATGTGTGCTTTTGATCAATTTTGTCCTGTAGGAATGATTGATTTCAAGGATATATAATCCGTCGGGTAAATGGCTGATGTCAAGATGGCGGCTGCCATATCGAGCCAATATCTGTCCTGCGAGGTTGTACACGATGACTGTTTTGACTTCACCGTCGGGGTAATCGATGTCAATAGGTCCGTTTGTGGGATTGGGACTCAGCGTTGCCGGACTATAAGTGTGCTCGGAAATGCCGGCGGGGTGGTTGGCGGGAGCGCGTCCTTTCAGGTAGGTGAGGCCTCCGGCATAATTGCCGGCTATGAGGTCGGGATAGGCGTCCTCACCAAGGTGTGCGATGGCGGGAGCCACTCGTCGCCCATCTTTGAAGGGAATAGCGCAATGTTGGCAGGTCTCGTCTTCATTGTCCCACACTACACCGGATAGCGTGAATGTACCGTATAAATTGTTATCAATGTTCTTGTAACAGAAAACATATCCACGATCACTACCACAAAACAGGACGGTGCCGTTCAAAGTATCGCTATAAAAACACGGGACACTGTAACCGAAATAGGACTGTTCGTGGTCGCATACATCAACCTGCCCCAAGTTATCGGTAATGAGTTCAAATCTATGTGGACTGCAGGCCGTGATGTTACGGTAGTAATACAATTTTCCTTCTTGGTTGCCGATAATTAAATCCGTTCTCCTATCATAATCAAGGTCAAAAAGGGTAGGGGTGCTGTATTTTCCCACATCGATTTCTTGATAGTTCTCGATGAAAAAATCCGATTCGGAGGCGATTCTTTCGTGCGGGATGAGCAGTAGGGTACCGTCTTCTTGCCCACAGACCATATCGGTCCTGGAATCCCCGTAGAAAGAGCCAAATGATGGATGCAACGCTTTGATGTTTAGTTCTTTAAGATGGCCAAAATCGTCATCGGCCAATTCAAATGCAGGTTGTTGGCTGCTGCCTACGTTGTGGTAGTATCGTATGGATGAGGAGAAGGATGATTGAACAAATCCATTCACGACGTTTGCGCTGTCGAAACTACCGTAGTTGGCTACAAAGAGGTCCAAAAGTCCGTCTCCGTCCCAGTCGAAGAACACAGGATGGCTGCCGCTGCCCATGTCAATCATGTCTTCTTGGAGGAAGGCGGTGTTGACGAGCGTGTATTGTTGCAGGGTGGTGTCGAAATCATAACGCCACACGCTATTGAGGTCTTGAGACTTGGCGAGGGCGGGGTCGGAGGGCGAGGCGATGAGGGAAGGACGCACTTGTCCGGGCAGTTGCACGAGAGAAGGGGCTGGCATAGAGTAGAGGTGAACCGGTGCTCCGGCGGGAAACAACGTGTCCATCATCGTCATCCGTGCCTCTTCGCCAGTGCCGTGGTTGTAGAGCATGGCGAGGTTCGGAGCATCGATGTCGCCCACCAGAATGTCGGGCAGACCGTTGTCATCGAAGTCGTGCAGTAGCATTGACGACCCCACGTGGCGAGTATGCCCGTCATCGCTTTTCTCCCCACAGTCGGAGAACAACGTGATGGCATTGCCGTCGGCGGCCTCTTCAAAATGGCCCCAACACTCGGACTCCAACCGGAAATCGAATTGTCCGGGCTGCGTGGCGTAGTTGCGGAGATAGTGGACGTATTTTCCCAAAACCCAGAAGTTCAGGATGTCCACGTGCCCGTCACCGTCCACGTCTTCCACCACGATGTAGTCGTCGGGCGAGGCGTAGATGTTGACATAGCCGTTGTAATAGAACGCCTGCAGTTGGTCGGTGACCAGTTCGAACTCCAATTGTGTGTCGGAGATATTATGGAAAACGCGTATCCCGGCCAATCCGTAGGTGAAAATGTCGGGCTTGCCGTCGTTGTCGTAGTCCTGTAGAATGGCCCAGTCGTGCAGTTCGGGAAACCTGCGAGCGTATTCGGGAGCAAATAGGTACTTGTCTCCACGACGCAGGAAAGTGAGCGCGCGGTTGCCATGTTTCTCGAAGGCGAAAAGGTCTTTGTTACCATCCCGGTCAAGGTCGATTTCGGACAGACGGATGCCGTTGATGCCGCCACCCCAGGCATTTGCCAGGGAGTCTCCATCTGAAAAGACTGGTGTGGATGGATTGCGAAAGAAACTATAGTCGTCGGTCACTTCTTGTGCGCATACGTAGTGTGCAAGGCACAATGAAAGCAAAAACGGGATGACGAACTTAAAGGGACTCATAGCACGATTATCTGACACGCAGGCGCTGGCCTTCGCGGATAAAGTCGCTTCTGAGACGATTGAGCTTTTTGAGTTTGGAGACAGTAGTGTGATACTTGGCGGCTATTCGACCCAGGTTGTCGCCTTTACGAACGCGGTAATAAGCCACTGAATGTTGAGGTTTGGGCGGGGCTGCTTGTGTAGGGTCATTCTGTACGGGGGTGGGAGTGGATACGCTGTATCCAGACACGAACATCGTATCGAATTTCAAACAGAAGTTGTCGAAATCCACCAGTCGGTTGGGGTTGATGTCTTGGCCGAGATAGCGTATCTCATAGTGAAGGTGTGGACCAGTTGAGCGACCAGTACTTCCTCCCAGACCGATAATATCGCCAGCATGAACCATCTGTCCTGGGTTAACGAGACGACGGGAGAGGTGTGCGTAGTAGGTCTCCAGCCCATTGTCGTGGCGGATGACGATGAGGTTGCCGTAGCCGCCAGTGTTGCTGCCTTTGGAAATGCGCACTTGACCGTCCCAGGTGGCTGCGACTGGCGTGCCGGTGGGATAGCCGAGGTCGACACCACGGTGCATTCTGCGGTGTCTCCACCCGTAATCTGATGTCTTCTTGAAGTTGGCTGGATGATGGTAGCCTGCCAACAATACAGTGTCGCGTGGAGCAGATCCTATGTGTTTGTAATGAATGCGGATGATGTCGAAATTTTGGTATAGATTGTAGCCGGGCATCCAGTTGAAATAGGTGAACAACATGCCATCGCCATGGTCGACGTTATCCAATGAAGCCAAATCCTCGTCGTCAATGCTCTCACCTAATGTATCCTCGGGTATGGTCGAGTCAATACGGACAGTGTCGTTAACTACGCTGAATTGTATATGGTTTTCCTGGGCCTTTGCGATGTTTGCAAAGAAGATAATAGCAGATAATAATACTATATGTATAGTAATTCGAAGATTGTTCATTGGCAAATAAAAGTGTGAACTTTTTTAATAGTCGTGATGCTTGCGCGTGTTGTGCTTGCGGATGTGGTAAGTGGTGGTCTGAGATGTCGTGGAGTTCCACTTGGCCTGACGTGTTCTTTTTTTGCTATATGTGGTTTTGGCTTTTGTGCTTCTATGAGAAGTACTGCAGGAAGTAAACGTGCCGATAAAAATTGCGCACAAAACAATCAGGACTATATGTATGAAATTATGTCTCTTTTTCATAGTTTCGGTTTTTGGGCGGCAAATATACAATTTTTTTTGAACTTGAATTTTTAGATTGCCAAAGCCATGTTGTAGTATCTCATCACGGCCGTTTTTTTACCATAAAATGTACCATATATAAGCGTATTTTTTGTATATTTGCAAACTTTTTTAAAATGCTCAATTTTTATTGGAAAATATCAGTGATAAAGAATGTTAGATATGAATAAAAGTAAACTGGGACTTGATTTTGCACAAGTAGATGCCGCTAAACAACTGGCGAAGAATATTGCCGGTCAAGTGCAGGAATTCGTGGACGCTTATACCACTGTGACGGTGGAGCGTACACTGTGCCGTTTGATAGGCATTGACAATGTGGATGAAAACGGTGTTCCGTTGCCCAACCGCGTGGTGGATTCTCTTTTGGAAAAGGGTGTGCTAAACCAGGGCGTGCTCTATTTTATGGGAAATGCCATCATTGAGACGGGCCTTGACCCTCAAAAGATAGCTGAACAGATTGCCGAAGGCAAGTTGGACATTGCGACATTGAGGTTGAACGCCATCGATAAGATACAATCGGCCGTGCAGCCCTACATTGATGCCTGTCTGACGCGTATCAAGGGCAATGTGGCCAAGCGTAACGAGTACTTGAGCACCATCGGCGAGGGATCCCAGCCCTACATCTACGTGATTGTGGCCACGGGCAACATCTACGAAGACGTGGTGCAAGCCCAGGCCGCCGCGCGTCAAGGTGCCGACATCATCGCTGTGATCCGAACCACGGGCCAGAGCTTGCTCGACTATGTGCCGTATGGCGCTACCACCGAAGGCTTCGGCGGTACGTTCGCCACCCAAGAGAACTTCCGCATTATGCGCAAGGCCCTCGACGAAGTGGGAGAGGAGGTCGGACGCTACATCCGCCTGTGCAACTACTGCTCCGGTCTTTGTATGCCGGAAATCGCAGCCATGGGCGCCCTCGAACGCCTTGACGTGATGCTCAACGATGCTCTCTACGGCATCCTCTTCCGCGATATCAACCCGCAACGTACGCTGGTGGACCAATATTTCTCTCGAATCATCAACGGCTATGCCGGCGTCATCATCAACACGGGTGAGGATAACTACCTTACCACCGCCGATGCCGTGAAAGCCGCCCACACCGTGCTGGCCTCCGATCTGATCAACGAGCAGTTGGCCCTCATCGCCGCCCTGCCCGAAGAGCAGATGGGCCTCGGCCACGCCTTCGAGATGGATCCGATGCTTGAGAACGGCTTCCTCCTCGAACTCGCCCAAGCCCAGATGACCCGCGAGATCTTCCCGAAGGCAACCCTTAAGTATATGCCTCCCACCAAGTTTATGACAGGCAACATCTTCCGTGGCCATATCCAGGACGCCCTCTTCAATATGATCGGCATCTGGACGCACCAGGGAATCCAATTGCTCGGAATGCCTACCGAGGCCATCCATACGCCTTTTATGAGCGACCGTTACCTCTCTATCGAGAATGCCCGTTACATCTTCAACGATATGAAGAGCATCGGCGAGGAGATGGAGTTCCGCGAAGGAGGCATCTGTCGCGAACGTGCCAAGACCGTGCTGACCAACACCATCGAACTGCTCAAGCAAATCGAGACAGAAGGTATGTTCTCCGCCCTCGAGAAGGGTATCTTCGGCGATGTGAAACGTCCGATGAACGGCGGCAAGGGCCTTGCTGGTGTCGTTACCAAAGGCGAGAACTACTTCAACCCCTTCATCAAGATGATGAAAGAGCGCCGGTAGCAATCCATAAATCTACAATTCAACAAATCAACGAAACAACAATTCAACAGACAATATTATGAGTGGTGGTTTGTATTCAATGGATCAAAAGGATTTTGATCAGACCTTAGACTTAACCCGTATCAAGCCTTATGGCGATACAATGAACGACGGCAAGACGCAACTGAGTTTCACGTTGCCTGTGCCTTGCGGCGACGAAGCCGTGGAAGCGGCCAAGCAGCTGCTCAAGAAGATGGGCTTCGATAACCCGCAGGTGGTCTTCTACAAAGAGCTTACCAATGGCTTCACCTTCGTTAACTGCTATGGCTCGTGTACCCACACGGTGGACTATTCCACCATCCACGTGCCGAAAGTGGAGTCTACGGTTTGGTCGATGCAAGAGACCGACCAGTTCATCCGTGAACATATCGGACGCAAGATCATCGTCGTGGGCGCCAGCACGGGTACCGATGCGCATACTGTCGGCATTGACGCCATTATGAATATGAAAGGCTACGCCGGCCACTATGGCATTGAGCGTTACGAGATGTTCGAAGCCCTCAATATGGGCAGCCAGGTCCCCAACGAAGAGTTTATCGCCAAGGCGGTGGAAATGCACGCCGACGCTTTGCTTGTCTCACAGACCGTCACGCAAAAAGACGTCCACATCAAGAATATGACCGAGATGATAGAGATGCTGGAGGCCGAAGGCCTGCGCGACAAGCTGATTGTCTGTGCCGGCGGCCCTCGTATCACCCACGAACTTGCCAAGGAGTTGGGCTTCGACGCGGGCTTTGGTATGAACACCTATGCCGATGACGTGGCGTCGTATTTGGCCCAGGAAATGGACCGCAGAATGCACGCATAACTAGAATGTTTGCCAATCTATGTAAGAATAAAATCAATTGAAAATGAGTGAAATAGAAAACCAAGAACCTATTGAAGAAACATATAGCGCCAGTAATATACAAGTTCTGGAAGGCCTAGAGGCCGTCCGCAAACGCCCCGCTATGTACATCGGCGATGTTAGTGAGCGCGGCTTGCACCATTTGGTCAATGAGGTGGTGGATAACTCCATCGACGAGGCCTTGGCCGGCTTCTGCAACAACATAGAGGTCACCATCCTGGAAGACAACTCCATCTCCGTCCTGGATAATGGACGTGGTATTCCTACCGATATGCACCCGAAGGAGAAACGCTCCGCCTTGGAGGTTGTTATGACCGTCCTCCACGCGGGTGGTAAGTTCAACAAGGACTCGTACAAAGTGTCCGGTGGTCTGCACGGCGTCGGCGTGTCCTGCGTCAACGCGCTCTCCACGCATATGACGGCTGAGGTGTTCCGCGACGGAAAACACTTTATCCAAGAGTATTCCAAAGGTAAACCGCTGTATCCTGTCAAGGTCGTTGGCGACAGCGACTATAGAGGCACCAAGATTACCTTTACCCCGGACAACTCCATCTTCTACGTTACGAAGTACGATTTTGAAAGATTGTCGGATCGTCTGAAAGAGTTGGCTTTCTTGAACAAGGGCATTCGTCTTTCCATTACGGACCTTCGTAAGACCGACGAGAATGGGGAGCATCCGAAACACGAGTTCTACTCTGAGAACGGTTTGCGCGACTTCATTATGTATTTGGACCAGGGACGTTCTAAGATTACCTCCAAGCCCATCTACATCGAAGGCGAACGCCAAGGGGTTCCGGTCGAGGTGGCGATGCAATACAACGACTCTTTTACAGAGAACATCCACTCTTACGTCAACAATATCAACACCATAGAAGGTGGTACGCACCTGACCGGCTTCCGTATGGCTCTTACCCGTACGCTCAAGAAGTATGCCGATGACAACAAGATGCTCGAGAAATTATCTAAGGACAAGATCGAGATCTCCGGCGACGACTTCCGCGAAGGTTTGACGGCCATTATATCGGTCAAGGTCGCCGAGCCGCAGTTTGAGGGCCAGACCAAGACTAAGTTGGGCAATAGCGAGGTCTCCGGCATTGTCAACCAGATGGTGGGCGAAATGCTGACCAATTATCTGGAAGAGAATCCGAAGGATGCCAAGGAGATTGTGGACAAGGTGGTGTTGGCTGCGCAGGCTCGTCACGCTGCCCGCAAGGCTCGTGAGATGGTGCAGCGCAAGACGGCTTTCAGCGGCTCCGGCCTGCCCGGCAAGTTGTCCGACTGCTCGTCGAAGGACGCCGCCCAGTGCGAACTCTTCCTCGTTGAGGGTGACTCCGCAGGCGGTACTGCCAAACAGGGCCGTGACAGCCACTACCAGGCCATCCTGCCCTTGCGCGGTAAGATCCTCAATGTCGAGAAAGCCATGCAACACCGTATTTTTGAAAGCGAAGAGATCAAGAATATTTATACCGCCCTTGGCGTGACTATCGGTACAGAAGAAGATAGCAAGGCTCTGAATATTTCCCGTCTTCGTTATCACAAGGTCATCATCATGACCGATGCCGATGTGGACGGTAGTCATATTGCAGCCCTGATCTTGACGTTCTTCTTCCGCTATATGCGAGAACTCATTGAGCAAGGCCATGTCTATATTGCCACTCCTCCCTTGTACTTGGTTAAGAAAGGCAAATACCAAAAATATGCCTGGACAGAGGAACAACGTGCCCAATATACCGCTGAAGCTGCCGGAGAGAAAGAAGATGCTAAAGTACACGTGCAACGCTACAAAGGTCTTGGTGAGATGAACGAAGAACAGTTGTGGACCACAACCATGGACCCTGCCCATCGTACTTTACGCCAAGTTACTATTGAGAATGCCGCTGAAGCAGATCGCGTGTTCTCTATGTTGATGGGTGACGAAGTCCCTCCTCGTCGTGAATTTATTGAACAAAATGCCACATATGCCAACATCGATGCCTAATTCAGAACAAGAGCCGGTCACTCTCACAGAAAAAGTTGAAGAGATTAAAGAAGAGGTACAACCTACAACGCCCGAAACGGCCGAGGAAACTTCTTCTATGCTTGAGAATATTGTCTCTTTCAAAAATGTGAATGTGTATCAGAAAAAGATACTTGTCTTGCCCGAGATATCTTTCACCATTAAGCCAGGCGAGTTCGTCTATTTGATTGGTAAAACGGGAAGCGGTAAGTCTTCTATTCTCAAGTCATTGATTGCTGAGATTAAACCTCAAGGAGATGAAGCCTCCTTTATCGGTTATAATCTTCTCACCTTGAAAGAGAAGCAGATTCCTGAATTGCGCAAAAAAATTGGCATGGTGTTTCAAGATTATCAGTTGATGAGCGATATGACCATCATCGAGAACTTGATGTTCGTCTTGAGAGCAACTCGTTGGAAAGATAAAACGGCTATGCTGAATCGTTGCGAAGAGGTTCTGTCCCTCGTGGGACTTGCAACGAAGGACTTTAAGCTGCCTTCACAGCTTTCAGGTGGAGAACAACAACGTGTCTGTATCGCCCGTGCCTTGCTCAATCATCCGGATGTGATCTTGGCAGACGAACCTACAGGTAATCTTGACCCAATTACGGCTGAAGAGATTTTCCAGGTGTTTCACAATATCAACAAATCGGGAACCACGGTTCTCATGGCCACTCATAATTTCTCTATGATAGACAAATTTCCATCTAGAACAATCTGCATTGAAGATGGAAAATTGATAGATTCAGGGGTGTAATGCTATCTATTTTAATTCCGATATATAATTTTGATATTCAAATTCTTGTGCATGATCTCCTGCACCAGGCTCGTCAATTGCACATTCCATTTGAGATACTTATAGAGGACGATGCTTCCACTCAAGAGGGAGTTTGCTCGGGCAATTATTCTTTGGTGGCGGAACCTGAAGTGACATATTTCCAAAACGTCGAGAATAAGGGTCGTGCAAGGGTCCTCAACCATCTTGTCGCGGCGGCCAACTATCCCAATCTCCTCTTTTTGGACGCTAATGCCGGTATGAAGCACTCCAACTTCATCTCCCAGTATGTTCAATATGTCAGGATACACTCTGCAATGGAAAAGCCGTTCGTGGTCTCAGGTGGAGTGGCTTATCGCGACATGATTCCAGATGCTAACTATCGTCTTCGTTGGAAATATGGTCTTGTCCGTGAGCAGAAGACCGCAGCTACTCGGAATATTAATCCTTATAGGTCTTTTACTTCTTTCAATCTCTTAATTGAGAAATCGGTGTTCCAGACATGCCGATTTGATGAAGATTCAGACGTGCGTTGTTTTGTGGATACATTCTTTGGTGAACAGTTACGAAAGAATAAAATTCCGGTAACGCACATTGATAACGAAATGTATCTTGATGGCCTCGACACGAATGAAGGTTATCTGGCTCAACTAGAACGAAACTTGGATAACCTGCATCAGCTGGTACAAGAAGGTAAGGCCAACGAGAATTTTGTTCAGAACAATCGACTGCTTACCACCTTTTTTAGACTTAAGAAATTGCATTGTGTAGGATTGGTTGGCTTTATTCTTAAATTACTTAAGCCTGTGTTGCGCTATTTTGTGCTACAAACCTATTCCATTCGCGCCCTTGATCTGTACAAGTTGTATTATTATTGCGAAAGATCGCAATAAATCAAATTGTTATCATTAATTGAATACGCAAGTCTGTCTTGTGAGGTTTGCCTATCGCATTAAGTCCACTGCCGATACTATTGCGGTCGATATAATGCGTATGCGCCAGGCGTAACCATAAACTCAGCCATTTGAATTTGTACCGTACCAATATATAGCCACGTACCCCTTTGTAATAGTATGTTCCGATTGTAAATGCATAGTATACGTCATCTTCATAGGCGTAAAGTCGCTCGTCATATCTGTCAGTGTCAAAGTATGCGAAGCGGATATGCACTGAAAAATCTGGCTTTTTAATGTTGAAAGCAACATCTTGAAAGAGTAGACATCCGGAATATCGTGAATGTTGCAACGGATAATGATTGAGAATCCAGCTGACTTCCGTTTTGAGCTTTAGGAAAGATAATGGATTCTGCACCCATTGTATTCGTAATCTGTGCTTTAGATGCTCCATGAGACTTCGAGTGTACGTGTTCTCTTTCCCGTTCTCAGGTTTGTTGCGAAACTGATAGGAAGCGACCAGCTTGCTGTTTCTATTGATATCGTATTGAGTGGTGATGCCTGCATCTAAGCCTTGTACGGGTGCCTCAGTCAGATAGCTGAGCCATGTGTTACGATAGTAGTCTAGAAAGAATCCTACTATGCAACGGCGTCCAATGATATATTGTCCTGTGAAATATAATCCAGTTTCACCTGTGTTGTGGGAACTATTGCCGAACGAACGTCCAAGTGGGGCGGAGTAGTGAGGGACGTAATATCTAAAAATGGCGGCGATCTTGAGAAGGGGAGATAAGTTGAACACTCCGCAGTGCAGCATCCCCAATGCTCCTGTTTGATTTGCTGATATCTCACCAAATATGAGTTGTTGCCGCAAAATCACATGATAGTCCATGGCAGCATTAAATCCTGTCGGGACAAAAGAGCTGGACAGACGGTCCTTGAACTTGCTTAAGGAGGTGTCAGTAGAACTATACCCCACAAATCTAGCGCTAATGCGGAAGAGCTTGTGTCGGTAAGAGAAGTCTGTGCCAAGACAGTTGTCTACATCTCCAAACTGTCGTCCGGCAAAAAGGGTTCCGATAAAGGAGGTGTTGCCTAGGGTCGCGGCAGCACCTCGAAGGAATGCTCCTTCGTTGGTGGGCGCCACGGCTCGGATGCCGCTTGCAAAACGCCGCGCAGCATCCACGCCACCACCCTTGCCCGAAAGCAAAGATGATCCCATGACTAGCCCCTGCCCGAAATTCAAGCGATAGTCGCCCACGGCTAATTGTTTCAAAACGCCAATGTTCTTTAGATTTAGCGAACCGGAATAGAAATCGAAGCCATAGCGTTGCTCGCCCTTGAAGAATTGCTCTCCCGCATCTTTTTCCCCTGAGATTTTTAGATAGAATCGGTCCTGAGTCTCAAAAGTGTAACGAAAACAGACATGTGCGGGATTGCCGGCGTAGTGCGTGTCGCGCGTGGTGTCGTAGCCAGCTTGCGGTTCTAGTGTTTGCCCATAGCGTAAAAGTAGATTCGACTTGCCCTTTTTGAAAAAATTGTGGAGAAAATTCGATTTTTGAGGCGCCGGTGCTATTTGAACCAACCGCTCCAACCGCTCACGATCCAATTTTGTGAACCCTTCCACGGCATCTAATTCGTAAATGCTTACGAGTTCCCCTTGCGTCTCAATGTATAGTTGAAGCTGATAATATTGATAATCGGATAGATGCAACACCTTTATGGCTGTCTCATAGTCCAAATTGTTTAGATTTGGCTTCCCCTTAACCCGATCCTCTTGTTGCTCTAACAACTCTTCTGAATATTCACCATCTTCTAAATCATTGTCCATGGATAATTCAAGCACATTTATTGCTTTCTCCTGCCATTGCGTGCTGTCGTTTTGTGCCTTCAACTGAGCGAAACTGCCGCCTATAATTAAGATTATCTCAATGTATAGCCAATTGGGTAATAACTGTTTCATGGTTTGTCGTTTTTGAAGAAGTAATGGATGTTGCATTGCGGCGAAAAACTTACTCTGTAGTACCAATCGGTCATTAGGCTGAATACAAAACCTTTCCAAGGTATGTGTATGCCAATGCCAGTTCTGGTCATGGAACAGATGCCGTAAAGGAAGATATATGAAGCGGGCTTGTATGTCAAATCAATGCCAATATCCAGTTCGCCAGGCAGGGCCTTTTTGCAAAATATATGTCCTATTGATGCCTCTCCAACCCGATAACCAATATTCACCAGAAAACACATGGGAATTGGCTCGTCGCCGATTACTCCATAACATAGATGTATGGGGTTGAATAATGAGACGGAGAGGCTGATGTTGCGGCTTACTTGGTAAAATAACGAGATATCTATGGTGAACGAATGTCGAGTGGGATAGTGCTCGGCGTGATTGAGGAGGTAGACGCCACACAAGGCTACGGCTGTTTTGTCGCCGAAGCGTCGCCCATATCCAACCGTAGCTGTCAATTCCCCGAATTTGCCATACCCCTCATGCGTCATTTTGGATAAAAGGAGATTGCCGTTGTTGAATATGCCGTTGTACTCTACACTTTTGTACATCATCTCTTTGATACAAAACCTATTTAGAAAAGCTATTTCTAAATGAGAGTCTGAAAGCATGCACCTTGAGGCAGGAATATCTCGTTCCCCCACGGTGTATTGCAAGTCGCTCAGATTGATTTGGGCGACTGCAAAATTGGTTGAGAATATAATTATGAGAGAGAATATGAGTATGCCTTTGGCGCACTCAACAAAATACATTGTTTTCATTGCGTTATAGTTTTCAGGTCGTAAACTATAACGATTGATAATAAAAAATATTGCAAAATTTTTATTAATATTTTGCAATATTTTATGGTTAAATAATAGATTTTGCCGTAAAAATGTTTACGGTAATTTGCTAATTCCCCTTCAGCGCTTCGGCACCGCTCACAATCTCGATCAACTCGTTGGTGATGGAGGATTGACGTGCATTGTTGTATTTGAGGCGCAGATCTCTTAGGATTTCTGTGGCATTGTCGGTGGCTTTTGTCATAGAGATCATGCGTGCACCGTGTTCCGAGGCAATGGAGTCGCACAGGGCCTTATAGAGTTGGTTTTTGAGGATTTTTGGAATGAGTTCCAACAATACCTCTTCGGGGGAAGGTTCAATAATATAGTCGTGTGTAGGCGTACTTTCTTCGTTGGTGTCAAGGTGTGAGATTGGCAGGAAATCCTCAACGGTGATTCGTTGTGTGGCCGCATTGAGGAATTGGTTGTATACCAGAACGACCTTGTCGATTCTATGGTGGATGAATTCATCCATGAGAAAGTCGCAAATCTCAGCTATCTCAGTAAATTCTGGGTTGTCGAGGATGCCTTCGTGATATTGTATAACGGGGTAGATGCGGCTCAGTTGCTCGTTGCCTTTCTTGCCGATGCATATCAATTTTACGTTGCCGGCATGGTGTTGGCTTGCGTATTCGGTTTCAACGACATGATTGACCGTCTTGATAATGTTGGAGTTGAAGGCGCCGCAAAGTCCTTTATTGGACGTGATGGCGAGGATGACAACATTTTCCGGTTCTCGTTGATTGAAAAGAGGCATGTCGTCTTCGGCCTCTGAAGCGGCTGAGAGGTTGCTGAGAATCTCGCTCAACTTTTGCGAATATGGGCGCAGGTAGTGGATCGCTGTTTGAGCATGTCTCAATTTGGCGGCGGAGACAAGCTTCATGGAGCTTGTGATTTTCTGCGTCGACTCTATGGAGCTGATGCGGGTGCGGATTTCCTTTAGGCTGGCCATGGCTATTTCTCGAATTTGGTTGCCACTTCTTTGCAGGCCTCTTGCAGTTTCTGCATGATGTCATCATCGATTTTGCCGGCTTTCAAGGTGTCCAGCACGTCTTGATGGTATTCATGCATGTGGTGCAAGAATGATGTCTCGAAATTGCGGATGTCGGCGATAGGGATCTTCTGAAGTAATCCTTTAGAGCCGCAGAAAATAATAGCCACTTGCTCTTCCACCTTGTAGGGGGTGTACTGAGGTTGCTTAAGGATTTCCACATTACGAGCGCCTTTGTCGAGTACAAATTGGGCGGCAGCATCCACGTCAGAACCGAACTTGGCAAAGGATTCCATCTCGCGGTATTGGGCTTGGTCGAGTTTCAACGTACCGGCCACCTTCTTCATGGACTTAAGTTGAGCGTTACTACCCACACGGGATACGGAGATACCGACGTTGATAGCGGGGCGTACGCCAGCATTGAACAAGGAGGTCTCCAAGAAAATCTGGCCATCGGTGATGGAGATCACGTTGGTGGGGATGTAGGCTGACACGTCACCGGCTTGTGTCTCGATGATTGGCAGAGCGGTAAGGGAACCGCCACCTTTTACTTTGGGTTTGAGCACTTCGGGCAGGTCGTTCATTTGAGCGGCAATCTCGTCGGATTCGATGATTTTGGCCGCTCTTTCGAGCAGTCGGGAGTGCAAATAGAACACGTCGCCAGGATATGCTTCACGTCCGGGCGGACGACGGAGCAGCAGGGAGACCTCACGGTAGGCTACGGCTTGCTTTGACAAGTCATCGTAGATGATGAGGGCGCTGCGGCCAGTGTCGCGGAAATATTCGCCGATGGCTGCACCGGCAAAGGGAGCGTAGAACTGCATAGCGGCAGCTTCGGAGGCTGTTGCCGTGACCACGATGGTGTAAGGCATAGCGCCGTGCTCGGTGAGCGTCTTGACCAAAGCAGCTACGGAAGAACCTTTTTGGCCAACGGCCACGTATATGCAATAAACAGGCTTGCCCTGCTCGTAAAACTCTTTTTGGTTAATGATGGTGTCAATGGCGATAGCGGTTTTGCCCGTCTGACGGTCGCCAATGATGAGCTCACGTTGACCGCGACCGATGGGGATCATGGCATCCACGGCTTTGAGACCGGTCTGCAACGGCTCTTTCACAGGTTGACGATAGATGACGCCAGGAGCTTTGCGCTCAATGGGCATTTCGAATAATTCTCCCTCAATAGGTCCTTTGCCATCGATAGGCTCGCCAAGCGTGTTGATGACACGTCCAAGGAGGCCTTCACCTACACGGATGGATGCAATACGTCCGGTACGCTTGCAAATATCCCCTTCATTAAGGCTCTTGGAATCACCAAGAAGCACAACGCCGACATTGTCTTCCTCGAGGTTAAGTGCGATGCCGGTGACAGTCTCGCCACCTGCTTGCGTTTCAAAGGTGACCAACTCGCCGGAACGGACATTTTGCATGCCATAAACACGCGCAATGCCGTCGCCGACCAATAACACAGTGCCGGTTTCCGACATTTCGGTGCTCAAGTCGAGATGCTGCAGCTGTTGGCGCAGGATGGATGTTACTTCTGAGGGCTTTATTTCTGACATATTGTTATTTAAGATTAATAGTTTAAAAATTCACTTGATAAATATTGTGGGCAAATTCGTCGCGAAGACGGTTTAACTTGGCTATGATGCTGGCATCCAGATAGTAGTCGTCCATCTTGATGCGGAAACCTCCGATGATGTCAGGTTGAACAACCTCGTGAATGTCAATGGTGTAGCCGGTTTTGTCGGCCAATAAATCGCGTATATTGCCCACCAACTCTTCGCTTAGGGGAGTGGCGGAAGTCAACGTTACCACCTTAATGTGGTGGTAGTCGTTGTAGTATTTAAGAAACTCGTCACAAATGACAGCCAAAGCCGGCTCACGTTTTTTGCGAATGATGACGTCGAGGAACATGAAGGTCGTCTCGCTGAGCTGATCGCGAAACACGTTGCCGAAAAGAACATGTTTTTTTGCCGGTGGGATAACAGGACTGTTGAGCACCGCTTGCAACTGTGAGTCTTCTTTGAGTGCCGCACGCAACAAGGCAAGGTCTTTGTTAACGACTTCAAGCTGTTCTTTCTCGATAGCGAAGTCATACAATGCCTTGGCGTAGCGGTTGGATAACTTAGGGTTTTTCATCTCTTTTCTTTAAGGCTGCAAAGATAATAAAAATGAGTGGTCCTGCGATGCCTTGCCGACACGTTTTTTATTAAAATTTGCGGCTGCCGGGTTTAACATAGGGGATGCCCTTCTTGCAAAGCGGACAATCATCGGCTTCCCAGCTCTGGATGTCTAGTTTGGTGGCACTATAGATGGGGTAGGGAAAGGAACCTGCACTGCGGTCTGCCAAGCAGGCCACGCCGATGACTTCTGCCCCGAAGGACTTGAGCACCTCGATGGTCTCAAGCGACGACTTGCCCGTAGTGACCACGTCTTCGGTGATGAGGAGCTTTTGGCCGGGCTTCACTTCAAAACCACGACGCAGGCACATCTGATTGTCCACACGCTCTGTGAAGATGGCGGGAACACCCAGTTGGCGGCCTAATTCATAGGCTACAATGATGCCGCCCATGGCCGGCCCTACTACCATGTCAATAGGCAGATCTTTGACCTGCTCCGTTATGACGGAGATGACCCTTTCCGCACGGTCTGGATATTGCAAGAGTTTAGCACATTGGCAGTAACGGTCGCTATGGCGACCAGAAGAGAGTAGAAAATGACCTTCCAACAAGGCCTCGGATTGTTTTAGTTCATCTATTACCATAATGATTTTTTATAAAAAGCGCGCAAAGATAAAAAAAATCATTATTTTTGCACCTTGAATTTAAATGAAATTTAAAATAAAGCAATATGAAATTTATCGTATCCCGTGACGTACTTTACCGTAACTTGAGCGCTATCAGCGGTGTGATGAGCACCAACGCCTCATTGCCCATTCTTGACAATGTGTTGATGACCATTGCCGGTAATCAACTTAAACTCACCGCCTCTGATTCCGAGTCTACTATGACCGCAGTCATTGACCTGACGGACGTGGAAGGCGAAGGCTCCGTGGCTGTGCCTGCCAAGATTCTGATTGAAACCCTCAAGCTGATTCCCGAAACCCCTATCAATTTCTTCATCAACGAAGAAACCCGTACGGTGAATTTCAAGGCTGCGAACGGCGACTACGATGCGCCATGCTTCCCGGGCGATGAATATCCTCAAATCAATGAGATTCAGAATCCTAATTCCTTTGATATTGAGGCCCCCATTCTCCAACGTGCCATTGGCAAAACCATGTTCGCCGCTGGTAACGATGAACTCAGACCTAATATGATGGGCGTCCTTTGCGAATTGTCAAGCGATTGCATTACTTTTGTGGCTACGGATGCCCATAAGCTTGTGCGCTATCGTAATACGAAAGTGACCTCAAGCGACTTTACTTCTTTCATATTGCCGAAGAAACCGATCGCTCACCTTAAGAATATCCTCTCCGGCATTAACGGTGATGTTCATGTTGAATACTCAAAAGAGACCAACCATATCCGTTTCTCCTTCGATAATTTGGTGCTTTACGCTCTTCTCAAGGAAGGTAAGTATCCTAACTATGAGGCCGTTATTCCCAAGGAGAACCCAAAGGCTCTCGTTGTGTCTCGTGAGGAGTTCCTCAAGTCTATTCGACGTGTGGGTATCTATTCCAACCAGTCAACGTTCCAGGTCCGTATCTCTTTGTCTGAGGATATGACCAGTATCACGGCAGAGGATATGGACTACTCTAACAAAGCTGTTGAGAATATTGCTGGCGAATATACAGGCAAGGCTATGGAGATTGGTTTCAACTCAAGGTTCTTGCGTGAAATGCTCGAAAATATGGACTCCGACCAGATTCGTCTGGAGATGTCCGAGCCTAACCACGCCGCCTTGATTCTGCCTACGGAAGATTTTGACGAGAATGAAAACCTTCTCATGCTCATCATGCCCGTAATGCTGAATTACTAATCAGTCGTTTTTATTATTGATTTTGAAGGGAAAACCGGGTTGTCGCTGCCGCAGCAATGCGGGAGAGGAAAGTCCGGGCAACATAGAGCACCATACTTCCTAACGGGAAGGCATCGCAAGGTGACAGATAGTGCCACAGAAAATATACCGCCTGCAAGGGTAAGGGTGAAAACGCGAGGTAAGAGCTCACGACACTGGCAGTGATGTCAGCGGAGGTAAACCTTATGGGTTGAAAAACCAAATAAACCGCGGCTTGAGGGCTGCTCGTCCGACTCGGAGGGTAGGTTGATTGAGACTTGTGGCGACACAAGCCCTAGATAAATGGCAACCGATTACAGAACCCGGCTTATAGGTTTTCCTGAATACAACGGACGCAATAGCGTCCGTTTTTTTTACCACCTCGGCTTGAATGCATCCGGTATGTGCCGGACCTCCCCGTCGGGATTGCTCCCCAATATCACCGACAAGATGTCGAACCGCACCTCCTTCGTGATGTTGAACTTGGTGATGTACGCCGCCGCCGCCCGTATCAGGTTGCGCTGCTTCTGCACCGTGACGAACTCCTCCGGCTCCCCGAAGACGTTGCTCTTCCGCGTCTTCACCTCGACAATGACCAGAAAGTCGTTGTTCGTAGCGATGATGTCCACTTCCAGATGCCCTATCCTCCAATTCCGTGCCAAAATTGTGTAACCGTTGTCGGTAAGATACGCTACGGCTAAATCCTCGCCGCTCTGCCCCTTTTCTTGCTTTTCTGTTTTCATCGTTCTTTTGTATATGGATTAATTTTTTTTGCAAAAATATAAAAATAATTAAAATAAATGTAAATAATTAATTGTATTTTTGCGCAAACTTTGAAAACATTACAAGACTATGACAGAGGCCTTTTTGCACTATCTATGGAAGAATAGATTGTTCCATTCCCTGAATTTGAAAACAACAGATGGGGAACCTTTGAAAATCATTTTCCCGGGTTATCACAACACTGATGCCGGCCCGGATTTCAAACAAGCCATTGTCCAAATAGGCGACTTGCGGTGGGCGGGCGATGTGGAGATCCATATTCGCAGTTCCGATTGGTACAGGCATGGGCATCAGCACGACGACAAATATTTGTCGGTGGCGTTGCACGTCGTGTACGAGCACGATTGCGAGGTGGAGCGGAAAAAAGGGGAGCCCTTTTCCACGTTGGAATTGAAGGACCGTATTCCACACGATATGCTCCGACAATACGAGAACTTGGTGGGTTCCCCTTTGCGATTGCCTTGTGAACCGCTTTTGGATCAGATAGACCCGCTGCAATTCCGTGCTCTTCAGTCGACAATGTTGGTCCAGCGCCTTTTGCGCAAGCAGAAGCATATCTTGGACATCGTCCGGGAGTGCGATGGCGATTGGAAGGAGGCGATGTTCCGACTATTGGCCGTGGGCTTCGGCTTCAAGACCAACACCGATGCGTTCGAATTGATGGCCAAGAGCTTGCCTTACAAAGTGGTGGCCAAGCACTCCGATTCAGCGGTGCAGACCGCCGCTTTGGTCTTCGGACAGGCCGGAATGTTGCAAAAGAATGAACAGGACGACTATTATAATGCCCTTAAGGGTGAGTACGACTATCTGCGATACAAATACCAACTAATCCCGATTGGCGAGCGGCACTGGAACCTGTTGCGCTTGCGACCGTCCAATTTCCCGTGTGTGCGTCTGGCACAGTTCGCGGCGCTGTTGCACAAGGTGCCGGACCTTTCGACGGAATGTTTGCGGCATCCATCTACGACCTATCTGAAGGATATTATGTCTGTTTCGGCTGATCCCTATTGGAAGAATCACTATCATTTTGGCAAAAAGACGATTTTGCCACACGGCGTCGCTCTTGGCGATGCAGCCCTTTCATTGTTGATTGTCAACGTGATAGTCCCTTTTTTGTTTGCCTATCAACGCTTTTCGGGCGAAGAAACCAAACTGGAAGAACTAGTCTCAATGTTGGACAACCTGCCGTTCGAAGACAATAAAAAAACGCGGATTTTCAAAACCACGCCATTTCCAATGCAAAGTGCCTCCGATTCGCAGGCGTTGTTAGAACTCTTTCAGTTTTATTGTATGACCAAACATTGCCTCGACTGTTCGGTAGGAGAATGTCTGGTGCGAAACCGAGGCAGAAAGAAGTAGGAGCATTTGAAAGTCGAAGTCTGGAATTTGCTTTATAGCATTCCCAAAATTCCCACCATTCTGTCGATGTCGCCGGCGCCGATGGTGAGCAGCACTTCGGGGCGGTGCGTCTGCAAGTAAGGCAGCAATTCGTCTTTGGTCAACACTCGTTTGTTGGAATTGGCAATGAGTGACAACAGATACTCGGACGTGATGCCGGGGATGGGCTTTTCGCGGGCGGGATAGATAGGCAGCAAGATGACCTCATCCAGTTGCGAAAGCACTGCAGCGAACTGCGTTGCAAAGTCGCGCGTGCGACTGTAAAGATGTGGCTGGAAGACGACGCAAATCTTCTTGTTCGGGTAGGTCTTGCGCACGCTGGTGATAAAAGAGTTCATCTCTGCTGGGTGGTGAGCATAGTCATCAATATAAATGAAGTCTTCGCGGTCGACGATATAGTCGAAACGTCGCTTCACGCCGGAGAATGTGGCGAGTTTGTCGGCAATCTGTGCTTCGGACAAGTCGAAAAGGTTCGGTTTTTGCAGGTTGAACTCAAGAAGTGCGGCCACGGCAGCCGTGGCGTTGAGTACATTGTATGTCCCGTTGGCGTGTAGTACCAACCCGTTCAGTCTACCATTGGGAGTTTGGATGTCGAACTGCGCCTGATTGGGCCCCATTGTGAGGTTGACGGCGCGATAGTCGGCTCCTTCATTGAAGCCGTATGTCACTTTGTGCGGATGTTCGATTTCTTTGGCCACGCTTTCTTCTACAACGGCGATTTGCGATTGGCTGGCATATTGTTGGAAGGCGGCCACGAGATTGTCGCGGTTGCCGTATATGTCGAGATGGTCGGCGTCCATAGAGGTGATGATGGCAACGGTGGGGTGCAAGGTGAGGAAGGAACGGTCATATTCGTCGGCTTCTGCCACGGCCATACGGGGGGTGCTCCCCAGCACCAAGTTGTCGTCGAAGTTTTTGGCGATGCCTCCGATAAAGCCGGCAATGCTGACCTCCGGCGCAAGCAAATGGGACACCATAGAGGTGGTGGTGGTCTTGCCGTGCGTGCCGGCCACGGCAACGGACGGCATCTTCTCGGTAATCATCCCCAACACCTGTGAACGCTTGTATAACGGGATGTTATGCTCAACGATGTATTGAAACTCCTCATTGCTGCGAGGTACGGCAGGCGTGTATACCACAAAGTCGACGTCTTCGGGGATGTGTCGGCTGTCGTCGTCGAAATGGATGACGGCACCTTTGCGGGTCAACATCTCGGTTATGGGCGAGGCAGTGAGGTCATAGCCGTAGACCTCGTCGCCTTCTGCAAGAAAATATTGGGCCAGGGCGCTCATCCCAATGCCACCGATGCCGAGAAAATAGAGTCTTTTACTTTTCATAGATCAAAAAAACGGTTCTTCGGTTCTTAGCCCTGCCGCTTGCCGTGTTGTTGTCCGCTATGGGCTGGCTCTCGCCATAACCCTTGTAGCGCAGCCGGTCGGCGGGTATGCCCTT
This sequence comes from Bacteroidales bacterium, assembly GCA_024685175.1. Taxonomy (GTDB): domain Bacteria; phylum Bacteroidota; class Bacteroidia; order Bacteroidales; family WCHB1-69; genus F23-D06. The sequence continues at coordinate 60,731 of JAIKWD010000021.1, forward strand.
GCCGACAACATAGTCGTACACCGACTTGGCACGTTGCTCCGACAACTTTTGGTTGGCCTCGTCGTTGCCGACGTTGTCGGTGTGGCCTTGTATCTCCACTTTAACTGTAGGATTGTCTTTTAGGAACTCAATGAACAACTCCACTACGACCCTTGAGGCTCGGGTGAGCGTATAGGAGTTGGTCTCGTAATAGATATCGCGCAGGTCGCATACCTTGCCCGTCTCTATGGCCTTGATCTCTGTGTTTTTGGTCACGACGGAGGAGTCCATCTGCTCCGGCGTGATGACGTGCGAGTCGAAGGAGTGTCCCTCTTTGCGGATGGTCACGATGACGGGCTGCGGGTCTTCCTTCTTGACTTCCGTGGCCACGGCGTAGTTGCCGCTATGTGTGCTGACCACACCGGTGGCGATCACCTTGGTGGCCGTATCCCGGATCTCCACCACTGCACCTTCCAAGTCTCCGTCGTCGGCGGTAACCTTGCCCTTGACAATCATCATCACGTGCGGGCGCGCCGCCTCATAAAGCTCGAATTCGTAGATATTCCAGTCTTTGTTCTCGATATTGTTGGAAGAGAAATAGCCGGTCTTGCCGTCCAAGCTGACGAAAAAGTCCACTTCATCATTCTCTGAATTGATGGGATATCCGATGTTGGTCGGCTGGGTCCATCGGTTTTTGTCGTCCAGTTTCGAGAAGAAGATGTCCTGTCCGCCCATTCCGTCGTGTCCGGCAGAGGAGAAATATAGCGTTTTGCTATCGGTGTGCAGGAAAGGGGAACGCTCGTTCTGGTCTGTGTTGATGGTTGGGCCGAGGTTGACGGGCTTGCGCCACGTGCCGTCGCTGTTGCGTTGCGAGATCCATAGGTCTGAACCACCGTATGAACCGGGACGGTCCGAAGCGAAAAAGAGCACTTTGCCGTCCGAACTCAAAGAGGCTTGCGATTCCCACGAGTCGGGTCGGTTGATGTTGGGCCCCAACGATTTGGGTTCCGTCCATTCGTCATCGATGAACTCGGAATAGTACAGGTCGTAGTTGTAATAGCCCTGTGTCGAGACCAATTTGGTGAAGATGAGCAGGTCGTTGGTGATGTTGACGGTCGGGCTGCCTTCGCTTTGCGACTGGTTGAAAGGGTGGGGCAGTGGATCGCCGACTCCGAAGCGTCCCGCTTTCTTGCGGCTGGTGGAGAAAAACTCTTTGTTGATCTTTTCACCATGGCTGAAAGGGCTATTGTCCACCACCTCTTTTCTGCGGGTGAAATAAAAATGTTCCCCGTCGGGCGATAGAGTGCCCAGATATTCGTCAGCGGGCGTGGAGATGCCGCTTACGGGCTTTGGATCGAAAGGCACGGGATGGTTGAGGATGTTGTCATAGAATCGGGCTTTGCGGATGAGCAACTGGGCCTCGCCCAACTTGGCGGTGTCTTTCGGGGCACTAAACAAATCGGGATTCTCCACGATGATGGAAGCGAATTTGATGGCCTCGGCGAAGTCTTCGTTGAAATACGCCAATCGAGCGGCATAGAGGTTGCAATGCGGTCGGTGGTATGGACAGACCTGGTACATCCGGTTGAATGCCGCCATCGCCTTGCGGTAGTCGGACTTGTCTTGCGTCTTGGCCTGATATCGGTTGGCTTCAATGGGCAAATAGTAGCTGAGCGCATAATAGTAGTTGACGTCCAGATATTCGGGATGATCCTCGATGATCTCGTCGTAGATTTCCAGCGCTTCCGCCTTCTTGCCGCTTTTTTGCAGTTCACGAGCTTTCTTGAAGAGTTTCTCGCTGTTTTTGTCCATCTGCTGTTGGCACGGATCATCATCCTGCGCAAAAGATACGCAGGCAAAACTCGTGAAAACAGCGAGCAAAAGCCAGCCGAGACCCCATCTTTTCATATCGCTAACTGCGAATCACTATCAGCTAATGGCTAATTCTCTTTCAATACGGTCTCCCCAGCCTCGATGATCTTGAAAAAGTCTTCGGACTTCAGGGATGCGCCACCGATGAGACCACCGTCCACGTCTTGTTGGGAGAAGAGTTCGAGGGCGTTCTTGGCGTTACAGCTGCCACCGTACAGGATGTAGGTGTTGACGGCCATCTCGGTGCCGAATTTTTTCTCTATGAGGGAACGGATGAAGGCGAGCATCTCTTGGGCTTGGGCGGGAGTGGCCGTTTCGCCCGTGCCGATGGCCCAAATGGGTTCGTAAGCGATGATGACGCGCTCCATCTGCTCGTGCGTTAGCGTGTAGAGCGTTTCCTCAATCTGTTTTTGTACAACCTCAAAGTGCTTTCCAGACTTGCGCTCGTCAAGAGACTCGCCGCAGCACATCACAGGTACGATGTCGTTGGCTAAAAGACGAAGCATCTTCTTGAGCACGATGTCATTGGTCTCGCCAAAATACTTGCGCCTTTCGGAGTGGCCTATGATGCAAAAAGAAACATTCATCGATGCCAACATCTCGGCGGACACTTCGCCAGTGTAAGCCCCGTTCTCATATTCGCTGACGTTCTGTACACCAGCATAGAATTGACTCTCTTCCAGGTCTGCGTGGTCGGTGACCAACTCGGCGTATACCAATGGTGGACAAAGCACGACCTCCGTCTCGAAGTTGAAATCGGCCAACTTTTCTTCTATTTCGGTGATGAGTTCTTCGGCCTCGTCGAAGTTCTTGTTCATTTTCCAGTTACCAATGACAATTTTAGGTTTCATAAGAATGTGATTTTATGGATTATTATTAATATTCAAAGTTTGCAAAGATACAAAATTTAGTGGTCAGTGTTCAGTTGTCAGTCATTAGTTGTTAGTCGTTAGTCATTAGTTGGTCATGAATCATAATTAAGTCTCATTCCTAATCCCTAATTTCTAACTCCTCACGTCGTAAATCGGCACGTGAACTACGGTGGCGAGGGCTTCGCGCAGTTGAAGGGAGTCGAGTTTCAGGCCGGAGGGCGAGGTGGGATTGACGCACATGGCCAACAGGTTCGGCTTCTTCACCACCATCAACTTGCCTCCTTTTTGCATGAATCCCTTTAAGACGAACGGGGTGACGAATACCTTGGTGAAGTCCTTGACAACCAGAGTGATGTCTTTGATGTTGGGCTGCATACGAAGGTAATCCAGCATATTGTCTGTTATGATTCCGCTCACGAACAGGGTGTTGCCGTGACTAAAGAGTTTGTCCTTGCACTTGGTGAACAGCAGGGATGATGCGATGGGCAACCTATGCAGTTCGTCGTTCTCGATGGCGTAGATACCCGATGCGCTCTGCGTGAGTTCATCCTTCATGGATGTTTCGTATTCAGGTAGTTGCGTTAATTGGAAAACGAAGCCGGTTTTGGATACGATGGTATTGAGGTCGGGTGCGATGGCTGCTCCGGTGGTCAGCACCAACCCGTCGGTCACGGCAGGGGAGGCGGGACTCTTGCGCGACAAGGCACCATCCACGATGGTCAAGTCAATGTCCATCTCTTTCATTCGCGCGATCATATCGCGTATCCGGTTTGTGGAAGAGGGCCCGGACAGGATGACTTTGCCCTCTTGGAGCACGCGTGCGGTGACCAGCCGGCCCAATGACGTCGTCTCCTCGGATAGCTCGCATATCTCTGACAACAGTCTACGCTGGCGGTAATGATACTCTGAAGTGACAAAATAGGTGCCTTCGGACAAGGTGACTTCGGGCTTTTCCGTCTGTGTCACCAAGTCTGTCTTTTCGCCATCGATGCCGATGGAGGTCACGGAGATGATCTTGTCCGTGGCCTTGAGATGTTCGAGGATGTAGTTCAGACACACCGTCTTGCCGGTATTCTTGGCCATACCTACAATCGACAAACTCCGCAAGGGCAAAATCCTATTTATCAAATCATTGTCCATATTCCGGCGGCTATAAATTCATTCCTCATTCCTCATTCCCCATCCTATGCTTCTCGCTTCATCAATCCTTCAATCTCTTCCACTTCCACGGGTGTTCCTGCCATCAGGTCAATCGGCTTGTCGCCAACGACCACGTCTGTCTCGATGCGCACGCCGATGCCTTCTTCGGCGATGTAGATGCCAGGCTCGCAACTGAGCACGTTGCCGGGTTGGAACACCCAGTCGCGCTGACCCACATCGTGCACGTCCAGTCCGATGAAATGGCTGGTGTTGTGCATATAGTATTTCTTGAAGCAAGGCATTGCGGGATCCTGGTTCTTGACATCCTCCCATGTGTAGAGCCCCAGCTTGATGAGCTCTTCGTCCATCCTCTTGAAGACGAAGTCGTTTATCTTGTGGATGGTCATCCCGGGTTTGAAACGCGGGATGGTCTCCTTGTATATGGAGAGCACGGCCTCATAGACTTGCTTTTGTCGGGGGGAGAACTTGCCGTTCACGGGCACGGTGCGCGAGCAGTCGCCGGCATAGTTGGCGTATTCGGCTCCGAAGTCCATTAACAGCAGGTCGCCGTCCTTCATTATCTTGTCATTCTTGATATAGTGCAGGATGCAAGTGTCAGCTCCGGCGGCCACGATGGGGGCAAAAGAATGCGTTGTGCCTCCGTTGCGTACCAATTCGTAGGTCATCGCGGCCTCCACCTCGTACTCGTAACGTCCGGGTTGGATGGCGGCCAAGGCACTCTCGAACATCTTGCGCGTGATGTCGCATGCATACTTCATCGCCACAAGTTCCTCGGCGGACTTCACGGCGCGAAGAGGGTATAGGATCGGCGCAAGACGACGATAGTCGTGCAACGGATAGTCCGCCTTCAACTGCTTGGCAAAACGAATCTCGTGCGTGGGGAAATCAGGCTTGATGCGAGGATCCTCGGGAATATGCAAGTACACGTGCTCCGCGTGCATCATCAGGTCGTTCAATACCCCTTCAAATTGATCTATGAACATAACGGTTTGAATGCCGGATAACTCAGAGGCTTGCTCCTTGCTCAATCGATGACCGAACCAGACAATCTTCTCCGGCGACGGATTCTTTATGAAAAGAATCTCACGATAGGCCGGATTGGGATGCCAAGGTGCCAAGGTTAGATAGGTGTCCTCTTGGTCAATGCCCGACAAATAGAGCAGGTCGGAGTTTTGGCGGAAAGGATGTGTGGTGTCACCACATCGCGGATATTCGTCGTGAGAGACCAACACAGCGATGGAGTTGCGCTCAAGTTCGCTCACCACATTCTTACGGTTGCGAATGTAGAATTGTGCTGGCAGAGGTTTGTATCGCATAATATGTTGTTGTTAAGTTAAAAAGTCCATCAAAAAAGCAGGCAAAGATACGAAAAAGAATGGAGATATTAACCGCCGATATCAGGCCGACATTATACATCATATTATCGATTATTGATTATTTATTATTTATTATTTATTTTTATCATCGATTATCTATTAACGAACATCATTTGCGGTTTCATTTTATTTTTTATACATTTGCAGTCTCAAATTAAGTGTTCATCTAATTAAGAACCTAACATTATGTATTACTACAAATTTAAAGTCTATTATGACGAGGTTGAGGATTTTGTGCGGGACATCGAAATCCTGGCCAACGACAACTTTGAATCACTGCACAAGCTTCTCTACGAATGTATTGGGTTGAAAGGCAATGAGTTTGCCGCATTTTCTATTTGTGATCCTAAATGGAATAAGCAGAAAGAGATTACGCTGATGGACACTTCCGACGAGGATGACATGGAAGAACCCGAATACGATGAGTCAGACTCTTTCAGCACGAAGAGCCGCCTGCCTAAGTTCGTGATGAAGGATTCTCTCCTCAAGAATTTCATTACCGATCCTCATCAGCACATTCTGTATGAGTATGATTTCATGAATCCCAAGATCTTCTACCTCGAATTGCAGAAGACCCTGCAAACCGATAGTGCCGAAGGGTTTCCGCGTTGCACCTTCAAGTCTATGGAGCTGCCTGTCCAGTTGAATGTCTCCAATGTGCCTAATCCAGAAGATCCGGAACTGGAAGATCTGGACGATTTGGAGGAGGAAGAAGACGATTTGTTCGGCGATGAAGGTTTCAACGATGATGATTTCGGCGATTTGAATGAGTACAGTGAGTACTAGTAAAACGCTGCGTATTATCACCGGCCCCACGGCGGTGGGAAAGACAGAATATACCATCCAACAGGCGGAAATGTTGGGCACGCCCATCATCTCCGCCGACTCGCGCCAGATGTATCGCGAAATGCAAATCGGCACGGCCGCGCCGACAGCCGACGAGTTGGCACGCGTGAAACACTATTTCGTCGGCAATCTCTCTATTCACGACTATTACAACGTCTCTATGTTCGAACAACAAGTGCTGGAACTGCTCGAGACGCTTTTTGTTGACCATCCCGTCGTCATTATGACCGGAGGCAGTCCTCAATATCTCGATGCCGTGTGCAATGGCATCGACACCTTGCCCGATCCCGTCCTGGCCATACGCGATTATGTCAATAACCTATTCAAAGTCAATGGGCTGGAAGGCTTGGAAGCCCAACTGTCGCAATTGGACCCTGTATATTATGCTAAAGTGGATCATCACGACCACAAGCGTATGAAACGCGCCATCGAGGTGAGCCTTCAGATGAAAAAGCCCTATTCCGAATGCCTGAACCAAGAGCGGCAACCGCGCGATTTCAAAATCGAAAAATACTATCTGAACAGACCCCGCGAGGTCCTCTTTGACCGTATCGGCAGACGAGTGGATGCAATGATGGAACTTGGCTTGTTGGAAGAAGCCAAGCGACTGTATCCCTTTAAAGACTTAAATGCCTTGAATACAGTTGGATACAAAGAGATGTTTGACTATCTGGACGGAAAATGTTCTCTTGAACAAGCTGTGGAAGACATAAAAACCCATACGCGTCGCTATGCCAAGCGGCAACTAACGTGGTTTAAACGTGATTATCAGGAAATTATGTTATAGGTAGCCGTTGTTCGGGTGGAACCTCCAACGTTTCCGAATACACCCTTAATAATTATCGCTTAGCCAACAAATCACGAATCACTACGGAGGCGGCGACGCAGCCGAAGGCGGCGGGCATATAGGAGATGGTGCCCACGGTCGACAGCTTGTTGATTTCGGCGTCCTGTTCGATGATTATGGCCTCTTCGGGCACGGGCTCGGGCGAGAACACGACCGTAACCCCTTTTCGCACGCCCAGCCGGTAGAGGCGCTTGCGCACCATCTTGGCTAGGGCGCAGTGGTGCGACTTGGCGATGTCGGCGACTTCAATGCTGCAAGGGTCCATCTTTCCGCCGGCGCCCATCACCGACACCAAGGGCAACTTGCGCTGGCACGCCTCGAATATGAGGTAGACTTTGGGCGATAGCGTGTCGATGGCATCCACAACATAGTCGTAGCGTGCGGCGTCGAGGAGCGCAGAGGTACGCTCGTCGCGGACGAACTCCTCGATGCAGTGGAGCCGCAACTCCGGGTTGATGTCCAGCAGTCGCTTGGCCATCACCTGCACTTTGCTCTGCCCGACCGTGGAGTGCAAGGCGGGCAGCTGACGGTTGATGTTGGAGACACTCACCACGTCGGCATCCACGATGGTCATCTCGCCAATGCCCGCGCGACAGAGCATCTCGACGCTGTAAGCACCCACACCGCCTAAGCCGACCTGCAAGACGTGCATCTTGGACAACTTATCCAACTGCTCGTTGCCGACCAGCAAGGCCGTTCTCGTCAACCATTCTTTATCCGCCATTATCATTGTTGTTTATGGATCTGATTCAAATAAACTTGATTGTACATCTCTTTAAAAGTCCTCGCAGTGCTGTGGTTGTGCCATAACAGGACGAAATCTCCTTCTACGGCAAAGCAACGTTCCCGCAGTTGGTCTATGAGTCGGTTGCTCTCCTCAATGCCCAAATGCAAATAGTCGATCAGACTGCCATCCATCACGATGAGGGGATGCTCCATAACGGCGGTTGCGCGGTCGTTTTGGATATCAAAGAGCGGGTGAGGGTGGCACGTGCCGCAGCGGAATCCGGGCTGGTCGGCATAGCCTAACGTGTAGTCGTCGGAGATGTGATTCGACTCCCATACGAGCGGCGTATCCGCGTTGAACCTCAGATAGTGTTGGCGGCTTTGCATTATAGGACGGCCGGCTACCTGTTCGAGCCGGTCTTTCTCGATGCCAAAGACTTCCGGATTGTTATAACTCCGATAACTGCCGTGCAGTCCAAGGCCCATCCCCGCATCCAGAATTTGTTCGATGCAGTAGCGCACGCGCGAGTCGTCGATGTCGTAGGTGCAGTCGGACTCTCCTTTCTTTTGCGCTTTGAAGAAAAAGATGGAGAATAGATTATGTTCCTTCGATTGCCGAATCAACTCCAAGATAGCCAGAATATAAGGGTCTTTGCACTTGTCTTCCTTGAAGGCCTTGTATTCTTTGAAAGATGCTTTGGTCAATTGTATGTTTTTGTCTATCAATAGGTCTCTGCCCAAAATAGACTTATATGCTTGCCAGGGATTGTTGAAACGGTAGAGGATATCGATGTCGTGGGTGGGAATAAAACGTGGTGTGCGAGGCGTGAGGCTCCATTGGGGATGAAGTAGCTCATTGACCCATTGGCGCAGCAGCATTGCGTACTCATCCACGAGGGGCAAGTGTATGATGTCGTACTTGGCGGGGATGCTGGCAGGGTAGGGCAGGCGGTCGTGCGAATCGCGCGGCGTTGTGTCATACTCTTGCGCTTGAGTCAGCAGCCAATAAGAAGGGGTGATGAGGTCATAAGGGATCTTTAGGACGTTTTCCGTGGTAGAGATGGTCTCTTGTTGTGCTTCGGCGGTCCGGAATACGGGAATCTCCACCCGTCCGTCGGCGCTGGCTATGTTCAGCGGATGCGCAAGGCCCATGCGGAAGACTTCGGCCTCGTCATCCGTCATCAGCGGAAGATGCACCTCACCAGCGTTCTGTAGGTGCAGTTCCAAGACCGCCTCGTTCCGATCATACGAGTATTCCAAGGCCCCTTCGGTGGGAAAGGCGACCTTCACGAGTTGGGAAAGGGTGTATGACAGTGCGTTTTGGGTAAGCATATCGCGGACTTAAAGATGCGCAAAGATAGCATTTTTTCAACCAAACTATTTTTGTATTTTTGTCGCTTTGAAATTAACAACTGTATGAAAAAATTGCTTGTCTCCCTGTTGCTGGTATGCTTGATTTTCCCTATCACGCTGTCGGCCCAAAAGAAATACGATTATGTGTCCTATTCGCACGATGCGATGAATGTGCGCATCTACACGTTGGACAATGGATTGAAAGTTTTCCTCTCCGTCTACAAGGACGCTCCGCGCATTCAGTGCCTCATCCCGGTGCGTGTGGGCAGCAAGAACGATCCGGCCGAGACCACGGGCCTGGCCCACTATTTGGAACATCTGATGTTCAAGGGCACGCCCAACTTCGGCACGACGAACTATGAGGCCGAGAAGCCGCTGCTTGACGAGGTCGAGCGCCTGTTCGAGGTCTATCGCCACGAACGTGGCCAGCACGAGCGCGATAGCATCTACCATCTTATCGATAGCATCTCGTATGTGGCTTCCGGCTATGCCATTCCCAACGAGTACGATAAGATGATGAAGTACATCGGTTCGCAGGGCACTAACGCCGCCACTTCCAACGACTATACGATGTATATCGAAAATATTCCCTCCAACCAACTCGAGAATTGGGCGGCCATACAGGTGGATCGCTTTCTCCATCCCGTGATTCGTATTTTCCATACCGAATTGGAAGCGGTTTACGAGGAAAAGAACAACTCGCTGGCCAGTGACAGCCGCAAAGCCAACGAGACGATGCTTGCCGCCTTGTTTCCCCATCATCCCTATGGCCAGCAGACAACCCTCGGTCGCATCGAACATCTCAAGAATCCCTCCATCACCAATATCAAGAAATTCTTTGACACATACTATGTGCCCAATAATATGGCCGTCTGCTTGGCCGGCGACTTCGACTATGACGAGGCCATTGCCATCGTGGACAAGTATTTCGGACAACTAAAGCCCAAGGATGTTCCTCATTATCATATTGTTAAAGAAGAGCCAATCACATCGCCCATTGTACGCGAGGTGGTCGGTCACGAGGCAGAGTTCGTCACCGTCTCCTTCCGTATGGATATGAAAGGCAACGACAAAGCGCAATATACGCTGGACTTGCTGGGCGATATCCTGTCCAACGGCAAGTGCGGCCTGATGGACATCAATCTGAACCAAAACCATAAGGTGAACCGTGCTTCCGCCTATCCGTATACGCTGAGTGATAATACGGCGTTCGTGTTGAGTGGCCGTCCAAATGCCAACCAATCATTGGAGGAAGTCAAAGAGTTGCTATTGAATCAGTTGGAAATGCTCAAAAATGGCGAATTTGATGAATCGTTGCTTGCGGCAGCCTTAAATAACTACAAGATCTCTGAAATGCGGACATTACAAAGCAATAACGGCCGTGCTCGCAAATTGGCTCACTGCTTTGAGTATGACATTGATTGGTACTATGCTTCCCAGGAGATGGAGATGTATAGCAAAGTTACCAAGCAAGACATCGTCGATATGGCCAACAAATATTTTAAAGACAACAACTATGTGGTCGTTTACAAGCGTCAGGGCGAGCCTCTGGACGTAGAAAAGGTCACGAAGCCGGCCATCACGGCCATTCAGGTGAACCGAGACGCCGAATCGGAGTTCTTCAAATCCGTGAAGGAACGCCCTGTCAAGCCTATCGAACCCGTTTTTGTTGATTTTAAGGATTGTATTACCTTTGATAATTACAAAGACGTCCCCATCGACTATTTGCACAACGATGAAGATGAGACCTTTACGTTGCGTTTTGTGTTCCCCATAGGAGAGCTGAATGAGATCAAACTGCCGTATGCCGTTCGTTATCTGAACAATCTTGGAACCGACAAGATGGATGTGGAAGCCATCAAGACGCAGTTCTATACATTGGGTTGTAACTACAACATCAGTTGCTCTGACGAGGAGACTTCCGTTACGCTGACGGGTCTGGCCGACAATATGGGCAAGGCTTTGAAGTTGATGATGGATGTGTTGAAGAATGCTAAATCCGATGAAGTAGCCTTGAAGAACACCAAAGACGATATCCTTTTACAACGTAAGAATGCCAAGTCATCCCAAAGCAATGTGATGAACTGCTTGCGCTCATACTGTGAATATGGCCCTAACTTGGTGAAATATCAGTTGAGTAATGATGCCATTAGCTCACTTTCAAGTGATGAATTGTTGTCCACGATGCGTTCACTGTTACTTTATAAACCGGAGATTCTGTACTATGGCCCTACCTCTGTCAAGGCATTGAAGAAACAGTTGAAGGCGAACTATAAGTTGCCGAAACAGTTTGCTGTTCCGAGACATGCCAAAAAGTTCGAACGTCTCGCTACTCCTGAGAATCAAGTGTTTTATGCTCCGTATCCCGCCAAGCAATCCCGTCTGATTACTGTGAACCGCGCCGCTAAGTTTGATGGCAAGGTTATTCCTTTGGTGAACATGTACAACCAATATTTCGGTGGCAGTATGAATGCCATCGTGTTCCAGGAACTGCGCGAGAAACGCTCGCTGGCCTACACCGCCCAGTCCTCCTTCATCGTGCCTGCCGACACCGCCGACTATATGTACAACTACTCTTACATCGCCACGCAGAACGACAAGGTCTTGGATGCCTTGGTCGCCTTCGACTCGCTGTTCAACGATATGCCGCTTTCCCAGACCGCCTTCGATTTGGCCAAGGAAGGAGCCAAGTCGAGCATCGCCTCCAACCGCATTACCAAGATGGCCATTCTGAACACCTATCTTAAAAACCGTAAGATGGGATTCGACTATGACTATCGAAAGGATTTCTACAACCTCATCGATCTGTTTACGCTCAAGGACATCCAGAACTTCAACGAAAAATTCATCAAGAACAGACCCAAGACATATATGCTCCTCATCAGCAAAGACGAATTCGACATCGATGCCGTCCGCGCCAAATACGGCCCGATCCAGACGCTGACCTTGGAAGAGATTTTTGGATACTAATTCAATGAGGAATTAGGAATGAAATACTATTAATTATAAACTATTAACTTCTTATGAAGCGAATATTCTTAACTGGCGCCACGGGCTTGATGGGATGGGCCGGGCTCCAAGAACTGCTGAAGCATCCCGACAAATATGAAGTGACGGTTTTGGCCCGCCACAGCAAGAAGAATATCCAAAAACTGGAGCCGATCCAGGACAAAATCAAGATAGTGTGGGGCGATCTGACCCGTTACGAAGACGTCTTGGCTGGGGTGACGGGCGCCGACTACGTGTTGCACGTGGGTGGGATGGTCTCGCCCTCGGCGGACTATTTCCCCAAGAAGACCTTGCACGTGAACGTCACGGCAGCCGAGAACGTGGCCAAGGCGGTGCTTGCGCAGTCCAACGCCGACGACATCCGCGTGGTCTACATCGGTTCGGTAGCCGAGACTTCCGACCGCAACGCGCCCGTGCATTGGGGACGCACTGGCGACCCTGTGTGCGCCAGCGTCTACGACCACTACGGCATCAGCAAGATCAAGGCGGAACGCATCATCGCCGACTCCGGCCTCAAGCACTGGGTGTGCCTTCGCCAGTCGGGCATCCTGTACCCCGGCATCCTCAAGAACTTTGACCCCATTATGTTCCACGTGCCCATCAAGGGCGTGCTGGAATGGGCCACCATAGAAGACTCCGGCCGTCTGTTGGCCAACGTGTGCGGCGACGATGTGCCAGAGGAGTTCTGGAACCGCTTCTACAACATCAGCAGCGGCCCGAGCTATCGGATGACCAACTACGACTTTGAGCGCCGAATCCTCAATGCCGTGCACTGTCCGCCGCCGGAGAAGATCTTCAACACCCAATGGTTCGTGCTGCGCAACTTCCACGGCCAGTACTATCTCGACGCCGACGAGCTGGAGAAATACCTTCATTTCCGCGACAACTCCAACGCCGACGAGTATTTTGACAAGATGAGCAAGGGTCTGCCGTGGTTCTTCCAGTTGGCCCGTATCGTGCCGGCGTTCCTCATCAAGGCTGTAATGTACCCGATGGCCAACAAGAAACGCTGGGGCACGCAGTGGTGGATCAAAAACAACGACCAGAACCGCATCAAGGCCTATTACGGCAGCAAGGAAAGATGGGAGAAGATACCCGATTGGGCGCACACCGACCTCTCCGACCTGCCTCCGAAAGAAGAGGCCGTCCATATCGACCACGGCTATGACGAGTCCAAGCCGCTTTATGCGTTGACCGTGGAAGAACTGCAACATGCCGCCGAGTTTCGTGGGGGCAAATTGATCTCCACCGAATACAGCGGCGATCCTGAAGTGCAGTTGGAGTGGATGTGCCACAAAGGCCACACGTTCAAGGCCTCTCCCAAACTGATCTTGGAGGGTGGCCATTGGTGTCCCGACTGTCTGCCGCCCGCGTGGGACTACGACGACCTCGCCGCGCACAGCCCCTTCTTTGCCCAGGTGTGGCTGCCCCAACATCAAGGGGAACACAATGTTTATGGCCCCGAGATCTTTGACGGATGGGAATAGCATTCGGCCGCAGACCGAATGCTAAAGATCAATATTCAAAATTCAGAATTCAAAGTGGATTCTCTCTAATCTCTCATCCTACTGCTGGACACAAAAAAATCCCCCGAGGAAACTCGGGGGATTTTTTCCTGACTTTGACAATGAGGCACCCTATGCAAAATCTGGGTCAATCAGCGGTCTGATGGCCTCCTGCTGCGGGGTCGTGTAGAGCGTCTCGGTGTACAGTCCGTCGTTTGGGAGGCGCAGGCGGATGGTTGTGATGGTCTTCGCTACGCTAAGGACCTTGTCAACACTCATCGGTATGCCTAGTTGACGGATGTTGCGCTCCAGCTCTTTATACATCCTGTATGTCACAAAACAGATGCAAATGTGCGCTTCAATGCGCTTTTCGGTAAAGTGGAACATCGGCCTCATCTCCAGCTGCCCCTTCCCGATTCGGAACGCCCTTTCCACGACCCAAAGACCGTGGTACTGGCGGACGACCTCCTCCTTTCCCAGCTCCGTATTGGTCAGATACCCTTTCAGCCCGTCCCAAGCGGCGTCCTCACGGATTTTGTCCTCGTTGATGGAGACCTCTATGTCCTTGCTGATGTCCAGGAACTTGTTGTACCCGCGTTTGTTCACCTTGTCCTTCGTCAGTGGCCACCTTGCTCATGGGCTGGCAGACCCGGGCAATGGCCAGATGCCGCAGGATATCGTCCCCGACCGCATCAAAGCCGATGGCCTCATACACGCGGCTCAAGATAGTCTGGGGCGCGTTCTGGAGTGTCCGCTCCACATTAGACAACATCTTCCGGTAGTCTTCCCTGGCCTGTTCCGCCGCGTCGAAGTCGATGAGTTGCTGGCCTCCGTGGCGCATAACCCAGTCGGCGGCCTGATTGCACAGCCGCTCAATCTCCGACGGCTCCGACGAGGTGCCGAAGCACTTCACCTGGCGGAACCTGCCGCCCCCCCCTTGTCGATGACCACGACACTTGTCGTGCCACTCTTGTTGATCTTCTTGCGCACAAACATGCCGCAAAGATAGTCAATTTCCGGGGCGAGGCACCCAAGACACCAAGGCTGTTTTTTGGATATTTCT
>JAIKWD010000027.1 GCA_024685175.1 Bacteroidales bacterium
CGCCGTGCTGTCGCACCCTTTTGCCGTCTGCAAATGTTGGGTATATGTGCCCGACTGGGTGTATGTCTGCCCGTTGTCCCATGTGTAGGAGTCACAAGCGGTGACAGACGTAGTCGAAGTTGCCGAGTGGTTGATGGTCAAATTTAATGTTACGATACTGTCGCAGCCGCTGGCGGTTTGCAAATTCTGGATGTACGTGCCGGATTGGGTGTAGGTTTGCCCGCCCCACGTATACGAGTCGCAGGCGGTGGTGTTCAAATTGGTGGTTTTCGAGTGGTTGATGGTGATGTTCAAGGTTATCGTGCTGTCACAACCCTTGTCAGTCTGCAAGTATCGAGTATAGGTGCCGGAATGGATGATGGTTATCGCTCCCCAAGTATAGGAATCGCAGCTAACGGCTTCAATCGTGTCCGTCACCGAATGATTGATGGTAAGATTCAGTGTTATAGTGCTGTCGCATCCTTTGTCGGTTTGCAAATGCTTGGTGTATAAGCCCGATTGGGTGTAGGTTTGCCCATCCCAAGTGTATGATTCACAGGAATTTGCTTCTAGATTGGTAATGGCGGAATGGTTGACGGTAAGGTGTAATGTCGCAATGGAGTCACAGCCCTTGCTGGTCTTTAGATTCTGTATGTATGTGCCGGATTGGGTGTAGGTCTGTCCTCCCCAGTCAAACGAGTCACAGGCGGTGGCGGTTTCTGTCGAAGCCGCAGAATGGTTGATGGTGAGATGTAATGTTGCGATGGAGTCACAGCCCTTGTTGGTCTGTAGGTTTTGGGTGTACGTGCCGGATTCAGTGTAGGTTTGTCCACCCCACGTGTAAGAGTCACAAGCGGTGATTGTTTCCGTCGAAGCCGCCGAGTGGTTGATGGTTAGGTGTAATGTCGCGATGGAGTCACAACCCTTGCTGGTCTGCAAGTGTTGGGTATATGTGCCGGATTGGGTGTAAGTCTGTCCACCCCAGGTATATGTCTCGCAGGCGGATACTGTTTCTGTCGTTGTCACCGAATGGTTGATGGAGAGGTGTAAGGTTACAATGGAGTCACAACCCTTGCTGGTTTGCAAGTGTTGGATGTACGTGCCGGATTCTGTGTAAACTTGTCCGCCCCACGTGTACGAGTCGCAGGCGGTGACCGTTTCCGTCGAAGTCGCCGAGTGGTTAATGGTTAGGTGTAATGTCGCTATGCTGTCACAGCCCTTGCTGGTCTGTAAGTGTTGGATGTATGTGCCGGATTGGGTGTATATTTGTCCGCCCCACGTGTACGAGTTGCAGGCAGTGACCGTTTCCGTCGAAGCCGCCGAACTGTTGATGGTGAGGTGTAATGTCGCTATACTGTCACAGCCCTTGCTTGTCTGTAAGTTTTGGGTGTACGTGCCGGATTCTGTGTAAACTTGTCCGCCCCACGTGTACGAGTCGCAGGCGGTGACCGTTTCCGTCGAAGTCGCCGAGTAGTTGATGGTGAGGTTCAAGATGACAGTGGAGTCACATCCCGTTGAGGTCACCAGATGTTGGGTGTACGTGCCGGATTGGCTGTACTTCTGCCCACCCCACATGTACGAGTCGCATGCTGTCACAGTTTCTGAAGTGGATGCCGAGTGGTTGATGGTGAGGTGTAATGTCGCTATGCTGTCACAGCCCTTGCTGGTCTGTAAGTGTTGGATGTATGTGCCGGATTGAGTGTATGTTTGTCCGCCCCACGTGTACGAGTCGCAGGCGGTGACCGTTTCCGTCGAAGCTGCCGAATGGTTGATGGTTAGATACAGTATTGCGGTACTGTCACAGCCACTGGCCATAGTAAAAGTTTTCGTGTATACCCCGGAATTAGTGTAGGTTCCTTCATTCCAAGTGTATGAGTCGCAAGCGGTAACGGTTTCAGTGGTGGTTACAGGGTGGTGAATGGTGAGGTGCAAAACCATAATGCTGTCACAACCGTTTGCGGCTCCGTTAGGAATGGTGAAGGAGATGGGCTCGGTAGGTGTGGAGAGGTAGGATGTTCCGTACCAAGAGAAATACTCACAGGCGTCTACGAATGTATCTTGGACAACGGGCGGACAATCGTGGATGACGTCCACGGTAATCTGGCTGCTGGCTGAACAACCGTTGGACCAGTTTGCCGTGACATTATAGGTTACGATACCATCCTGGGTTACGATATCCGTATATCCAAGAGCCGTAGTGTTGTCCAAGAAATCGCCATTGCTTTCGACGGTATAGTTGACAACGCTGGAAGGGGCATCTTGGATGGTGGCACGTATCATAAAGTTTCGCCCGACACCAAAACTGTTCCAAGAGCCATTGTCCCGTTGAACCAAATCACTCTTTTCTGCAATGTAGGTATTGCTGGCGGAACCAACTGCCATACAATATATTCCGGCCGGAGCATCAAATTGATAGCCATACCATAACTCTTGGCTGGCGTCGATGGTAACAGGGGTGTTGAGCGTAATGGTGTTCCATCCGGAACTAACGCTGCTCACGTTTTTTTGGGCCACCAATGTGCCTGGACTGTATTGGCCGTTTACAACTGAACCCCCTTTATAAACAAAAACCTTATAGTTGCTGGTGTTGGTCGTTCTGGGATAGAATCCTATTTTAGTCAATTGTTTGTTATGATAGGCCACCAAGTCGGAGTCGCACATACGATATGCCATAGCAATGGTATGTGCGGTGGAGGGATAACCATAGTATGAGGAGGGATCGCTTGTCGGATCCCACGAGAACGTAGTGGTGCCGCCACTGGAAGAAGGCGCATCCCAGGTAAGATTGATTTCCGAGTTGTCTTGTGTGACTTGAAGGTTTTGGGGCGCGTTGCAATCAAAGCCGAAAGTCCATCCCGTCAAAGGTATGGATATGCTGGTGGAACTGGATGACAAAGTCAATGTCCCGCGTTCGGTGGCGGGTGCGTTGTTGGCCGACAAATACCTTACGTAAAGGGTGCCTCCTGTGGTGGAAAGCGAGACCGAGCTATAATAATGTACGGAGTCGGTGCTGACTTGGAAGTTGCCGGATACAGTCGCCGTAATGCTGCTCGACAGTGCTATGCCGCGAGTGTCGATTCTCTTTCCGGGAGAGATTACATTGGCTTCCGTCAGAAAAGTGAGTTCCTGCTTGTTTGCCTTGATCAAAGGCGTCAAACCCTTGATATAAACGATGGCACCTTGACTGTTTGTATAGTTGTGGGTCGTTCCAGGCATCAAAGCGCTAAGCGAGAAATACCCATTATAAGAGCCGCTCCAACCCCAATTGAAGTGGTAGTATCCTTGACTGTCATAGCCGTCGCAAACGAATGCGTGTCCTCCGGAGCCACTACCGTGGTATATGATGGGCTTCCATTGGTCGAGTTCCCCTCGTATCAGGTTTTTCCAGTTGTTCTCGGTGTAACTCGATTTGTTCTTGTGTGAAGGATTCTCAGAGCCGTAGGATGTGGAGTATTTGAAATAGGTGCGCAAGGCATTGGCGGCATCGGAAGTGTAGGCGGAACTATAATAGGGCCCGAATTCCATCTCTACGCTCACGGCACAGTGATAAATCAATTTGGCAATAGCACTGATGTTTGTGGAAGAACTGTATTGGTTTATCGAGGTGGGCATATTGGCGTAGTTGTAACTGCCGGATGCGAAATTGACAGACAGAGTCCCGTAATCGCCATAGTCACCGGTCAAGTCGGAGGAGTTGTTGCAGACATAAGACTTAGAGCCCACGCCTTGTGAAGGATATTGCCAATAACGGATGACTTGGGCCATAGCGGTGGCCACACAGCCCGCATAGACGTGATAGTTGTTGCTGGAATAGGCGTTGGAATCAGTCGGACAAGAATTGTTGTAAGGATAGTTCTGGTCCCAATTGGTTTCCAATAGCGGACCGACTACAACGCCTTTTCCACCGGAAGAACTTGCAGGTGATTCATATAAAGCATGCCATTTAGAAGTGGCATTAGGGTTGGATTCCTCTAAATTAATGAAATATAGGATTTCATCCTGGTAGTCGTTCAAAAATCCCAGCATGTTTTCCGGGATGTTTTGCGGATCGAAATTACCTTCAGTGGAATACCCCAAGATAGGTTCAATTCTATCATCTGCGCTGACAATGACATATCCTTTGCCGACATTGATCACATAGAAACTGTTGATGCCGCGTTGTGCGCTGATCATCTTTACGTCGCATCGCTGGCTGTTTACATCCGCACCCGTTATACCTTGCATAAAATGTACGGCAACCCGCTTGGCTATCAGTGTGTCTACTGGTTTTGCCCCCACTATCATGGTGAAAGCAAGTAAAATGGCCAGAAAGGTGTATCTTTGTATGAACGCTTTCATTAACGTGATTTTGACTTTTTAAAAATACCTATAATACACAAGATTAAGGAGTACAAAATGCCGAATGCGGCTACGGGTATAGCTGCCCAAGCAATGATGTCGCCGTATTTGGCGTAAAAGGTCAACTTGTCTTGTGCATATATGGTGGCAAGGAATGCAGTGCGATCTTGGTATTGCGTCTTTTGCAACACATTGCCGACCGGATCGATGACGCCAGAGTAGCCGCCATTGGCGGCACGCAGGATGTATCGGCGGTTTTCCACCGCACGGAGCCGAGCCATATCGAAGTGCTGCTTGTGCCCCGGACTGTCCGACCACCACGAGTCGTTGGTGATGACCGTCAACACTTGGGCGCCGTTGCGGACAAAATGCCCCACCAATTCGCCGTAGATGGACTCATAGCAGATGGCCGTGCACATCTTGACGGGCTTGCCGTTGACGTCGATGGTGAAGACGCGTTGCGCACTATCCTTGGCCAAGGATGTGTTGGCACCGCCCAATTCGATCAAAAGGTTCGAGAGGAAACCGAATACTTTGGGGAAGGGCATCGCCTCCACGCCGGGTACGAGCCGGCTCTTGTGGTAGTGGCCGTCGTAGTGGTTGCGGTTGTAACAGACCGCCGTGTTGTACATATCGACATAATGCGCAGGGTCTATCTCTTGCGCCGTGACCGTGGCCTTGTGGTCGAAGATGTCGTAAGTGGAGAGCCCTAGGATGAAGTTGAGATTCGGGTTTTCCGCAATGGCGGAGTCCAACAGATTGAACCCTCCGTAAAGAAAAGGCTGGGCGGGAAATTCGTGCGCTTGCAATGCCGCCAAGGAGACACTGTGCGCGATGCTGGATTCCGGACAGACGACGAGATTGGTGCTGCGGTCGATATAGGGCTTGGCAACTTCAAGGATGCGCTCCGCTTCCTGATAGTTGCTCATCTTGTATTGCTCGGTCCATACCTCCGTGTTGGGCTGCACCACCACGGCCTTTACGGGTTGGCTTTTGTCAATCTTGCCCGTGTAATGCTGCGCAACGATGAACGAGATGACGATGGGGATGATCCAGACCAAAAATGCGACCAGTTGGCCTTTGCTGCGGGTATGGTAGGTGCGCTCGTGATAAAAGGACTCGTAAAGGATGAAGTTGATGGCCAGAATCCAGAACGTGCCGCCCAAAGCACCGGTTATGGAGTACCATTGCACCAAACGTGGAATGGTCGACATTGCGTTGCCCAAGTTGAGCCAAGGCCAGGTGAGGTCCCAGTTGAGATGCAGATACTCGAAGGAGATCCACAGCGCGATGAACATAATGGGGTGCATCCATCGCTGTTCCACCTGCTTGCGACAACTGTGCCACAAGGCGAAAACCAACGACATCAGAAAGGCGTTGGCCACGCTGGCGAAGATGCCGCCCGGCACGGTAGTGTAGCATATCCAATAGGTGGTGAGGGCGTTCCATAGCAGGAATCCTGGGTAGGAGTAAATCAACCCCCGGCCAAAAGCATTGCGCCCCCCCTTGGCTAACAGCTCGTCACTGAGACGAAGCATAGGCAGCCAAGCGAGGAACATAAAGTATGGAAAACCATACCATCCGCTTGCTAAGAGCAATCCGCTCAATAAGCTCAATGCCAAAAGTGTGTACCAGCGCATATTTAGTGATTAGTTGTTAAGTCTGAGACGTTGTACACAACGTACGATTCATTGGTTCATCGGTTCATTGGTTCCTCATTTTGTCGATGCCTTCTCGCAGAAACTTGATGTATTTGTCTTTGTCGCGTTCGTAGTAGGTGGGGCCAGAGAGGATGTTGCCATCAGGGTCGATGACGAAGTAGCAAGGTTGAGAGTTCTCGTGGAAGAGGGTTTGTTGGATGTATCGGTTTTTGGCTCCGAGCATCGTGATGGGGTCTCCGTCGGCGTCCTTGAGTTTGCCCTTCTCGTTGTCGGGCAGCGGGATGACCTTGTCGTCGGCATACATCGTGCACACGATGACCTCTTCGGCGAAGATGCGGCGCACTTCGGGATCGATCCAGACAGCGTTCTCCACATTACGGCAGTT
Source organism: Bacteroidales bacterium (assembly GCA_024685175.1). Taxonomy (GTDB): domain Bacteria; phylum Bacteroidota; class Bacteroidia; order Bacteroidales; family WCHB1-69; genus F23-D06. Next base: position 6,364 of record JAIKWD010000027.1, read on the forward strand.
GGTGCAGCCGTGACCGGTGAAGTCGAGGAACACGGGCTTGCCCTCTTTCTTGGCCACGCGCAGGGCTTGGTCGTAGTCGAAGTAGCCCTTGATGCCAAAGGGAATCTCCAGCTTGTCGGCGTACATCGGCTCTTCGGTCCATTGGTATGTGTCGGCTTGTGCCGTGGCTCCGGCGCCGCTCTCGTTACGCACAATGGCGGAAACATCGAAGTCTTGGGTGGTCATCGGCGGCAGCCAGCCGGAGATGGCTTTCAGCGGGGCGCCGAACATGCCGGGAATCATATAGACCACGAAAGTGAAGACGAAGACGGCCAGCGTGAAACGGAACCAACTCTTCTGTACTGGGTACTCGTCGTCGAGCGGGAAACGGATCTTGCCCAATAGGTAGAGGCCTAACAGGGAGAACAGGACGATCCAGAAGGCCAGATAGACTTCGCGGTCGAGGATGCCCCAGTGATAGGTCTGGTCGGGCACGTTGATGAACTTGAGGGCGAAGGCGATTTCCACGAAGGCGAGGATGACCTTCAGCGTGTTCATCCAGCCACCAGACTTGGGCAGTTTCTTGAGCAGGTTCGGGAACAGGGCGAACAGGGTGAAGGGTACGGCGATACCCAGCGAGAAGCCCAGCATACCGATGATGGGCTTGAGGAACGATCCGCCGGCGGCGTTCAACGCCACAGCGCCAGCGATGGGCAGCGTGCAGGAAAAGGAGACCAACACCAAGGTCAACGCCATAAAGAAGATACCTGCGATACCGCCTTGTCTCTGGCGCTTGGCAGAGCCGTTGACCCACTTGCTCGGTAAGGTGATCTCAAAATAGCCCAACAGAGAGAAGGCGAAAATCAGGAAGATGATGGCGAATAAGAGGTTGGGTATCCAGTGCGTGCTCAGGATGTTGCCCATGTCGGCGCCGAAAATAGCCGACAAGACCAATCCGAACACAATGAAAATCAAGATGATAAAGAAACCATACAGCAGCGCGTCGCGTTTACCTTGGTGGCCTTCCTTGGAGAAGAAGGAGACGGTCATCGGGATCATCGGGAAGACACACGGCATCAGAAGACCGATTAGGCCGCCCAGCACGGCGCCCCAAAAGTAACCCCACAGAGACTCTTTCTTCTTCTTGCCTGCCTTGTCGTTGTCATCAGCCGCCGGCGCGGACTTCACCTCCGCCTGGGCGGTGTCCTTCACTTCGACCGGAGTCTCTTCGGCATGGCTCTCCCCGGCCTTCACGGCCTTGTCGAACCCCTTGACGTCAAAAGAGAACTTTTTCTCCACGGGCGTGCAACGACCATCTATGCAGGCTTGTCCCTCCACTTTGCCCTTGACGGTGAAGGGCTCGTTGCTCAGCACTTTGACACGCTGCTTGAAGGTGACCTGCTTGTTGTAGAACTTGGCGGTGCCGAACTCGTCGGTCAGCTCCTGCGGGGTGGGCTCCGTTACCTTGCCGATGCGCTTGTACTTGGCGTCGGGAGTGAAGGTAAACGTAGCAGGCTGCTCAATGCCTTTCGTGCTTTGAGCATAAAAATGCCAGTTGGGTTGTATATCGGCGCGAAATTGCAATTCCGCAATAGAGTCGTTGATCTTGACAGTCTTGAACGTCCATTTTACAGGATCGACTTGTGCGTTCAAAGCGAGATTCCCGAGTAAAAACGCTGCGAAAATGACGATTAAATGCTTAATATTTCTCATAATATAGTTATAAAATTTTAGTACGCAAAAATATAAAAAAAGATGTAATCCCGTGTAAATTTTATATCTTTGTACTTTTAAAGACGAAGCCAATTGTTTAGAATAAAATAATCATCAATATGAATGTGAATAACGACAATCTGAAATTTGAAACCGTAGCCACGACGAACTTCCCCGCCGAGGCCGAATTGATTCGCACCGTTCTGGAATCCGGCGGCATCGAGGCCTATGTGATCAACACCAATGCCCCTACCTATGTGGGGCTCGTGGAAAGTGTACGCGTGCTGGTGGAATCCTCCCAGGCGGAAGCCGCCCGCAAATTCTTGGAGGAGAACCTGAAATCCCAAGTCGACGATCCTGAATACCCTGTCAACTAACATCCTTTCTAACAGCAACTTTTATGAGAAACAATTCCGATTCTTTTACCCTCGTGTCGGCCACGATGAAAATGGCCGATGTGTTGTCCCATCACAATAACATCCTCAATTTGCTTCCTCGACTGGGCATACCGCTTGGCTTTGGCGAAAGTACCGTCAAACAAGTGTGTGCCGACAACAAGGTCTCGTTGCCTCTCTTCCTGTTGATTTGCAATGTGTACATCCAAGACGAATATCTTCCCGACATCGAGGAACTTCGCCAATGCCCGATGGAAGAGATTGTCAACTATCTCAAGGCCTCCCACGAGGATTACCTTGAATACTCTTTTCCTCACATTGAAGACCATCTCGCCGATGTGGTCAGGGATTGGAGCGAGAAATACCGCATTTCCATAACCAGTTTCTTCTCCGAATACAAGAAAGAGGTGGTATCACACTTCCAATTCGAAGAGGATGAGGTGTTCCCCTATGTCCATAGTCTTATCCAACACAATCTGACCAAGAAAGGGTTCAACAAACTAGGCCTTTTCGAGAAACAACACGGCAATATTGAAGACAAACTGCGCGATTTCACCAGTCTGCTCATCAAGTACATCCCCGCTGACGTGTCGCAGCGCCAACGCATTGATATGCTGATCGACATCTATTCCCTTTCGGAAGACATTGAAAAACACGCCACCATAGAGGAGAAAATCCTGATTCCGTACATTAAAGCCCTGATGAACGATGAAAACCTATAGAATAGTTATCGCAGACCCATCGCCTATCGTACTGAACGGCTTGGAATGTATGTTGAAGGATTTGGTGGAGTATGACGTGGTTTTCAAGACGGACGATTTACATACGCTCTCATCTCGCCTTCACGTTGCAAATCCGGATGTGCTGATTTTCAATCCCCGAATGATGGACTACTCCAAGCGGATGATGGTCCGCCATATCTTCGAGGATATGCCCGATATGAAACTTGTGGCCTTGGTGTCGGCCTTCTGCGATATGCAACAACTTAAGCAATATCACGGCGTTATAGAAATCACTGACGATATCCATCGTATCAATACCATCCTCAATATGGTCTTGGATTCCGAAGGCAAAAAAGAGGATGACGGCGAGTCGGCCCAACTCTCCGACCGCGAAAAAGAGGTGCTGGTGTGTATGGCCAAGGGCAAGAAAAACAGCGAGATAGCCGATGCGCTCAACATTTCTGTCCATACCGTCATCACCCATAGGAAAAACATAGTCCGTAAGACCGGCATCAAATCCGTCGCCGCCCTTACCGTATACGCCATACTCAACAACCTCATCGACGAAAAAGACATTCTATAACCCCTCCTCCCTCACCAAAATGCTTCTCATTATGAAAAAACTATTCCTTCTTATTAGTGCTTTTGCCTTCGCTGGCATATTGTGGGCGCAAGATGCTCCCGCACAGCTTAAGTCTGTCAACGACAAACTTTATGCAGACTATGATATGGTAACCATCTATGACAGTACCTATGTGGTGATGGAGGAGAGTGGTCTGAGTCATGTCTATGGTCACAAACTCTATAAAATTCTCTCCCCCGCCGGTGGTCGTGACTTTAACACCGTGAAGATGGACTACGACCCGTTGTCGGCATACGCAGAGATACAGGACATTACCGTCTATCGTAAGGATGGTACGGTATGGAATTGCAATGCGCCGGTGCTCGACTATCCAGCCCCAGCCCACATGATCTATTGGGGCGCACGTCAGAAGATGGTGGCACTCGGCCGCCTTGAACCCGGCGATGCCGTGGAGTTCCACACCTATAAGAAGGGTTTTACTTATGCTTTATTGCAAAACAACGAAGACCCGAACGCCAAGTACATCCCGCCGATGCGTGGACATTTCTACGACATTGTTCCTTTCTGGAGCCATCAACCTGTTTTGGAGAAGGTCTATCGCGTGAACGTTCTTACCTCCAAGAATCTGCGTTATGCTGTCTATCACGGAACCTTGCAAACAGAGCAGAAAGAGGATGCCAACCGCACCATCTATACATTTACCAAAAAAGGCATCATGCCTATTAATGTCCCTTCTAATACGTTGGCCGACAATGATATCCAGACAAAGCTGTTGCTCTCTACAGCCCCCTCTTGGCAGTCCAAGTCGATGTGGTTCTATGGGGTGAATGAAGATTATGGCAGCTTTGTTCCTACCGATGAGGTTAAGCAAAAGGTGAGTGAGCTGGTGAAGAAGGCCAAGAACGAGAACGACAGCATCTCCATCTTGACGCACTGGGTGGCCGACAACATGCGTTATTCGGGCATCTCGATGGGCGAAGGTGAGGGCTTTACGTTGCACAAGTGCGAGATGAACTACACCGATCGTTGTGGCGTGTGCAAGGACAAAGCCGGCATGCTCATCGCGATGTTGCGTGCCGCCGGCTTCAAGGCCTACGCCGCGATGACGATGGCCGGCGAGCGTATCGACGACATCCCCGCCGACCAGTTCAACCACTGCGTCACTGTGGTGCAACGACGCAACGGCAACTACCAACTGCTCGACCCCACATGGGTGCCTGGCGTGCGCGAGTTGTGGTCCAGCGCCGAACAACAACAGAACTACCTGATGGGCCTGCCCGATGGCGCCCCGCTTGGCCTAACGCCCGTGTCCAGAGCTGAGAATCATTATCTTAAAATGGATGCCAAGACTAAGGTCGATAGTAAAGGGACCCTGACCGGTACGGTGACCATTACCGCCGAAGGACAATCCGACCGAGCTGTCCGCGGCGTGTTCTATGGCGACCGCACACAATGGAAACGTAACCTCGAAGCACAACTGTTCTCCCTTTATCCCAATGCTGAACTTAAGTCACTGAAATATACCGATGAGGATACCTATCTAGAACATCCCGTTACAATTACCTATAAGTTTTCTATTCCCAACTATGCTATAATAGGGGAGAAGGAACTTGTGGTGACCCCGTTCTTGGCCAAAGGTTTTTACAAATTTGCCATGCCAGAGCTGAGATTTGATGTGTCGGAAGAGAAACGAGACTATCCGTTCCACGATCGTTGCTCTCGCCTGGTACAGTTGTCAGAGACGATGATTGTACCCCCAGGCTATACCTCCGCCAAAGTGCCTGCCGATCGAACCGTGAACCACGATTGCGTTACCTTTAATGGCGGATATAAACTGGAGAATTCTAAAGTTGAGTTTAAAGAGAACATACGATTGGGCAAACGCGTCTACGAGGCATCCGACTGGCCCGCCTTCCGACAGGCCGTGCTTGATCAAAAATTCTATATGGATACGCCTATTATCCTTCATCGTTAACACTCAAACCTACATTGCTATGAAAAAGACCATTATATTTTTACAGATGCTTCTTATGGCCGCGGTAGGTTTCGCAGGCCCGACGTATGATGCTACCTATCATTTGATTTCCGAATCCTACTCCCTTAACCAAGATGGTAGCTTGGATTATCATTTCCGCAAGGAATTGCAGCTTTTCTCAAAGGCCTCTTTTGATACCTATGGCGAAACTTTTATTTGGTATAATCCTGAATATCAAACGCTTACTATAAATGAGGCCTATACTATCCGTAAAGATGGTAGCAAAGTGCAGACACCCTCCAATGCCTTCAACCCGAGTTTGCCATACGCTTGCGAAAATTGCGAGCGCTTTAACAGCATCAGGGAGATGGTTGTGACTCACACTGCCCTGGAATACGATGCCACTATCGTGTTGGATTATACTATCCATACTGAACAACCTTTTATGAAAGAAATAATTGCTCATTTGGATTTATATGCCAATGTGCCTATCGATAAATACCTGATTAAGTTTATTGATTATTCTTCAGGAGAAAAAGTTGAAGTGCCTTTTGAGTTCAGCGGCATATACCCAGGTCCTGATAGGACCTATCTGCCTGAATCCTATCTGCCTACTGCAAATCATTCCACATTGGCAGACCTTCCTGCCTTCCTAAGACGTCTTTCCCAACAGAACGCTTTCTTTAACCAGGAAACGCCATTTAAGGATGAGCTGAATAATATTGTTAAACAATCTGCCACGGACATGGAGAATATTTTGGCGATTAGAGATTATGTCGCTGATAATATTTTGGAGAATGACGTTCCTATGCGCTATATGGGCTACTTGATCGCTTCTCCTGCAACAGTTTGGAATACGAACTGCGGTACTCCCTTTGAGAAAAATCTTCTTTTGAATGCAATGCTGAAAGAAGCCGGTTATCAATCTGCTATGGGCGTTTATGAGAAAAATTGGCAGGATGATCCTGAAAGTGCGGTTCAGGTGATTGTTGGCGGGGAGACCTATTATCTTTCCTCGTCAAATACAAGTAACCTGTCCTTGGAGAGCACACATCTAAGTAATAATTTCTATACCATGTCAGGTGAATCCTTCATGGCTCCGGCTTCAAATTTGTTGATTCAGTCTGTGGCTAATGTCAAGGTGGTTCGTGATGGTAATGCCTATAAAGCTCAGGTTGAGGAACGAGTCGCGAAAGTGGAATCACCCAAGACAAACACTCTTTTGCCTAAAACCCACAAACTTTGCAATGCAAGAGTGAGCAATTTAAATAGCAATTATTGGCAATTGAAAGTCAACAATAGTAATTACGGTTGTGATTTGCGCGCTTCGGCCATAGCTCGTGAGCGTTGGGTAGATGTGGCAGTAACTCCAACGGATGAACAGTATAGCTATACGGTCGAAATTCCTGGTTATGCCCGTTGGGTCACCCAAGATAGAATTGTCGAGAAAAAATATGATTTCGGCTCTGTTAGAGTTGAGCAGCGGGTCGTTAATGACAAAATGATCGTTACGAGGCATTTGATTATTAATGATAAGACCATTAGCGGAAAGAAACAGATTCAGCAGTTCAGGGAGATGATAGCGGAGTGGAATGCCGAGCAACCCTTGATATTCGTCATTTTATGAAGAATGTAAAAGCTTTACCGGAACTCGTTAAGATAGACCCCTATCTGAAGCCTTACGCGGACGTACTGCACAAGCGCCACGAACGTGCCGTGCTTCGTGCGCTCGAATTCACCGACGGCAAAAGACCCTTGGCCGATTTGGCCAACGGCCACCTTTATTACGGCCTGCATAAGACCGATAAGGGGTGGGTGTTCCGCGAGAAGGCTCCCAATGCCAAGGAAATATATCTGTACGGCGACTTTTCCCGCTGGCAGGTGAAACCCGAGTTTGCCCTCCATCCCATCGGCAACGGTGACTGGGAAATCGAACTTCCCGACTTCGCGTTGAATCATACGATGCTCTACAAGCTCTGGATGGTGTGGCACTCCGGCGCCGATGAGCGACTGCCCGCCTATGCCACCCGTGTGGTGCAAGACGACACTACCAAGGTGTTCTGTGCCCAAGTGTGGGAGCCCGAGCCCTACCAATGGCAGTACGCCTCGCCCGCAAAACCCGCCCACCCGCTGATCTATGAAGCGCACATCGGAATGTCTTCCCAAGAGGCCAAGGTCTCCTCATACCATGAGTTCCAGGAAACCGTCCTGCCCAGAATCCACGACTTGGGTTACAATACCATCCAACTGATGGCCATCCAGGAACATCCCTACTATGGCTCCTTCGGCTATCAGGTGTCCAACTTCTTTGCGCCATCATCCCGCTTCGGTACCCCAGAAGAGCTCAAGGAACTGATCGATACGTCCCATAAATATGGCATCTCTGTCATTCTTGACGTGGTGCACTCCCATTCCGTTTCTAATGTGAAGGAGGGCCTTAGCCAATTCGACGGCTCCGACTGTCTCTATTTCCACCACGGCGAGAAGGGACAGCATCCCGTTTGGGACTCGCGTTGCTTCGACTACGGCAAGAGCGAGACGATGATGTATCTCTTCTCCAATCTCAAGTATTGGCTGCAGGAATTCAAGTTCGACGGCTTTCGCTTCGATGGCGTGACCAGTATGTGCTACTGGAATCACGGTCTGGGCGTGGATTTCGTCGAGTATGCCCAATATTTCGACGACAATGTGGACGAAGACGCCGTGACATACCTGACATTGGCCAATCAGGTCATTCGTGATGTGAAGCCTGATGCCCTGACCATTGCCGAAGACGTGAGCGGAATGCCTGGAATGGCTTTCCCGACAAAGAAGGGTGGCGTCGGCTTCGACTATCGGATGTCAATGGGTATCGCGGATTATTGGGTGAAGACGCTCAAGACCCGCTCCGATGAACATTGGGGTATGGGTGACATCTATTTCCATATGACCGACAAGCGCAACGAAGAACAGACCATCAGCTATGTGGAGTGCCACGACCAAGCGATGGTGGGTGACAAGACGCTTATATTTAGAATGATAGACAAGAAGATGTACGACTCAATGTCCATCTTTACACCCGATTTGGATGTGGATCGTGGCGTGGCCCTGCATAAGATGATACGCCTGGTCACGCTGACGTTGGCCTCCGGCGGCTATCTCAACTTTATGGGCAATGAGTTCGGCCATCCCGAGTGGATCGATTTTCCGCGTGAGGGCAATGGCTGGTCGTGCCAACACGCCCGCCGCCAGTGGAACTTGGCCGATGATGACAATCTCAAGTATGCAGGACTCAATCGTTTCGACCACGATATGGTCCATCTGGTTTCTGACGAGAAGCTGTTGGACGACCTTCCCGTCAAGATGCACGACAATGATGGGGATTTGGTCCTGGCATACCGCCGGGGCGAGTTGCTCTTCGTCTTCAATTTCAACCCCTCCAAATCCTTCAACGACTATGAAATAGGATGTTTCCCGGGAGAATACAAAATTGTGTTGAACAGCGATTCACCACGTTACAACGGATTTGGCAATGTGGACGAATCCATCACTCACACCTCCTATATTCGTAAGGGCAAACCCTATCTCAAACTCTATCTTCCCTCCCGCACGGCTATTGTCCTGAAAGCCGTGAAAAGACGTTAAGTCGATCGCCCTAACGAGCCTGTGCGTAGTCTTCTTCGTCAATCGTATACACCACCTCTATGGAGTACTTCTTCTGCCAATGTGTTCTCCAAAATTTCTGTAGGTTGGGCGTCTTGCTTTGTGTTAAGCTATGTTCGTATGACTGGGAGTAGACCGCGGTCTTGCCGTCCGCAAACCGAAAACCATAAAAATAACTGTTGTTGTAATGCTGGAAATTGGATGCGTATTGCTCGTCTTGATTTCTGGGGAACTGTGGAGATCTTCCACCCATTCAAGAACTATACTGTCTATCCAGCCATCGCGGCCCTGAAATTCGACGAGGGCTCCGATAGCTATGCCCTGCGCAAGGGGATGTACGTCCTGCCAGTGGTGGGCGAGGGGACCTTCGCACTGCTCGAACCCAAGAAACGCAAGGAATTCTGATGCTCGTTTCGACACGGCAAAATAGAAAATAATGTTTCTGAATTTATATTAATTCGTATCTTTGCGCGTTATTAAATCATTAACCGCAATATTCGATGAAAAGACTGATTCTATTTCTGCTCTGTCTGGTCTCTGTGGCCGCGTTTGCGCAAGACAACCCCGTCATTAACAAAACAGATGCCTCCGGCCGTAAGCAAGGCGTATGGAAGAAGATGGAGAAAGGTAAGTTGGTATACGAAGGCCAGTTCAAGGACAACGTTCCGTACGGCACCTTCAAATACTATCACTCAAATGGCAAACTCAAAAGTACGACAGAGTTCATACAAGGTGTCCATAAAGTGCGCACCACCATTTACCACGAGAACGAACACAAGGCCTCCGAAGGCGTCTTCATTGACCAACTCAAGGACGGAGAATGGAGATATTATGCCAACAACGACAAGCTCATAGCAATAGAGCACTATGACCAAGGCAAGCGTACTGGCGAGTGGAAAGTATATTCCGCCGAGTCCGGTATTTTGCTAGAAGAACGCAATTATCTGAACGATAAGTTGAACGGATTGTATAAGACATATTATATTGATGGAGCAGTTAGTCTCGAGCAGAATTATCTGGAAGGTAAACTGAACGGCAAGAGTACATCGTATTATCCTAAAAATATAGTCTCTTCATCAGGTAATTATTTAAAGGGATATCGTATAGATAGCTGGGATTTCTTTGATACTAAAGGCAAGATTCGTTCTACTATTGAATACAAGAATCAACGAGTGTTGAAGACATACGTCTATCTCTACATTAAAGGCCAGGGACAGAAAATCAACCAGGATGCTATAGCCTATTTTCTGAAACAAGGCGAGCAAACAGCTGTGGTCTTACGTAATGGGGAAAAAATCATAATTGATGAAACGCTTGAGGATGTGTCAGTCTGGGCCGATTTTACAGTCTTCACTAAAATTGCGCCTAGTATCATTGCCGCCTCCGATGCGATTGTTGGTTATAAAGACGTACCTGATGCTGGCAATGATGCTATTATTATCAAACTCAAGCCCGCTACCGACGAGGAGATCTACTCGGAAGGCCCTGAAGCTAAGATGGTAAAGGCACTCTTTAATCTTGAAATGCCTAAGGAAGAGGAATAAAGTGCTTTAGATTTTTGTTATGTCACAGATTTTGTTGATAGAAGCAGGGGGAACCAAGACTGCCTTTGCTGTCCTTCGCGATGGCGTTGTCGTGTGCGAGTATATGAGTAAGGGCGTAAACCCTACCTACAGCACGGATGAGGAAATAGCTCAAGTGATGCAAGACTTCGTGCGGAAGTGCGGCTCTATGGAAAGTGTGCGGCAAGTGCGCTATTATGGTGCCGGTTGCGCAAGTCTTGAAAGTGCAGGCAGGGTAGGTTGCATCCTCCAAGAATTCTTCCCCAGCGCACGCGTTAATGTCTATTCCGATTTGATGGCTGTATGTCATGCGTTGAGCAGAAATCAACGCTCCATTGTAGGCATATTGGGTACTGGCGCGGCCACGTGCCTCTTTGATGGTGTCGGGATGGAAGACCGCGCTCCATCGCTTGGATACATGCTTGGCGACGAAGGCAGTGGCACCAATTTGGGCAAACGTCTCCTCATTGCCTATCTTCGCGCTCAATTACCAGCTAATGTCTCCTCTCTCATACAGCGTGAATGTAATCTGTCTTTTGAGTCTGCCATGCATGAGGTATATCGCAAACCGGAACCCAACAAGTTTATGGCCTCACTCGCGCCTTTCCTTCGTCAGTATATTAACGAGCCTTGCCTGCACCAACTTGCCCTTACTGCCTTTGTGGATTTTTTCGAACAGCAGAAAACGCACTATGCTGAGGCTGACAACTTGCCTTGGAATCTGTCGGGATCCGTGGCATATCATTTTCAAGATGTGGTAAAAGAGGCGGCGGCAATGTCAGGTTGTCGCATTAATAGAATCATTGAAGCGCCTATGCCGCTACTCATCGCTAACGGCTAATTGCTTTTTTTGTATATTTGCGCTTTCACTCATTGACTATGCAACAGATCAAGGCAAACGAACGTGAACTTCCCAATGTGGCCCGTAAATTACTGGAGACTTACCCCAATGAGAGGGTGTTCGGTTTTTATGGCGAGATGGGTACTGGCAAGACTACTCTTATTAAACAGATTTGCAAAACTCTCGGCGTGCAGGATATCACCTCTTCACCTACCTTTGCCATTGTCAACGAGTATTGGACTGAGGATGATCAACCCCTTTACCACTTTGACTTCTATCGCATCGAAGAACCCGCCGATGCCACTCGCATCGGTTTTGAGGAATATCTCTATAGCGGCCATTATTGCTTTATAGAATGGACCGAAAAAGTGGAAAGCATTCTTCAAGATGATTTTGTGCCCGTGCATATTCAACGAGTGGATGACGAGAATAGACTTTTTATTTTTTAAAGTTGTTTGAGACTATACGTATGAGCAATTCTGGAATGATAATGGACGATCCCTTTTCAGCCACCCAAGAAAAAATGGCTGCGTTGGATGTGACTGTCCATCAAGCCAGCATTGCCCTGGTTAAAGACGAAGACCCCATAGGCAGTTTTGTACTACTTACACCCAAAGCGGTGCATACATTGGTGGAACACAAAATCCATGTTTTTATGCAACATGGGTTTGGCGGGAAATCTAACTTCTCAGACATGGATTATGCTTCGGCCGGTGCAGATTTCATTGACACTTTTGCCGAATTGTCTGGAATGTCAAATGTGATAGTGAAGTTCACCCCCTTTACTAGTCAACAAATAACAGAAATGAAGACTGGACAAGTGGCCTTGTCCACGCTGATTCCTACGTTGACCACAGCAGAACAGATTATGACATTCAATGCCAAGAAAGCCACGGCTTTGGCGATGAATTATATCAAAGATTCCTGCGGAATGTTCAAGACCGACAGGATTTTGTCGGAGATGTGGTCCGCTGACGAAGTGAGTGTCGCCATGTCAAATTTTTTCCTTCCTTTGCTGGAGACACTGGCTACTAACGACCGTATCAAGTTTGTCCTGCAAAAGGATCCTTCACTGATGCAAAGTGCTTATTGCTTTAACGGGACTTTGTGCAATAAGGAACTGGCAGAGCAGTTGAATCTACCCTGGAAGGATATCATTTCTCTTTGTTGGGAGATGAATTAGAGGATTATTTCTCCAATTGTAGTTTTACATCGTTCAGCACATTCATATAGTTGATGAATGCCTGATAAGGAGATGAGTACACTTCGAAGTTACGTTTTACAAAACGATGACCGAACCACTTGGAACTCATGAAGTTGAAGTGATCGGCGGCTTGGAGTTGTAACCAGCTTTGCTTGGCCTCCGTATTGTTTGACTTCTTGTACAGATCTTCCAGCTTGAATAATTGGTTAAACGCCTCTTGCTGAAGTTCGTTTCCAACCCATTCGTGCGTATCTTTCTCCTCTCCTGAACAAGAGATAGGCCAGGGAGCGTGCATGGTGGAAGTGGTAAGCTTAAGATCCAACACCTCTTTAGGGGTAATGAAACTATAGTTTTGGCTATTGGAGAGGTTCTCCACTAATGAGCGGAAGAAGTCGAAAATGCCCGTGTCTTCCGTGTAGTGTTCTCCGATGGTTTCGTAGTCCCAGAAGAGATTGATGAGCGGGGCTTCGCTGCCATGGTTGGCATTGTCAAGAAACTTGATGTACTTCTCGGCGGTAAGTGGATATTGATCCCAACTATGGTCGTTGAAGCGCAACGTGATGTCATCACACAAGCGGTACGGGCGCAGAAGCAGGCGCACATCGGTCTGATAAGGGTTGCAGTACAGGTAAAATGGACTCTTCCAACCGAGAATATGACGTGCACCTTCGGTGAGGACCACGCGGTAGCCGGCATCGCCTAGCCATTCGCCGATCTCATCGGAATAAATGACCTCTGTGTTGCAGAATGATACGGGATTAACGCCAAAGGTCTCCTCCAACAGATATTCTTGCAACTTGACCTGCTCCATGAAGGCTTCTTTGCCATACAATGAAGCGATACTATGCGTATAGGTATTACCCGTGATTTCTACGCAGCCAGTGGCAACAAGCTCCTTGAAACTATCGATCACTTCGGGACAATAGTTTTTGAACAGCATGATAGAACTGCCCGCAATGCTGAAGCTGAGCTTGAACTTTCCGGGATGTTTTTTGATGAGGTCGAGCATCATCTTGTTGGCAGGAAGATAGCAACGCTCGGCAAGACGACGAGTTAAATATTGGTTCTGATACTCATCGAAATAGTCATGATTCTGATTGATGTCAAAGAATCTGTATGTACGCAAACGGTACGGTTGACTGATCTGGAAATGGAAGCATATTCTATTCATGATGCAAAGTTTTTTCGTAAATGACTTTAAGTTTCTTCGCGACGTTTTCCCATTTTAGGTTCTCAACCTCTTCGGCGCCTTTGACGCTGAACAAGTTGGAAAGGGCAGGATAGTGTAAAAGGCCGTAAATGGCATCGGCGGTGGCATCAACGTCCCAGAAATCGACTTTGATGGCGTGTTGCAGCACCTCGGCCACACCCGATTGCTTGGAGATGACTACGGGCACCTTGGCGCGCATCGCCTCCAACGGAGAAATGCCGAAAGGCTCGGAGATGGATGGCATGACGTATACATCACTCATGCCGAACATCTTGTCGATGTCGTCTCCACGCAAGAATCCCGTGAAGTGGAAATGATCGGAGATGCCTAACTCGGCCACGCGGGTGATGATGTGCTGCATCATATCCCCATCGCCAGCTAAAACGAAACGTACATTGGGATCTTTGTCCAATACCCGCTTGGCCGTCTCCACAAAGTAGTCCGGACCTTTTTGGAAGGTGACACGTCCCAAGAAGGTCACAATTTTCTCCTTGACGAACTTCTTGCGCTCCACTTGTTTGTCACTGGGTACTACGGCGTTATGTAGCGTGTAAACCTTACGGGCGTCAATGCCGTACTTCTCGATGACAATGTTTCGGGTGAGGTCGCTCACGGCACACACGGCGTCAGCGGCAGACATGCCCTCTCGCTCCATGTTGTAGACGATATCGTTACGATTGTTCTCGCCAGAACGATCATACTCGGTGGCATGGATGTGCACTACCAACGGCTTGCCACTGACCCGTTTGGCTGCTATGCCGGCACGATAAGTGAGCCAGTCGTGGGCATGGATAATGTCAAACTCTTCTGAACGGGCAATCTCGGTTGCGATTTCGGCATAGCGGTTCACCTCCTGCATCAAGTTCTTGCCGTAGCCACCACCGAAGATGTACCTGCGGCGTGAATTGCCATTGGTCTCGATAAGACCACTCTCTATCTGGTCGACCACATTGTAGTAGTCGTCCAATCCAACATAAGGTATCAACTGCGAGTTGACCTGTATGTATGAGGTGCTCGCTTGTCTGGTATAGTACTCTGCGTGTCGTACGTCAACTTCCACATCACTGGCGTTGACAATCTTAGTGTATGTCTGGTCTTCGTCTCCTGATGCTTTGGGCATGACAAAGATGACGTCCACGCCGTTCAGGGACAGTCCTTTTGTTAGACCGTAGCAGGCCGTCCCCAAACCTCCCGATATGTGTGGGGGGAATTCCCAACCGAACATTAGTACCTTCATAGCTGTTGTCTTTATGTTAGTTATATCTATTTGTATCTTTCGATTCTCCACTTCATGTAGAGTAGGGCGGCTACACTCCAAGCTTGGGAAATACAGCCGTTAGGTTTGAATGGCGGGTCTCCATCCGTGATTTCCGCAATGGTGGAAATGCCGTAACTCGTCATGCAGTTGTCGAATTTGTAAAGAATCTTCTGCAAAACGGGGATGGCTGATTTCTGATAAACAGCCAACATTCCGTCAGTGAACGGGAAAAGCAGCCAAATCCAGCAAGTACCCTGATGGTAGGCGGCATCACGCTCGGCCTGATTACCCATATAGTGCCCCTTGTACTCAGGATCATTGGGAGAAAGAGAACGAATACCTTTCTCTGTCAATAACTCCTCGCAGGTGCGCTTTAGGATGAGTTGACGAATCTTTTCGCTGATGGGTGAATACGGCAGAGAAGTGGCGATCATCATGTTAGGCCTGATTTGGAAGTTCTTGTAGTCACCGTCCACATAATCGGCGAGGTACCCAATTTCCTTTGACCAGAATGTGTCTTTGAAAACAGTCGGAAAATCTTGCACCATCGGTTCCCATTCGTAAGTAAAATCGGTGTCTTTGGCCAAACGTGCGAGGTCCAAACTGAACTTAATGGCATTGTACCAGAGTGCGTTGATCTCCACTTGGCAACCTGTTCGTGGAGTGACGGGCCTGCCGTCAATGACGGCATCCATCCAAGTGAGGGCGAGACCGGGTCCTCCAGCGTATATGAGCCCATTGTCAAGCATGCGGATGTTGTTGAGCGTGCCGTGACGATAGGCATTCAGTATCTTCTTCATGGTATCGCCATATTCTTCCCATATCTTACGCTTGGAACGTGCAGTTTCAGTATAGATTTGCAAGGCACGGAAGAACCATAAAGGCGCATCCACCGAGTTGTACGCGGCATTGGTCCCTTCACCTATATTGGGGAAAAGACCGTCCTTCATGTCGGCAATCATGTTGTCCAAAATTTCTTTGCAGAGTTGGTTTTTGCTTAATGCCAAAGTTAAACCAGGCAAAGCGATGAAGGTGTCACGCCCCCAACGACCAAACCATGGGTAGCCTGCAATAATCTCCGTCTTGCCATTGCGTTTGACGATGAATTGCTCTGCGGCGTTCTGCAGGCAGTTGAAGTAGGAAGAACGCGAGGTGTGATGACTCATGTCCTTCTTGTATAACTTTGCAATATCTTCTGTCTTGATAGGTTTGGTGCCAATGGTAATGTACAACTCCTTTTCATGCACTGCAGCGGTAAGCAAACCTGGGGAGAACAGATCTTCTACTCCTTCATAGCCACGCTTGAGTTCTTCTTCATATTCCACATTGAGAAACCAATCGGGCTGATGTTGGTAAGTGATAGGTGCTGAACATTGGATGTATACCGGTGTGTAATTGTCATACATGCAATAACCAACGCCGTTCTCCACGGTTTTGTATTGTGTGTTGGCTTGAGCATTGGCATGAGTCAGACTATGGATGCTTCGGAAAGCAAGCAAAGGCCGGAACTGGATAGAGGCGGATTCGTAATTGTCCAATATCGTGTATTTGATGATAAGACGATCAGAGTCTTTAAGGAACATGATCTCCTTGGTGAAATTGAACCTGCCTACACGATACAAGTATGTCGGTATACTGTCTGCCGTAAACTTTTGCAGATATTTGTTGCCTTTAGGATTGATAACTCCCCCTTGGAACTGGTTGACGCTAAGATGGAAGTCCATGTCGTCAACGATGATCGTCTCGTTGAGATAGGATACCAGAACATGGCGCTCGTGGTCAATGCGATCTTGGGGTACTATGAAAAGCCCATGATACTTACGGGTGTTCAACCCGACCAAGGTGGTCGTGGCAAACGAGCCCGTGCTACTGCATCGCAGAATCTCGCGTGATTTTGAGAATGCGATGTTGACGAGTTGTTCTTTGTCGAATTCGATGTAGCTCATAGTGTCTATTATTTACAATGGTTATTCTTGAATAGTATTAAGGATGGTGACGGCTGCAGCACGAGCGTCTTGAATGGTGTCGTTGACACTCATCGGTCGCTTGCAAGCGCCTGCAACGAACAATCCGTCTCGTTCGGTAAGGTTGTCGGCCAAGTGCTCGGATTTGCTCTTGGCAAAACCATATTCACCGGAGACGCCGGCAGATTCGCCCAGCTGGCGCGTGCCATCGGAAGCACACATGCCGACCATCAAAACCAACAAGTCCGTGCTGAGATTGAGAGGTACTCCCATTAAGGTGTCCTCTGCCTTGATCTGAACGCGGTTATCATAGGTGGCAGCGGCCTCTGAGATGCGGCCGCGAACAAAATTGACGCCGTATTCCTCTTGGGCCGTACGATACATCTCCTCAAAGCCCTGTCCCCACATACGGAGATCCATGTAGAAAACGTACACATCAGTGTTGGGAAGCATCTTCTTGACTTCAATGGCTTGCTTGACGGCGGTCACACAACATACCTTGGAGCAATAGTGGTTTCCCGATTTCTCGTCGCGTGAGCCAACACATTGCAGAAAAGTGATCTGTTGTGGCGTATCGCCGTTTACATTGAGAATCTGATTGCCTTTTATCATCTTCTCCAACTCAAGAGAGGTGATGACGCCTTTATAGATGCCGTACCCTAACTCTTCCTTCTTGTGAGCATCGAAGACGTGGTATCCAGTGGCTAAAAGGACATAAGGGAAGTCATATTGGTTCCCAGCGGAATCCGTCAAACGCCAGTTGTTGTCTTCGCGCACCAGACTCTTTATTTCGGTGTTTAAACGAAGCTCAAGGTTAGGATTGTTGAGTTTATTGTCCAGTTGAGTTGCCAAATCTTCCGCAGAGGTGAAATCGGGGAAAAGCAAGGCTTTGTCATGGATGTTGGTCAGAGTGGTTTCGGCGCGCTCGAATAGAGTAACGTGATGTCGCTTTGCCAAAATGGATGCGGCCTCTATGCCTGCAGGTCCGGCGCCGATGATCGCGATGTTTGCCATTATGTGTTAGTTTTTTTATTTGAGTGTTCTTGTAGGTTATACTTTAAGTACGGTCGGTTTCTCCGGCATAGCCAGCATCTTGCCAGATACGCCCTTGTATTTTGTGTCGGGATCGTAGGCGATTCCGATCTTGTTGAGTAAGCTCTCGCACTGAACTTGGTGCATCTGAAGACCGAGTACCCAAGGATCGTAACCGAGCAGCAATCCTGCCAACTCTTCGTAGGTAAGCACGGGAATGCCACGTCCCTCTTTGTCGTAAGTCTTATGTTCCATCTCGGCGATGGTATATTGCCACTTGTCGAGGAACATAGTGCATCCAGGACAGTTGGCTACGATGAAATCGGGCTCGTAGGGCTCCATGGATTCGAATTTCTTCTTGGAATTGGCTACAGAATAACCACGGTTCTCTTGAACCAAATATTGACGGAATCCGAACCCGCAGCAATGACGACGTTCGGGATAGTCAACCACTTCACCGCCCCAAGCCTCGATCATGCCCGCTAGTACATAGGGAAATTCAGCATTGCCAATGCCGTGTTTCGGGAAAATCTTGGCGTAGTGACATCCTATGTGTTCCACACCGCGTAATGGTTTCCCCGTAAAACGATTGACCAACTGATATTTCATCTTTTCCTTTAGTTCAAAACGGAATTTGTAGATAATATCGGATGGATGTGCCACATTGTTGGGAAGATTGAATTCCCGTCCTGTGGCTTTGCGTAAAAGCTCTCGCGCCTGATCCAGCAACTCGGGATTGTCATGCCACTTCTCAAGAATCTCTGTTATTACCCCAAAAGAAGTTACGCAGGAAGGTACATAGTTTTCATATCCATGTTCGGTCATCAAAGAGAAAAGCCGGGCAACAATGGTCATAGTGGTTTCAAAAGGGACTACGTCAGAGTGGTAACCAATGCCCGTGCAGGTATGTTGGTGGGAAGAGTCGTAAATGTCTTTTCCTAAATCGTTACGTAAAATATTGAGGAAGGCTGCTTCCGATCCGGGGAAGAAAGTTTGACGAATGCAACTTCTTTCGTAAAAGTAGTGGTTGTCAGCGATAGCTTTCTGATACTCATTCCAATAGCGTTTTTCCATAGTGCAGATTTCTATCAATACGAATAGGCAAAGATACAAAAAAAAAGCACTGACCGAAAAAAAACGGTCAGTGCAGATTTTTTTTAGAATATGTTCGCGCGGCCGCACGCACATATTCCAGGACGTTCATCACACCTTGATTTCTACGTCAACACCGCTGGGCAATTCAAGTTGCATCAGGGCATCGATGGTCTTGGTGGTGGTGCCGTAAATGTCAAGAAGTCTCTTATAGGTAGAGAGTTGGAATTGCTCTCTGGACTTTTTGTTCACGAAGGTGGAACGGTTTACGGTGAAAATCTTGGTGTGCGTTGGCAATGGAATAGGGCCAACCAACACAACCTTGTCGTCCTTCACACCATTGACGGTCTTGACGATCTTTTCAGCAGATCTGTCAACCAAGGTGTGGTCGAATGATTTCAATTTAATTCTAATTCTGTGACTCACTTTTTTTTGTTTTTAATTTATATTACGTAATATGTATTTTAATTGTGTCTTATAAAATAAATCTTCCTACATTCATAATATAATCCTTGACCTCGGGTGGAACCTCTGCGTACTTCAGGAATTCCATACTGAAGGTCGCGCGTCCTTGGCTGATGGAGCGGAGTGTCGTGACATATCCGAACATTTCGGCGAGGGGTACTTGGGCGGTGATGACCTGAAAACCTACCTTCGCATCGATTTGTTCCAGAACGGAACGTCTGCGGTTGAGGTCACCGGTCACATTGCCGATGTACTCGTCGGGAGTGGTGATTTCCACTTTCATAATAGGCTCCAGGATGACGGTGTCGATCTGCTGGAGTGCATCGCGGAAACCGATCTTGGCGCATACTTCGAAGGCCATCGCGTCAGAATCGACGGGGTGGCTCTCGCCGTCAAGCACCGTCACGGCCATTGCCTCGACTTTGAACCCATACTTGCCGTTCATCATGGCGGTCTTGAATCCCTTCTCGGCACCGGCAAGGTACTCCTTGGGGATTACGCTGCCCTTGACTTCGCTGTTGAACTGCAACCCCTTGGCGCTGAATGGCAGCGGCTTCAACTCGAACGTCATGTCGGCGAACGAGCCCTTACCGCCGTTCTGGCGCTTGTACGTGGCGTGGTAGGTCAAAGGTTGTCCCAAGGCCTCTTTGTAGGCCACGCGCGGCTTGCCATGGTTGCAATCCACACTGAACTCGCGCTTGAGACGGTCCAGCAGGATGTCGAGGTGAAGTTCGCCCATACCGCTGATCAGGATCTGGCCCGACTCTTCATTCTCGGACACCAGGAAGGTGGGGTCCTCGTCGGCCAGCTTCTCCAAGGCCATCATCATCTTGTCTTCGTCGTCTTTCGTCTTCGGCTCTATGGCGATTTGAATCACCGGCTCAGGAAAGACGATGTTTTCCAGGATGATGGGATGCCGCTCGTCGGTCAGGCTGTCGCCCGTATGAATCTCCTTCATGCCCACAAGGGCCACGATGTTGCCTGCGGTCACGCTCTCCAACGGCTGTTGCTTGTTAGAGTGCATCTGCAGGATCTTGGAGACTCTTTCGCGTTTGCCGCTGCTGACGTTGTAGATGTTCTCTCCGGTTTTAAGTTCGCCCGAGTACACCTTGATGAAAGTCAGCTTGCCGACAAACGGGTCGGTGGCGATTTTGAAGGCCAGTGCGGAAAACGGAGCGGTGGCGTCAGCCTTGCGTGTCTCTTCGGCCTCGTTCTTGGGGTTGATACCGGTGATGGCCGGCATATCCGCGGGGGAGGGGAGATACATCACAATGGCGTCCAATAACCGCTGCACGCACTTGTTCTTGAACGACGAGCCACACAGCACGGGTTCTATCTTGTGCTCGATAGTGGCTTTTCGTATGGCGGAAACCAGTTGGTCCAGCGTGATGCTGTCAGGGTCTTCGAAATACTGTTCCATCAAAGACTCGTCCAATTCGGCAAGGCCTTCCAGCAACTGGGTGCGGTAGGTGCTCACCTCATCGGCCATCTCTGCGGGGATCTCGATTTCCCGATAGCTTGAGCCTTGGTCTTCTTCGTCCCACTCATAGGCTTTCATCTCCAACAGATCCACTACTCCGATGAAGGAGTCCTCGGCTCCGATAGGGAGCTGTATCGGCAGGGGGTTGGCTTTCAGCTTTTCGCGGATCTGGTCCACGACGGCGTAAAAGTTGGCCCCGGAGCGGTCCATTTTGTTGACGTAGCAGATGCGTGCGACGTTGTACTTGTTGGCCTGGCGCCAGACGGTTTCCGATTGCGCTTCCACGCCTCCAACGGCGCAGAATATCGCTACGGCTCCATCCAATATTCTCAAAGAACGCTCGACTTCTACGGTGAAATCAACATGTCCCGGTGTGTCGATGATGTTGATTTTGTAGTCGTCCGACTGGTGTTTCCACATCACTGTGGTTGCGGCGCTGGTGATCGTAATACCTCTCTCCTGTTCCTGCACCATCCAGTCCATGGTGGCAGTCCCCTCGTCAACCTCGCCGATCTTGTAGTTTTTTCCGGTGTAGTAGAGGATTCTTTCCGTGGTGGTCGTCTTGCCAGCGTCAATATGGGCCATTATGCCGATATTCCGTATGTTGTGCAAGTCTTCCGCCATTGTCCTTCTGTTACCGAAAATACTATGAATGTAAAAAGTTTATTACATGCGCATGTGGGCGAATGCCTTGTTGGCTTCGGCCATTCTGTGGATTTCCTCTTTCTTCTTGAAGGCGGCACCCTCAGACTTGTAAGCGGCCATGATTTCCTGGGCCAACTTGTCGGCCATGGTTTGCTCGTGACGCTTGCGGGCGAAAGAGATTAAGTTTTTCATACCTACGGATTGCTTTCTACCCGGCTTGATTTCCTCAGGAACCGGAAGGGTCGTACCACCGACGCGCTTGCTTTTGACTTCAACGCTGGGGGTTACGTTCTCCAAAGCTTTCTTCCACACCTCGAGACCGTTTTCGCCGGTCTTCTCGGATACGATGTCGATGGCTTTGTAGAAAATTTCGAAAGCAAGGTTTTTCTTGCCTTTCAACATGATATTATTGACGAATTTCGTTACTTGTTCGTCGTTAAATTTCGGATCAGGAAGAATGATCCTTTTTTTTGCGTGTGAATTTCTCATTTTCTTGTATCTTCAATAATGTTATTTACTCTTGAATCACCAATCCCGGCGTTCAATTTACTTCTTTTTTGGTTGAATCAGACTATTTCGCAGCCTTTTTCGGTCTCTTGGCACCGTATTTGGAACGTCCTTGCAGACGGCCGTCTACACCGGCGGAGTCCAATGCACCACGGACGATGTGATATCTTACACCAGGAAGGTCTTTTACACGGCCTCCACGTACGAGTACGATAGAGTGCTCTTGCAAGTTGTGGCCTTCACCCGGAATGTAGGCGTTCACCTCTTTACCGTTGGTCATTCTTACTCTCGCCACCTTACGCATGGCTGAATTAGGTTTCTTGGGGGTAGTCGTGTAAACCCTCAAGCAAACGCCGCGACGTTGCGGACAGGCATCCAATGCCCTGGACTTACTTTGCGAAGTCAGTCTTTTTCTTCCTTTTCTTACTAATTGTTGAATTGTAGGCATACAATTTAATTTGTTAAACTTTTAATTTATAATGATAAAAACCCAATTTTTTAGGGGCTGCAAAAATACACTTTTTTCTTTATGTTTCAATTAGATAATTTTTTTTGTTTTAAACTATCTTTTCCCCATAAAAAAAGGCCGCTCTTCGCGGCCTTCTCTTTGAGGTTTAGCGTCTTTTCTTCCCACTGTTCACCGATGAGGGATCGATTGCCTTCTTTTCACTCTTTTCCGATTGTCTTTTCGCAATTATTTGACGTTTGTATTTGTCGTCAATGTTGTAGAAGTTCTGGATGTGTCTTGGCGTCAGCATGGTCTTGAGCTTTTTGTAAAAGCTTGTCTCCATGTTGAGAATGCTCTTGCGTAACTCGAACTTTTGATCTTGCAGATAGGAGAGTTGATCATCTTTCAAACTTTCAATGATCTCTTTGTTTTGACCAGGAGCATTTAATTTGATGCCCTTTTTGGCAAGGTTCTGCTTATAGGTCTCATGACATTTAATTTCGTTGCGAAGGAATTGCTCGTAGGCAGGATAGAAAGCCTTGGCCTCCGCGGAGGAGAGTTTCAAGTTGGCGCGCATATTCTCAACTCTTTCCTTGATCATCTTCTCCGAATCAACCTTGGTTTGCGCTTGTGTCAATCCGAAACAAATAGCCAAAAGGCAGATCGTGCTCAATAATCTTTTCATAATATGTAAGGTTTTAATAGTTTAAATAATCTATTTGAGCCAGCTCGTCACTATAATAGTCCGCCATCTGATCTTCTATTTGCTCTTCGTACTGGATGGCTTTTTGGGCTTGCAACTTTTGGTCGGCGCGTTCATTCATGACCATATAGTGTGTGATGGTAACACTGCAGATGACGATGGCCATGACTGCTGCTATGGAGGTAAGCCAAATGTTGCGACGTCTGGTTTTGGCTTTGTGTATGGAGTTTAGTACCTGTTTGGGTAGCTCTTCAAAGTAACCTTCTGGAACCTCGTAGTGTTCCTCCTTGCTTAATGTTTCTAAATCTATCATAGTAAATCGTGAAAAAAACGATATCTATGACTACTCTAATGCTAAAAGGTTAAACGCTCCTGTAAATTTTTTTTGATTTTTTCTGCAGCGAAGTGATAGGAAGCCTTCAGAGCACTCTCGGAGGTGTCGAAAATCTTGGACATTTCGGCGTATGGAGTCTCGTCGTAATAACGCATGGTGAATACTGCCCGCTGCTTTGGCGGAAGCTTCAAGATCTCTTCTTGGAGCAGCTGCTGAATCTCGTTGGGCGAGATGAAGTTGGTCTCCGGTTGGCTTACGACCAAAAAATCAGTGTAACTGTCGTCGGAAAGATTGAGCATTCGCTTTTTCTTCTCAATGAAAGTTAACGACTCGTTGACGCAGATTTTGGTAATCCAGGTCTTAAGACTGGAGTCGCCACGGAATTTGTCAAGATTGTTCCAGATCTTGATGAAGACGTTTTGGACTACATCGTTGGCGTCTTCGTGTAGGGAGACAATACGGCGGGCATTGTAATATACAAGCCGCTGATATTTTTTCATCAGCAGCTCGAACGCCTGCTCTTTGCTTTTGGCGTTGGCGAAAAGACCCAATATATATTCGTCAGATGCTTCAGGCATAGGATGTGTTATTTGCGTGCGATGGCCTGCTTGCAGGCATCCACGATGTGATCAGTGTCAAGACCGTAAAGGGTCATAAGCTCGTCCGGCTTACCGCTCTCGCCAAACTTGTCGTCAACGGCTACCATCTCGATGGGCACAGGGAACTTACGAGCCGCGAGTTGGCTTACCGCATCCCCAAGACCTCCATTGCGCAAATGCTCTTCGGCAGTAACCGCACACTTGGTTTTGGCCAAACTTGCCAGAACGGCTTGCTCATCCAATGGCTTTATAGTGGTGATGTCCAATACATCTACGGAGAAACCCTGTTCTTCCAAAATATATGCGGCTTGCAAGGCAGGATATACCAAGTGACCCGTGGCCAAAATGGTAACATCGTGTCCTTCGTTCATGGTGATAGCTTTGCCAATGACAAAAGGTTGGTCCTCCGGCGTGAAGTTCGGTACGGCAGGCCTGCCAAAACGAAGATATACGGGGCCATCATATTCTGCAGCGGCAATGGTGGCCATCTTGGTCTGGTTGTAATCACAAGGGCACAAAACCACCATGTTAGGCAACATGCGCATCAACCCAATGTCTTCCATCATCTCGTGAGTGGCTCCGTCTTCACCAACCGTAAGGCCGGAATGGGAAGCGCAAATTTTTACGTTGAGGTTGGAATAAGCCACCGTCATACGGATTTGGTCGTAGACGCGACCGCTGATAAAACCAGCGAATGCACTGGCAAAAGGAACCTTTCCGCTCAAGGCCAAACCGGCAGAGATGCCAATCATATTGGCTTCTGCAATACCTACCTGGATGAAACGTTCAGGGTATGCGGCCTTGAAATCCCCCATCTTTACACTGCCCGTCACGTCAGCAGTCAACGCAAATACATTGGGGTTGTTTTTACCGGCTTCTACTAATCCAGCTCCAAAACCGGAACGGGTATCTTTCATGATTTCACTTGTGATTTTTTCCATTTCGTAAAAATTTTGCCTGCAAAAATACGAAAATTGATTGTTATGAGTTATTAAAAAATCTTTTTCTTTGCGGAATGAAGTTTCCTAGAAAACTTATCTGTCTGATTGTGATATGTATATCGCTGTCTGTCAGTGCATTTGGACAATCCGACCATCCAGTGCGCCAAGGTTTTGTCGTGCCCACTGCCCTACGCTTCAAACTTGACTCACTCTCTATAATGCCCGGCACCTTTCACTCCGAAGAGTTAAACGATTCCCAGTATCGGCTCGACTGCATCACAGCAGAAATTGTCCTCCTGGATTCTACGCTGCTAGGACAACCGTTAAACTATTCATATCAAGTTTATGATATGGATTTTTCCAAGCCCTTTTCGCATCGGTCCCTTGAGTTGATAGAGTCCCCACCTCACGATTTTGCCCCCGTATTTTCCAATCTTCGCGCTATGTCGGATTTGGATGATAGTCAACTTGTGAGTAGTGGATCCATTTATAGAGGCGTAACCGTGGGGAACAATCAGGATTTAGTCCTCAACTCTGGTTTGGATCTTCAAATATCGGGGAAATTGACGGAGGACATTGAGATTGTTGCGTCCATTTCAGATAAAAATATTCCTATTCAACCTGAAGGTAATACGGAATATTTGTCAAATATAAATAATGTATTTATTACTTTATTGTATAAAAAAACATTAAGAATAGATGCCGGTGATGTAATGTTGACATCGCCTTATGACAATTTCTTGAAAGTCAATCGTAGTTTTTTGGGCATGAGTGGAGTGGTTAATACAGCGTTCAAGAATGGTAAAACCACGCATTCTGTGGGTGGGGGTGTGGCCAAAGGGAAGTTTGTACGCCAAACCATAACCCCTTCCAATGGTGTTCAAGGCCCGTATAAACTCTATGGCGAGGGCATGGAAACCAATATAGTAGTGGTCGCCGGCTCTGAAAGAGTGTATGTGGATGGAACTCTGCTGACTCGCGGACAAGATAATGACTATGTCATTGACTATAATACAGCCGAACTAACCTTTACGCCTGCCATGCTTATGACCGCAGAAAAGCGAGTCATTGTGGAATTTGAATGTACGGATCGACATTATTCACGCTATAACATATTTTTATTCAATGAAATAGAACTCGGGAAGAAACATCCTGTAAAGCTCAATGTCAACTATTATCAAGAGCAGGACATGAAAAACCACTCCATACAGCCCGAGCTGAATAACGAGCAAAAGTTGTTTCTCTCAACCCTTGGTGACGATGTCTCGCAAGCCTTCTTCCCGAATGTCGATTCATCAATCTATTCCCCGGATCGTGTGCAGTATCGTCGGAAAGACACAATTTGGGATGGTGTGTCATACGAAATTTATGAATATAGCACGAATGACTCTATACAGCTTTTCAATGTGGGCTTTACCTATGTCGGCAACAATAAAGGTTTCTATCGCTTGTTGAGCAGTACGGCCAATGGGCGGGTGTTCGGATGGGTGCCTCCAGAACACGGAGTGCCCCAAGGCGAATACGAACCCGTAATGCAGTTGCGCGCACCGCAAGTCATTAGGTTGGCCACTATTTCAGCGGAGTATAGGCCCAAACCCAAAACTTTTGTTCGTACAGAATTGGCCATGTCAAGTCAAGATCTTAATACCTTTTCAAAAGATGATGATCACAACAATGTGGGATTTGCTGCCTTTGTCAGCGCCGGTCACCAACAATTCTTGCGCAAGCAGGACGTTGACACGAGCGGTTGGCGACTTCAAGCTGCCATGCAATGGCAGTTTCTTCACAAAAATTTCAGAACTGTTGAAAGTTTCCGGGAAGTGGAATTTGCCCGAAACTATAATCTTGCCTCGGATTTTGTCGATGACCGCTCCGAGCAACTTCTGCAAGCTACGATAGCACTGAGTAAACCGAGGATTAGCATCACTCGCTATGGCGTCAATTGGCTTACCAGACTGGGCAATCTCAACGCGTTGAGACAAGAGTTGTTTTCCCATAACGAACCGGGCAATGTGTTGGCCCATACTCAGACTTTCTGGCTCTTATCTTCCGATCCTGTTCAAAAAAGTTCTTTCATTACTTCCAATAATCAGTTGGCCTACCGCTGGAAGAAAATCGAGCTCGGCGTGACGGATCTGTTGGAACATAATATCTTTAGAGATGTTTTGACGGATTCCATGCGCCTTAACAGTTATGCATTCAATGAAGCCACGGCTTATTTGCAAAGTCGCGATTCATCGCTATATCGATACCATATCTCGTATAAGAACAGGCTGGAGTTCAAGCCGATGGATTTGGGACTGCAATTGTCTATGCGCATACATGAGGCCAACGCTGCCTTCTCGTTCGACAGGATCAAGAACCAACATTTCGGTGCTCGGGCTACTTATCGCAACCAGCAACTGCGGGACCCTATGGGTCTTTTTGAGTTGGAGCACTACTATGTGGGCAATCTGGAATACTCGGGTCGCTTTTGGAAGAACGCCTTGATGCTTAGTACCTACTACGAGGTCGGAAATGGAATGGAACTTCGTAAAACATATACCTTCATCAAGGTTGCAGCTGGACAAGGTACCCATGTGTGGCGCGACTATAACCATAACGGCGTGGAAGAACTCGACGAGTTTGAGGTGGCGGCCTTTCATGATGAGGCAGACTACGTGAAAATATGGCTCAATGGAACGGATTACGTGAATACTTACAACACGCAGTTCTCACAGAGTATACAGCTCAGACCTTCCGCAGTATGGAAAAACCAAACGGGGCTTCGCAAATTCCTGGCCCGTTTTTCAAATATCACCATGCTGCGTTCTCAGGTGAAGGAATCTGCGCCTGTTTTCAATCCTTTTCCTGCTCATTTGGAGGACACAGCCCTCGTGAGTCGTAATCTTACATTGAATAATACTTTTTCTTTTAACAATAGCTCTTCCAAGTTTGCCTTTGATTTTATTGTGCAAAAAAACAATAATAAAAACCTGCTTTATTATGGGAGTGAGTACAACATTTTGGATCTTCAGGAAGTTGTCTTGAAAAGCACCCCTTATAAAGCCGTCTTCTTACAAGTTACTTATTTGCACCAGCGCACAAGAAACCTTTCAGAGGCAATGACCAACCGTTGCTATGCAATAGAACAACACGGTGCGGGGGGTAATGTACAGATCCAGTTCGCCAATTCCTATTTCGTCTCCGCCGACTATAACTTTTCCGCCAAGAAAAATCACGAAGGCCCTGAAAGGGTGTTGGCCCATGATGTGAAAGTGGCTTTCCAATATAAGATGCTTAAGAGGGGCATTGTTTCAGCTTCTGTCCAATATGTAGGCCTCCGTGGCGAGGCACAGGAACAAAATGCCGTTTCCTACCTCATGCTCAATGGACTTTCGTTGGGGGAGAACGTGTTGTGGTCTTTGAATGCCCAAATCTCCATCACCGACTTTCTCCAAGTGGCTTTGCAGTACGAAGGCAGAAAGTCGGTCAGCAACCGGGCCATCCATACCGGCGGACTTTCCTTGAAAGCTCATTTCTAAAAAAGAAGAAGTATAGGAACTTCCTCTCTTATAGATACATGTCAACAATTTGTTGATAAAAAATCAATAATGAGAATAAAAAAATACTTGAGCTAAAAAAATAATCGTATTTTTGTCGCTTGAAAAAAAATAATGTTCTTTGCAATATGTAACTTATTTCCAAAACTGAGGTATAAGAAAGGTTGACTTAATAGTAAGAGAGTTTTAGTTTGTAGGTTAAAGTATTGCAAGACAGATAATTGTCATACTACAACAACTAAATATGAATAGAGGAGCACATATTAAACGATTCGCGATTATTCTATTCTTCGCCGTCTTTGCGGGAGGGGTATGCCATGCACAAGATGACGTGCAATTTACTTTATTCCCCTGGGCTAGTTCATATTTCAATGCCGGTGCTATAGGCGAACAAAGCAATACTTTGTGCTTTACGGCTATATACAATAATAAGTATTTAGGATGGAATGATGTTTATATGCAAGGAGATTCGCTCATGAAGGATAAAACTGCTCCTCAAGACTTCATGTTCAGCATAGAATCTTACTTGAAAAAGCTGAAGGGGTCATTGGGCCTGACCATCACAAACGATATTATTGGTTACTATAATAATGTGGGCATTAAGTTGGGATATTCCTACAAACTGAGAATTGGTGCGGGGCATCTCGGCATCGGAGCTCAAGTGTCCCTGTATAATCAGAAGTTGAAATCTTCCGATAGTTGGCGTCCAATACAGCCGGGAGACCCTGTTTTGGACCGTTTGGGCGAATCCACGATGGATCTTGATTTTAGCTTCGGCGTCCAATACAAAAGCGACCAATGGTACGCCGGTGTTGGTGTGACGCAAATCGCAAGTGCCTTTGATAAAAACAGAGTGCTCCGCCTAGCTGGCAACCAGGATTACATATCCCGTAATCCTCAATTATACGTGCATGGCGGATATGACTGGATTGTACCAGCCAACCCCAACTGGGAAATTATCCCGCATGCTATGGTGAAAACCGACTTTAAGACGTACCAGATCGACATTATGGGTTTGGTCCGTTACAATGGAGTCTTCTGGGGTGGTCTGGGTTATCGTCTCAACGATAATGTCAACCTTATCTTTGGCGCACGGCCGTTCCATAACTCCTCCAATGTCTTCTTGAAAGGTTTGGAGGCGGCAGTGTCTTATGGTATCACAGCGAATAACCTCGGATATCGCGTAAATCGTAGCTTTGGTGATGTGGAAGTTATGGTTAGATATTGTTTCGACATCTATAAACCAGAGGTGTTTTCAGGCTATGGATCTACACGAAATATCTACAAAAATCAATACTAAAAAATAAAAAAGTACATTCTACGTTAAGAAAATACTAAACTAAATAATATGAAAAGGGTAATTTTAATGCTCGCAGTGACGATGGTAGTTCTCACGTCCTGCAACAACGGAGGCGACGGCCAATTGGTCGGCGTTAAAGATCGTCCCGAAATATTGGACAATGAACCGTATGGCATGGTGTATATTCCTACGGGCCACTATATTATGGGTGGCGGCGACCAGGATGTGCCTTTCGCCCTGACGCAACAGTCCAAAAACGTAACTATCGCGGCTTTCTGGATGGACGAGACGGAAATCACCAACAATGAGTACCGTCAGTTCGTTTATTGGGTACGCGATTCCTTGGCCCACGTACTGTTGGGTGACGCTGAAATCGACGATGCCGAGAAATACGGACATTACCTGAAATATACCAAAGGTGAGAATGAAGGCGAAATTATCGAGCCTAAACTCATCAACTGGAAAGAGGAAATTCCGTGGGATTCCGACAACGAAGAGGTGCAAGCCGCATTGAGCCCCTTGTTTAACAAGGTGAACACTCGCTTCTACCACTATCGTCCTAATTCTACCAATGTCTCAATGTACAATTATGAGTATTGGTGGTATGACTATCGCAACTACCGCGATCCGAAGAATACGGATGATTTTGGCGCTTCTACTAAGGAATTTGACAAAGATGCTGGCGAATATGGCGGTTTGTACGCCAACCGCCCGAGCAGTGTCGGCTCCGGCTATCAACGCTTCATCAAACACGAAGTGGTCAACATCTATCCTGACACCCTTTGCTGGGCACATGATTTTGTGTACTCTTACAATGAGCCTATGGTGCTGAACTATTTTGCTAACCCTCAATACGATAATTACCCGGTCGTAGGCGTTAGCTGGCAGCAGGCTAAGGCATTCTCTTACTGGAGAACTCAATTGAGAATGTCATGGCTCTCCTCTCGTGATTATGCCGTTGAACAAGAATTCAGACTTCCTTCCGAAGCTGAATGGGAATGGGCTGCCCGTGGCGGCAATGCCTTGACCACTTACCCGTGGGGCGGTATCTATCCGATGAATAGCAACGGCTGCTTCTTGAGCAACTTCAAACCCCAAAGAGGTAACTATATTGCCGACGATAACTTCTATCCGAGCATCGTCGCACATTATTATCCTAACGATTGGGGCTTGTTCGACATGAGCGGCAACGTGGCAGAA
Source organism: Bacteroidales bacterium (assembly GCA_024685175.1). Taxonomy (GTDB): domain Bacteria; phylum Bacteroidota; class Bacteroidia; order Bacteroidales; family WCHB1-69; genus F23-D06. The sequence continues at coordinate 37,700 of JAIKWD010000027.1, forward strand.
TGGTGCGAGGACGCATTCGATAAGTCCGCCACCAACTTTACACACGACATGAACCCGCAGTATACGTACTACGCTAAGAAAGATGACTCTCCCGCTAAGAAGAGAAAAGTTATCCGTGGCGGTTCCTGGAAAGACGTAAGCTACTATACCACTGTCTATGCCAGAACCTATGAGTATCAAGATACCTGTAAGTCATACGTGGGATTCCGTAATGTACAATCCTATATGGGGCGTCAAAGAGGCGACAACTCATCCAAGAGTGCTTCCCATATTTACTAGAATTTTCAATAATAATTTAATAATAACATTAACCTAAATTTCAAAAAAAAATGAACGGTATTGACAGATTAGTTAGAACAAACGGTTACAAGAACTTCATGGCCAAGCTGTATGGCTGGGGCGCTGCAGTAGTTATCCTTGGTGCATTGTTCAAGATTTTGCACTGGCCAGGCGCTAACATCATGCTTATGGCAGGTATGTTCACCGAGTCTATTATATTCTTCTTCTCAGCTTTTGAGCCACTCCACGTGGAGTACAACTGGTCTTTGGTATATCCCGAATTAGCTATCGCTGATGAGGTCGTAGAGACCCCCAAACGTGAAAGAAAGAAAGCTGTTCAAGGTGAAACCCCGACCCAACAACTTGACAAAATGTTGGAAGAGGCCAAGATTGGTCCCGAACTCATTGAGAGTTTGGCAACCGGCATGCGCAATTTGAGCGACAATGCCCGTAAGTTGGCAGGTGTCTCCGATGCTGCTGTCGCCACCGATGGCTTTGTCGGAAATATGACCAAGGCCGCTGAATCCGTTCGTAATCTTACTCTCAAATATGATAAAGTTGCCGCTTCCCTTGATACCGATGGTACAGCTGCAACAGCATATGTGGAGAGCCTCAAGAAAGCTACTAACGCTGTCAATCAATTGACCGCTGCTTATGAGCAAACCACGACTTATAAGGCAGAAATGGATAAATTGACCAACAATATTGCCGCCCTGAGCAAGGTTTATGGTAATATGCTGGCAGCTATGGGTGTCAACCCCAATAAATAATCTCAATCATTAAACTCTTATTTCTAACTTAAACATTTTATAGAAAATGGGTGCAACAAATTGTCCGGAGACCCCGCGACAGAAAATGATTCAGATGATGTATTTGGTCTACACCGCTATGTTGGCCTTGAATGTGTCCGCGGACATCTTGAACGCTTTCATTGTGGTGGACGACACCTTGCAAACTTCCACGCGTAATGCGACTCACCAAAATTCAAACGACTACAACTGGTTTGAACAACAAAAGCTCCTTCTTGGTGAAGCTAAGATTCATGACGCATATGTCAGTGCTCAGTCTCTGAAAAAGCAAACCAACGAGATGGTTAGCTACATCGAGAATCTTAAGAAAGACCTCATCATGTACGTGGATGGTGACACCCTCGTCGAAGTGAAGGGTCCGGATGGCAAAAAAACCAAGGTTGCCGCCACCGTGGCTACGATGAAATCCAAGGAAAATTTCGATAAACCTTCGGACTACATGATTAATAAAGGCCACGGAAAAGAGCTGAAAAACAAGATCCTTGCCTATAAGAAAAATATTCTTAAAATGGTAAAAGCTGCAGATCGGGAACGTCTTTCTAAAGCTATCGGCCTTGATGTAGAACAAAAGTACAATAAAGAAGGTGCAACGCAAACTTGGGAAGAACACAACTTCGATCATATCATTGCCGCTGCTGCCATTACCTTGTTGAACAAGGAAGTGGGAGAGGTGCGCAATGCAGAGTCTTTGATACTCAACTACTTGAAACAATCCATCAGCGCTGACGACTTTAAGTTTGACCATGTGGAAGGCCGCGCCATCCCGAAATCCCAAATTGTATTCTCGGGTGATAGCTATGAGGCTGACATTATTGTGGCCGCTTACGACACCAAGTCCACTCCTGAGGTTTACTATAAGACTGGCGTTGATACCCTGACTGAAGAACAACTGGGTGGTGCTACCAAACTTGAAGGCGAGAATGGTCTTGTAAAACTCAAGTTAGGCGCCGGCGGTTTAGGCGAGATGAAATATGCCGGTTTGATCAAGGTTATCGGACCTAATGGCGAGCCTAAATATTATGGCTTCAAGGACAAATATATGGTCATGAAACCTTCTGCTACAATCGCTGCGGACAAGATGAACGTGCTCTATGCTGGTATTAACAACCCTATATCTGTTTCAGGTCCATCCAATAACATGAGCGTTAGTTTCCCTGGTTGTAGCGTATCTGGCAGTAGCGGTAAATATAACGTGTCCGTTCCTGTTAGCATGATTGGCAAAACAGTTAACGCAACTGTTTCCATGGATGGTAGAAGTATGGGCTCGACAGTGTTCCGCGTAAAGAAAGTTCCTAACCCACGTGCTGTGTTAGGTGCTGGCATTCGTGGTGGTAAACGTGCCAAAGGTGAATTGCTCGCCAACCCTGTTATCCGTGCAACTATGGGTGAAGACTTTGCCTATGACTTAAAGTGGGGTGTATCTTCCTTCCGCGTCATCTTCGTGAGCAAAGGTATGGAAGATCCCGCTATGGCTTGCCAAGGCGGTGCCCTCTCAGAAGCCGTGAAGGCTAAGATCCAAAGATCCCCTGCTAACACTGTAATCTACTTTACCGACATTAAAGCATCGTCTGAAGCCGGTACCCGTACGCTGGATGAATTTTCAGTCCGTATTAGATAATTCTATCAAAAAACAATATTTATTATGAAAAAGTTTGGTTTATTATTATTAGGTGTTTTAGCTGCCACATTCGTCTTCGCACAAGAAGACGAGACGGGTAGCACGATGAACCAGCCTGTTCGCAAACCTGTGGAATTTGGCTGGGAACAGGTCGACGTGGGCGACTTCTCCGACCCGGTGGCCTATCCGCCCATCCGTCAAGCTGACGTGATGTATTATTATACCATTTGGAGAAATGTTGATTTGCGCGAAAAGGTTAACCACCCGCTCTATTTCCCGACGGAGACCAGAGGCACGTGGAGAAGCCTGGCACAAACTATCTTCGATGCTGTTGATCTCAATAACCCCGAAAAGACCGAAGGCGTGCTTCCCGTCTATGCAGATGAGATGTGTACCGTTCCGTTTTCTCGTGATGAGATCAGAGGTAATCTTTCCGAGGTTTCCCAAATTCCTGAAATTGACATCGAGACCGGTGAGGAAATCGGTATGAAAGAGATGGTGATTGAGTATGAACCCAAACAAGTCATCTCTTACAACGTAAAAGAAGTTTGGTACTTCGACAAACAAGCCTCCAAATTCTACGTCCAGATTCTCGAAATCGAACCTATCATCGAGCACGAACGTGCTAATAACTCTTTTGATTTTTACGATGAGGGAAGTGGTAATCAAGAAGACGAGGAAGATGTTCGTGGTACTATGATGAAGAAGAGAGTGGGCTATATCTATTATAATGAGCTCAGACCCTTCTTAGCTAAACAGGAAGTCTTCAATGTGAAAAACAATGCTCAGCGTCTGTCTTTTGACGATTTGCTGACATGGAAGAGAGACTTCACTAGCTACATCTATAAAGAAGCGAATGTCTATGACCGTGATATTGCCGATTATATCGCCAACTCACGCGACCAACGCCTCGAGTCTGAAAAGATTACGGACAAACTTCGTACCATCGAAAGCGATCTCTGGGCTTTCTAGCATACAAACTTTTTCATAATAAATGTAATAGCGGGCGCCATTCGGCGCCCGTTTTTTTATTACCTTTGCAGCAAATTCAAAACTATGATTGTAATCACAGGTGCTGCCGGATTCATAGGCAGTTGCATGGCTGCGAAAATGAATGAAATGGGTCGTGATGATCTCATCTTGGTAGATGATTTTACTAAGGAGGCCAAACGCCCGAATTGGCAAGGCAAAAAGTATGTCGACAAAATTCAACGCGATGCGTTCTTTGAGTGGGCTGAACATAATGCCAAGCATATCGATTGTATCATACACCTCGGAGCACGCACCGATACAACCGAATTCGACTATTCTGTTTTTGAGGAACTCAACGTATACTATACCAAGCGCGTGTGGCACTTTGCGTCACAACATGGCATACCGTTGCTTTATGCCTCCTCCGCAGCCACCTATGGCGCTGGAGAGTTCGGCTATGAAGACGATGAACGACTCATCGATCGGTTGCAACCCCTTAATCCCTATGGCCGTTCCAAAAACGAAATTGACAAGTGGATACTCAAGCAGACAATAACACCGCCCTTCTGGTGCGGATTCAAGTTCTTTAATGTTTATGGCCCTAATGAGTACCACAAAGGCCGGATGGCTTCCGTCATCTTTCATTCCTTTAATCAGATCAAAGAGACTGGCAAGGTTCGGCTGTTTAAATCCCATAGACCTGACTATGAGGACGGACAGCAATTGCGTGATTTTGTGTATGTCAAAGATGTTGTCAGAGTGCTCTATTGGTTTACACAGCATCACCCTCGTAATGGCATCTACAATCTCGGCACAGGCTGCGCTCGTCCATTCTTGACCTTGGCTGAATCCACGTTTAAAGCCATGGGGCTGGAACCTAATATTGAATTCATAGATATGCCAGATGATATTCGCGATAAATACCAGTATTTCACGGAAGCATCTATAAAAAAAATGCGGTCCATGGGTTATAGAAGAAGCTTCTATGCCCTGGAAGATGGCGTAAAATCCTATGTTTCAAAATATTTGTTAAAAGATAATTATTTTTGAGGTTGATAAATTATTTTTATTGGAGTAAGAAAAAACAAGGGTTTGCGTCAAAAATTTGCTATTTTTGTTTTTCGTAAAAACAAGCATTCATTACACTATTAATAACTATAAAGACCTGGCATTAAAATACCCTTTTGCGAATGAAAAAATTTACAGACAAGGAGATTCATCAGACACTGAAAACTGTCTTTGGTTTTGATAAGTTTAAAGGTGACCAGTTGAAGATTGTTAAGGCCTTACTCAAGGGCAAAGACTGTTTTGTAATCATGCCCACCGGCGGCGGAAAGTCGCTCTGTTATCAACTTCCCGCTTTGATGAAAGATGGTACAGCCATTATTATCTCACCCTTGATCGCACTAATGAAGAATCAAGTGGATGCCATCCGCGGTTTTGGAGCCGAAAATGGCATTGCCCATTTTCTCAATTCCTCCTTATCCAAGGTGGAAATCAATGAGGTGAAACAAGACTTGCTCTCCGGAAAGACCAAACTGCTGTATGTCGCCCCGGAATCCCTTACTAAGGAAGAAAATGTGCAGTTCTTCCAGGATGTGCACATCTCTTTCTACGCCATAGATGAAGCACATTGTATCTCCGAGTGGGGACACGATTTCCGTCCTGAATATCGAAGAATTCGTGCAATCATAGACAAGATAGGGCAAAAAGTGCCCGTTATTGCACTTACCGCAACCGCAACCCCTAAAGTTCAAAGCGATATTCAGAAGAATCTCGGCATGGAAAAGGCCGAAGTGTTCATTTCTTCCTTTAACCGTCCCAATCTCTACTACGAAATCAGAGAGAAGACAAAAGACGTGGATAAAGAAGTCGTCAAGTTTATCAAGAACCACCCCGGAAAATCGGGTATTATCTATTGCCTGAGCCGGAAGAAAGTTGAGGAGCTGGCTACATTCTTGCAGGTCAACAAGATTCGAGCCCTGCCGTATCATGCAGGCTTGGACTCCAAGACCCGTGTGCAGAATCAGGATGACTTCCTGATGGAAAAGGCGGATGTCATTGTGGCAACCATAGCCTTCGGCATGGGTATCGACAAACCCGATGTCCGATATGTGATCCACTACGATATGCCGAAGAGCCTGGAAGGCTATTACCAAGAGACCGGCCGCGCTGGCCGTGACGACGGCGAGGGTATCTGCATCGCTTTCTATGACTATAAAGACCTCCATAAGTTGGAGAAGTTCTCCACAAAAAAATCCGTGGCCGAACAGGAGATTGTAAAAGAGCTGTTGGCAGAAACAGCTTCCTACGCTGAATCCACCAGTTGTCGACGCAAACACCTGCTACACTATTTTGGTGAGGATTACGGAGAAGAGAATTGCCATAATTGCGACAATTGCAATCACCCTAAACCCAAAATGAACGCCTCTGAACAGATTGTGCTCGTACTCGAGGTGATTCAAACGGTTAAACAACAATTTAAAGAGGACCAGATTGTAGATATCATTACGGGCAACAAGACCACCTCTATCGTTAAGTTTAAACATAATAAGCTCAAACAATTCGGCGAAGGCAGTGAATACGATGCCAAATTCTGGTCTAATATCGTTCGCTTGGCTATTTTTGACAATCTTATTGTTAAAGATGTGGAAAATTATGGTCTTCTTAAGATCACGCCCAAAGGCGAAAAGTATATGGTGAACCCATATTCTATCCAAACTATCAAACCAGTGACTGATAAGGATGAAGATGAAAGTGACGATATTGAGAGCAGTGCTGTGGGAGGCGTGGAGGATGCCTTCGATGCCACTTTGTTTAGTCTGTTGAAAGACTTGCGCAAAGATATCTCCAAGGACGAAGGTATACCACCGTTTGTCATTTTCCAAGACCCGTCGCTCGAAGATATGTGTATCCAATATCCTATTACTATGGAGGAGATGACACATATCGCCGGCGTAGGCGTGGGCAAGGCCCAAAAATATGGAAAACGCTTCATCGAGCTCATTAAGAACTATGTGGATGAGAATGAGATAGAACGTCCTCAAGACTTTGTGGTTCGCTCCGTGGTCAAGAAATCGGCTATCAAGGTGTTCATCATTCAATGTATTGACCGCAAGTTGAGCTTCGATGATATCGCCCGGGCAAAAGGTCTTGACATGAATGAATTGTTGACGGAAATTGAGATGATTGTGTCTTCCGGCACGAAAATTGATATTTCCTACTACATCGATGAAGAAATCGAAACCTATCAGCAGGAAGAGATTCTTGATTATTTCGCTACCGCTGAGTCTGACTCCGTCGAGTTGGCACTCAAGGAATTGGGCGAGGATGATTATACCGAAGAGGAGATACGTGTTATGAGAATCAAATATCTCTCTGACGTAGGTAACTAATGAATTAATAAAAGAATTTTATAAACTGATTTTAACTAAAAATGGAAGAAAATAGAAAAATGGACAAGCCGATTGAAAATGTGGTGCCAGACGAAATGATGCCGGGCTTTTCAGCGGCCGAATCACAGAAAAAGGCGGAAAACGAGGCCAAAGATACGGTGGAACAGCTCGATTCGGAGCCCCACATGAACGGTGCCAGCGAGGACGGACAGAACCGGAATTCTTGCGAGAAAAAGAAGAAATGTTGCCATATAGGTCATTTGATCTTCGACTTGCTGCTTTTAGCAGCGGTGATTGCGTTGTTTATCCTACATTTTACAGGCAACAAGGAGAGGAAAGTGGATACGGTTGCGACCTCCGACAAGGCCGGCAACGGTTCCGTCGTCTATGTCAATATCGACACCGTCAACGAGCAATATGAGATGGTGGCCTTGCTGACCGACAGCATCGATGCCGAGAAGCAGCGCCAAACGGTACTTTTCCAGAATCGTCAGAAGACTTTGGAGAGCAAATTGGCTAACTACCAACGTAATATCCAGTCCGGTCAACTCACTGCCCAACAGGCGCAGTACGCAGAGGCCTCCCTACAACAGGAGAGCCAGAAGTTGCAGAACGACTACCAGCAGGCCGTAGAGTCGCTGGAGGCTCGTTATGCCGCCGCTCTCGAACAAATCGCCGACTCCTTGCGCGCGGCCACCGCACGTGTCAACGCCCGCCATAACGCATCCTATGTCTTTACCTATGGCGCTGGCAGTCCGATGATCTCCGCCGACCCGACGATGGACATCACCAAAGAGGTGGTCGAAGAACTCAACAAACCGTTCAAATCCAAACGCAAGAAGTAGCAGATGAAAGAGACCACAAATCAACAGCAGAAGTCGAATAGAACCCGCAATATTGTTATCATTTGCGTAGCGGTAGCTATCGTGGCTGCCGCCATGGTGGCTTTCTTCCTCTTGCGTGGTAATAAACCAGACAAGGAGAAACAAACTCCAAAAGAGGACCTGTCCGAAATGCATGTGTTCCCTGCAATAGAGTTTGACGATAGCCTTTATTATAAGAAAACTGTCGTGTCGTATGAAGACGAATCCCCGAGAGATGTCTATTATTACAAAATAGATAGTCTGGGTGTGCCTACGGACGAAAAAGTTCACGAGACACATTACTATCAAGGCGAGAAAAAATACATTGACGGAAATATTGCCAAAGACAAACGGGACGGCTTATGGTATGCCTACCACAAGAACGGCAACGTGCAGACTATGGCCCATTATAAAGATGGTAAAGAAGAAGGTCGCTACACCGTTTATCATGAGAATGGGAATGTGTATTATACCGGTTTCTACAAGGATGGTAAACGAGTAGGGGATTGGAAATTTTACGATCAAAATGAAAACCTGATTCGTACAGAGAACTTTGACAATAAATAATATTAATCATTAATAAAATACTCACTTATGGAATTACCTTTTGCAGAAGCGTGGAAAATTAAGATGGTAGAACCCATTAAGAAATCCACAAGAGAAGAAAGAGAAAAATGGCTCCATGAAGCCCACGAGAACATCTTTATGTTGAAGAGCGACTATGTCTACATTGACTTACTCACCGATTCCGGCACTGGCGCTATGAGCGACCGTCAATGGAGTGCGATGATGATGGGTGATGAGAGCTATGGTGGCGCGCGTTCCTTCTATCACATGAAGGAAACTATTACGGACATAACAGGTTTTGAGTACGTGATTCCGACGCACCAAGGCCGTGCCGCCGAGAATGTTCTGTTTTCCTACCTCGTGAAACCCGGTATGGTGGTTCCCGGCAATGCCCACTTTGACACCACTAAGGGTCATATCGAAAGCCGTAAGGCCGCCGCTATCGACGTTACCGTCCCTGAAGCCTATGACACCCAACTGGAAGTTCCCTTCAAGGGCAACGTCAGCCTCGAAAAATTGGAGAAGGTGCTTAAGGAGAATGAAGGCAAGGTACCCTTTATGGTCCTTACCGTCACTAACAACACCGTCGGTGGCCAACCCGTCAGTATGCAGAATATTCGCGAGACTTGCGAACTCTGCCACAAGTACGGCGTGCCCGTCAACATCGACTCCGCCCGTTTCATCGAGAACGCATATTTCATCAAGACCCGCGAAAAAGGCTATGAGAACAAAACTCTTCGCGAGATTGTCAAAGAGATGTTCAGTTATGCCGACAGCATGACGATGAGCGCCAAGAAGGACGGTCTCGTCAACATGGGTGGCTTCATCGCTACCAAAAAGAAAGATTGGTACGAAGGCGCCAAGTTGTTCTGCATCCCCTTCGAAGGCTTCCTTACCTATGGTGGTATGAATGGCCGCGATATGGATGCCCTCGCCGTAGGCCTCAAGGAGAATCTTGAGTTCGAAATGGTCGAGACCCGCGTCAAGCAAGTCCAATACCTCGCCGACAAACTTGATGAGTATGGTATCCCTTATCAGCGTCCCGCCGGTGGCCACGCCATCTTTGTCGATGCCGACAAGGTGCTCACCAACATTCCGAAAGAGGAGTTTCCAGCCCAAACCCTGACTTGTGAACTCTATCTCGAAGCTGGTATCCGTGCCTGCGAAATCGGTTATGTGCTCGCCGACCGCGATCCCATCACCCGCGAGAACCGTTTCGGCGGTAACGACTTTGTTCGTCTTTGCATCCCGCGCCGTGTGTACACGAACAACCACATGGACGTGATCGCAGCCGCCCTCAAGAATGTCTACGATCGTCGCGATACCATCAAGCGCGGTCTCGAAATCACTTGGGAGGCCGAGTTGATGCGCCACTTTACCTGCCAATTCAGGAGATTGTAAAAGTAGCCAGCGGCCTGCCAAACGGCAGGCCGCTGACTACTTAAATTTAAAATCCAAACTAATTATTATAATTTAAAGGTGTGATATATAATATGTTACACCTAATTATTTTTAACCCTTCACCCCTAACCCCTAACAATGCTGATCGTTGATGATGTCTTGGTATCGGATGAGCTTGTGGATAAGTGCTTTTGCTGTGACCTTTCGTCGTGCAAAGGCGCATGTTGCGTTGATGGCGATTCCGGTGCCCCTGTCAGCCCGGAAGAAGTGTCAGAGTTGGAAGAGAATTATCCTGTATATAGTCAATATATGACAAAGGAAGGGATAGATATCATACAACAAAATGGCGATACTTTCGTTTATGACGGACAAGGTGAGTTTGCCACCCCTTTAATGACTGACAGCAAAGCCTGTGCTTTTGCCTTCTTTGAGGACGGTATGTGTATGTGCGCTATTGAGAAGGCTTTTAGGAAAAAAGAAATAGGTTTTCGTAAACCTATATCCTGCTTCTTGTATCCCATTCGAGCTAGTAGAGTGGGGAAATATATTGCCCTTAACTACCACCATTGGGATATTTGTGCCTCTGCTTGCAAAAAGGGCGCTCAAGAGCAAGTTCCCGTGTATAAGTTCTTGAAGGAACCGCTAATTGAAAGATTTGGAATAGAATGGTATGAACGGTTATGTGCGGCCGTAGACCAGAGAAAGAAAGACAACTATCAATAAATAAGAGAGTTATGAAGAGATTGATTTTGTTATGTTTATTATGTTCCCCGTTGTTGTTACTGGCCCAAACCGGTTATCAGTTTTCAACGCATCGCAACGAGGTCAGCAATGGCTATAACTTTTGGCTGAGTATTCCAGACACTTATGAAGAACAGGGCGACAAGATGCCTGTTGTGGTATTCTTGCACGGGCACAGCCTTTGTGGCACCGATCTGAACCGTGTGCGCAAATATGGTTGTCTCGATGCCATCGCCATGGGACGCGATATCAATGCTCTGATTATTGCTCCGCAAAATCCCGGCGGCCCATGGGACGCCAAGAGGATCAACAATGTGATAGACTGGGTGCAAGATCGTTTCCCTATGGACACCAACCGCATTTATGTCATAGGTATGAGTCAAGGTGGCTATGGCACTTTCCAATATGTGGGAACCTATCCTGAGCGTGTAGCAGCTGCGATGGCTTTGTGTGGCGGTAGCAATCTGCGTAATCATTGTGGACTTAACAAGGTCCCCTTGTGGATCATCCATGGTACCGGTGATCGCGCCGTGGGCGTGGGTGAGTCGCAGAAGGTGGTCGATGCTATGAAAGCGTGCGGCCCGACCAAATTGTTGCGTTTCGACAAGTTTCCGGGCGTCAGTCATGGTGGCTTGGCCAAAATGTTCTATATCCCAGAGACATACGAGTGGCTGTTCCGCCACTCCAAGGCCGACTCGGTGCGATTCGTGGACAAGGATGTCAAGATTACGGTGGCCTCATTGGACGCGGCTTACCAGAATATAGATCGTGCTTCGAACAAGATCACAGTAACTGGTCAGAACCATGTGAATGTGCCTGATAGCACGGTGTCGACATCAGCGGACACAACCGTTGCCACTGCAAAGCCCGTGACTACGAAGCCCGAGACAAAACCTGCGACGAAGCCGGCAACCACGCACAAATATCATACTGTAAAGAAGGGCGACACCCTCTCGGCCATCGCGCGCAAGTACCATACCACGGTGCCTAAGTTGTGCAAACTCAATCACATCAAGGAAACGAGCATTCTCTCCCTCGGCCAAAAAATAAAAGTTAGGTAGATATTCGCTCCTCCTAACGGATCAATGTCACGGAACCACGTTCTTGTCGTGACTCCCCTTGGGCGTTTTTGTAGTTGATGATATACGTGTATACGCCAACAGGGGCGGGATTACCATTCATGTCTTTACCGTTCCATCCAGCAGTCGGGTCTTGTGTCCTGAAAGCGACTTTCCCCCAGCGTGACACGATAATCAGTTCATACCCTTCGTTAGAAACATAGGCATTGGAGGGGAGGAATATGTCATTATGCCCGTCGTAGTTCGGTGTAAAAGCATTGGGAATAATCATGCTTGACTCTTGCTGGAGTGTGATCTGATTGGAAACGCTTTCATCGGAGAATCCAAATTCATTGGGAGACTCATAGGCAGTAACATAGTAAGTGAACCTGGATCCCAATTCGAAAAGCATGGAAACATCATCTACATAGGCATTATATATGCTGGGCGGAATATTGTTGGTTAATTCCAGAAAAACAGAATCGTACTCTGTACGCCTGCTTACAGAATAATGGTCAACATTTCCTGCCCATGTACCATAGTCGTTCCATTCCAAGTCGCAGTCATGTGCAGAAGTGCTACTGCCAGTGAGCAAAATATTGTGGGAAATGTTCGAAATACCTGAAGCAACATCGCAATCTCCGGTTACGTAGGTTCGATAGTAATAGATTTCTTTGTTAAAGTTAGCCGTGCTATCTAAAAAGTGATATTCGGGAGAATTATGGAAAGGCAAACTGGCAAACAATTCAAAGCTCTGTCCATCCTCGCTGCGCTCTAAAAAAAGGTGCTGAAAGGGGTGCTCATCGCCGGAAGTGTGGACTAAAATTGAAATATAACTATTGTTAATGACGGATACATGACGTATGTAGGTCATATCTTGGGACTCCTCAGTGTGGACGATAAAGTCAATGCGGTTACTACTGGAAGTAATAGTGCTGTCGGTGTTAAAGGCTTGGACATAAGCCCTATAGGGAACGTCTATCAAAAGATTTTCCAGCGTGAAGCTGGTGCTGGTCGTGGTGGCAACACGTTGATAAGTGGCGCCATTGTCGGTGCTCAAATAGACTCTGTAACCGCCAACGTTGCCGTGCATGTTTTTGTAGGCATTCCAAGCTAGTCTTGCAGTGCGATGGCACGCATCAGGAGTGGGAGTTTGAAGCAAGATGTTGCGTTGCCCACTGTCTGTTTGGGGCGAGCTGTTGGTGCAGGAGTCAAGTACGGCTATGAAAAATTCGCGGCTGATGACTCCCGGATTGACACTCTCATCCAACCAAAAGTTGCTGTTATATACGGTGGCAAGGTCACGATGCTCATTCTCGTTCAGAAAGTATACACGATAACACATCATGTACGGATCAGGAGCGTGAAATCCCAGCATGATATGGTTGTCTTCAGTTACGGAGACACTGTCTAAAACAGGTGTACTCGGAGGAAGACTATCATATAGCAAGATGTTGTTGATGTTAGACTTGAAAATACAGGAACTGCCACCGGATGTGCTGATGTGATTGGTAATACCTATTTGATAAAAGATGAGATTATGACATACATCCGAAGGATCGATATAAGTAAGCGTAGTCGTTCCGTCGCCAACAGGAATAGAATCTATCAGAAGCATTTCAGCTGTGGCCTCGAAATTGCGTCTTTTGAAAATGTAGTAATGGGAGTCCCATGTGCCTCCTGATGTGCTTGAACTTACTGGTGACCACTCCAATTTGGCTGCTGTGCTGTCGCCATTTAAATCATGAGCCAATAAGTTGAGCAACATGGTTGTCAAGGTATTGGACGTACAAGTTTCACCGGCATCGTTGTGGGCTACAATAGTACATGAGTATTGGTCGGCTAGCATGCCCGCTGGAAGCGTGATGACAGAACTGGTTACGTATGAACCCGAAATGCTCTGCGGCGATAGCGTTGAAATCTCTTGGTAGTTTACATAGAAAGTGTACCGGTCGTCCGTACCTACATTTTCCATGGTTGCCCAAGACCAGGTGATTCTCAAATTTCTAGGATTGGTCATCTGCTCAACGCATTGCAGGATGGGCGGCTCAATGGCGAATCCATAGAAACAAGTTAGAATCAATAATATAGATAGTAACGCTCTCTTCATGTCTTAAGTCTATTTCAGACTATGAGTATCACCAACGATAATTTGTTTGAATTTATTGTGTTTTAAATGCTTTTTCGCCAAGTGTAAAATAGTGTCTGCATCAATATTTTTGACGCTATTTGAATATCTTTGAAATTCTGTTTCATCAAGGCCTTGGAAGCTCCAAAAGGCATATTTTTTGAGGTATGACACAGAATTTTCAACATCGCGAAGCATGTCGCCGATAATGTAGTTTTGTGCAGAATCTAGCTCTTCATAACCGATAGGCTCGTCTTGCAACCTCTGAAGCTCTTCAAAACAGGCGTCTAGGGCAGCTTGAGTGACTGCAGCATTAACATCACTGTTGATGATGAAAAGCGATTGGTTGCCGAAATATACAGAGCCCGCGGAAATGCCGTAGGTGAAACCATGACGCTCACGTAAACTTTGCATTAAACGGGACCCGAAATAACCACCTAAAATGGTTGAAAGTATCGAGAATCCATGCCTGTCGGCGGCGCCATAGCCCTCTTTGACTTGACATATCGTGATGGACGACTGAACACTGTTCGCCATTTCCTCGCTGATGAGTGGGCGAGGATCGACAGGTAAGACAAGATCATGAATATTGTTAGACGCCACTCCATGTGGCACCTGCTCAAAGAGGCTCCGTATACAAGAGCCTATTGTTTCGTTAATATGACCTGTAATAAACAAACTCAAATTCTCGGCACAGAAGGTGCGCCGATGGAAGTCGATCATCTGCTCTATGGTCACAGCCTGGAGGTTGTCCCGAGTGGAGAATTGCCCGGCAGTGTACTCGTCCCCAAAAACGGCATGCAATAACAATTGAGTGCTACGCACATCGGTTTTTTGGGAATTGTATTCTAAATCTTTTATTTTCAGATTCTTATAGATATCTAACGAATCCTGTCGGTATTGGGGATGCACTAAGAAGTCGTAGATGATGGGTAAAATGGCGGTCACATTCCGACTTGGTAAGGAGATCGTAATGGTGGTCTTGTCAAATTGTACGGAAACAGACACGTGCGCTCCGTGAAAATCCAACAGAGCGGCCAGCTCGTCTGGACTATGTTGTTGTGAACTCTCTTTAAGTAGGGAATATGCAAAGTTGGCCGTGTGCTTTTGAGTCTCATACAAGACACCCGTGCGTAGTTGGACGATGAGATGGATCAGCTCCAGTTGCTCGTTATAAAGAGTATAGACAGGAATACCGTTGCCGAGACGGTGTAATTGTGGCGCGGTCAAGGATAGTTCGTCAAATGGACGTTGAACGGGTGGAGTAGTGCGGTTGAGATGTTCCATACGTTATTGGATGAGCAGGATCTGTCCTTTCTCTACGCCGGATTTGTTGTTGATGGTTTTGTATTTGATGGTGTAGACATATACGCCTTGCGGCAATAGTTCGCCGACGCCGTTGCGCCTGCCGTTCCAACCATTATCGATGTGCTTGGATTGGAATACGTGGTCGCCGTTGCGGGAGTATATGTTTAGCTCAAAGTCAGTGTATTCGATGTTGGCGTACACATAAAAGATGTCGTTTGTGCCATCGCTGTTAGGAGAAAAGGCATTAGGTGCAAAAAAGGTCTTTTCAATATTCTGAGGCTGTGGGGTAGGGATGGGGTCTTGTTCTGCGTTTATACTCTTTGTCGACTCCTTGTCGGAATTGTTTTGTACTGTCGTGGGAAAAGAGGTTGGCTCCACGTGCGAGACTGAAGGTGGTAGGACAGCGGTGGATGGAGAAGCTGTGGCAGTGGGGATTGCCATTGTCTGCGTAGTGTTAGGAGTGGCAGGAGACATTGAAGAGGCAGTTGGTTCTATGGCAATCTTGTCTGGACTCTCTTTTATTTCTTGATGGGCAACAGGTGAAACGAAAGCGGGCTCCCTTAAAGCAGTCTCTTTTGTGGCAACTGGAGCATTGGAAAGGGCTGTTGAGTTGTTAGTGGTGGAGGAAGTGGTGAGAATGTCAGAAGAGGTTGGGACGGTAACCGTTGGCGTGGATGCTGGGTTGGCAGCAGTGTCGGAAGCTTTTTCGTGAGGCTGGAAGACCGCTACTGCAACGACTACGGCGGCTACGACAGCTAAAGCACCGGTGCTGTATAATATCGGTTTTCGGATTCTCATGGCACGATTGTGGCGTACCAGTGTTGGATCATTGGCTATGGCATCCCACCCGGAGCTGTCTACGGGCACTTGGAATTGTTCGAATAGCTCTTTTATCGTCTTCATATCTTAAATTCTTCGTGATTCAAATATCGTTGTATCTTTTTCTGCAAAATGTTTCTGGCACGAAAGACCAAAGTCCTTACATTGGTGGACGTCTCGTTCATCATCTTTACGATTTCCTCCTGCTCCATGCCATCGATGATGTACAAGTTGAATGCCGTACGGTACTTGTCGGGTAGCTCGTTAATGAACGTCACCAATTGTTCCATGGTCAGGATCTCGTTGAGTGGAGCGCTATCAACACTAGGCTCTACAGGAATGTCTTCTATAGAGGCTGTTTTCTGACGTGAGCGCTGACGATAGTGGTCGATGGCCTTGTTGATGGTAATGCGCCGAAGCCACGCCCCTAAAGAGGTTATTTTATTGTAGCTTTTGAAGTTGACCAAGATGAATAAGAACGTGTCGTGAAAGAGATCCTCCCCCTCTTCTTCGTTGGCTGCATAACGTAGACAGATACCCTTGATCATAGGACCATATTGCAGATATAGCTGCTTTTGGCTCTCACTGTCTCCAGACATGCATCCTTTGATTATTATTTTCTCTTCTTCTGACATTGGATGGTTATCATAATTTACATAACGAATATTAGGTCTTGACGTTGCAGGATGTCCGTATTTTTTGTTCTTTTGCGGACTGTTTTAACGATATGAATCGTCTGCAAAAATCGTATTTTTTACAACATGATGTGGTGGCTCTGGCGCGCGACCTTTTGGGCAAGTATGTGTTCACGATGAAAGAGGGCCAGTTGGCAGGGGGCATTATCGTGGAAACGGAGGCCTACAGGGCCGTCAACGACCGCGCCTCGCACGCGTATGGCGGCCGTCGCACTGCTCGCAATGAGATGATGTACCACGAGGGTGGAATAGCCTATGTGTTTCTCTGTTATGGGATACACAATATGCTCAACTTTGTCACTAACGAAGCAGAAGTGCCCGACGCCGTGCTCATTCGCGGCATAGCGCCTACGCACGGCATGGAACTGATGCAATTGCGGACGGGCAAGCCCGTGCTGCCTCCCAACGCAGGCGATGGTCCGGGACGAGTGGGCAAACTGCTGGGCATCACGAAAGCAGACAACGGCCGCTCCCTGACCGGCGACACCATTTGGCTTGAAGATCGCGGGCTCGTTATCCCCGACAACCAAGTCCTCGTCACCTCGCGCATCGGCGTCGACTACGCCGGCGACGACGCCAAACTGCCCTACCGCTTTGTCGTGCACGACTTTAAACTTACCACTTTGTGAACAATCTGAAAACCGTTATCCGAATGATTATGAAGAAAATACTAGCCCTCTTCGTGGTGCTTTTCCTTGCGCTTTGCGGACTGCAAGCACAGGTTGTGTACAGTTGCGACTACAAATACGAAGCCGATGTGAAAGTGTATGTCACCCAATACAAGTACGAAGCAGACCTGGTGGTCTATAAATGCCCGTACAAGTACGAAGCGACCGATAACAAAGGCCTTTGGTATTTCACCAATTACAAATACGAAGCCAAGAAGAAAATCTATTTCACGGACTATAAGTACGACGCCGACCTTGTGATCTATTTCTCGGACTACAAGTACGAAGCCGGCTGGAAGAAGAAAGAAAAAATGCACCTGATGTACTGATCCGTTGTTCAAAGGCGACCGCTAAAGAGTACCCTAAATCCTATCTCCTATATCATATTTCCTAATTTCGTATCTTTGCCACTCAAAAACAGCGTACAATGAAACGATCCCTTGTTTTTATGATTATGATACTCTGCGCTTTGCAGCTTTCGGCGCAGCAGAAAATATATGACGATCAAGCTGATGCTATGGCGCAAATCAAGGTGGCCACGGAGCAGGCTGCCGCTCAGGGCAAGCACGTGCTCTGTCAGGTGGGCGGCAATTGGTGCCCGTGGTGCATCCGTTTCGCCGGCTTTGCCGAAAGCGACACGGCCGTGCATCAGGTCATCGCCGACAACTATGTCTACATCCACGTCAACTGGTCGAAGGAAAACAAGAATCCCGAGGCAATGCGCTATCTCGGCAATCCCGCGCGGTTCGGCTTCCCCGTGTTTGTCATTATTGACGGCAAGGGTACGCCCATCCATATCCAAAACTCCGCCTATCTGGAAGAGGGACAAGGATATAGCGAGAAAAAAGTCGTGGAGTTTCTGGAGGCCTGGACCCCCAGGGCGGTTAAAGAGTTGAAGTGATACTCAAAAACTCGTCCACGCTGTAGTCGTTCAAGAACAACATTCCGTGTGTGGCCCGTATCAGGGCACTCTTGTTTTGGTAAAAGAAGTCTTTGCCAAGCAGGAATTGTATGTCGCGCAATTGCTTCACCCAGATGGACTCGGCCAACTCGCTGAACGGTCCGTCGAAGTTCGGGTTGGGGAATTCGGCGTGATACTGGGTCATGTACGATGACGAGAAGGCCTTCTCGATGACGGCGAAGGCGTTGAGCGACACCGGAACGTACATGTTGGCCTCCGAAGGATGGAACGTGGACCAGACGTTGCGGTAGGCGAGGACGCGCACGTTGGAGAGGTCGGCTTCCTCGTTCCAAAGTCTTAGCGCGGTCGAGATTGACTTGAGCACTTTGTAGTGCGTGTCGGGACGTAGTTGGCCGGAGTCCATCACCACGCTGACGATGTCGGGCTCGATTTGACGCAGCTGTTGCAAGATGGGAAGTACGTCGCTTTGAATGTCAGGAGTGAAGGTCTCTTCATGACGGTTGTATAGCCCGAGATGCAGATGGCGCACGTTTTGGACAGGCACGCCCATGTAAGCCCATACTAACTCTTCTTCATACTCACGCACCTTGCCCTTTAATTGGTTGAACTCAGCATCGTCTGCCTCTTCATGCACAATGGCACTTATCTCTTTTTGGATGATATCCCGCATCTGATTTAGGTCTTTAACCTGCCAGATGCCCACCATGTCACGAAGAAGTCGGTGGCAGAAACCACGCCGCATTTCATGCTCGTCCTTACGGGCTACATTGTCCAAATAGTGGTGTACATCTTTGTCTTGTTTGAGCAAATATCCACCATGGAAGAAGTCAGGATAATGAACCATCTCGATGCGGTCCTCGTCAAGGAACTGTTGGGTATCTCGCAAGGCATCTAGCATGAATTGATCGGTCACGGAATGGTAACCGGAGGTCATGATGTTGAAGTAAACCTCGTTGCTCACTGGCCTGAGTTGACGGTTGATGAGTGGCATAATGCCGAGCATGATGTCGTCGTGGTGCGGTCCGGTGTGCAAAATGACCTTGTTCTCGAAAGGCTGACAACCATGAGAGAGCCGCGCCTTGACCTCTTCCACTACGCGATGTACGGTGTCAAGGCTGAAGTTGGGAGTCTCGCCGCTGCGCGGATCGCTACGCAAATCCTCTTCGGTTAAATTGTGAGCGTACTTGTTGATGGTTTTACAAAGCCCAAGTATATTGCGAATTTCGGTGTTAATCATAGTGATTATTTATGCCTGCAAAGATAGCATTTTTAGCAGATAGCAGTTGACACTTAGCCTTTTAATAAAACAATTTTTTTATCCATCTATATTATCAACCAACGACTTCTGGTCTCTAAAGTCTCAAATCTCAAGTCTAAAGTCTTACACCTTAAATTTTCTTTTCCGACCGAAACAAAAAAAGTGTATTTTTGCAGCCTCAAATGAGGCGGGGTAGCTCAGTCGGTTAGAGCGTCGGATTCATAACCCGGAGGTCACGAGTTCAATTCCCGTTCCCGCCACAAAATACGCTGACAGTTTTTTGTCGGCGTATTTTTTTTATCTTTGCAACACTGAAATGTTTTTTTCGTTATGATAATACAAACGTTACATAGATATAGATAAATAATAAGAATACTATGAAAAAGATCTCTTTGACTCTTGTTCTTTGTATGGCAATTTTGTGCTTGAACAGCCCGTTGTTTGCCCAAAATTACACATACTCCTGCTGGACGGAAGCGAGCGGTATTCCATTGGATTTTATGACGCTTGGAAATGCTCAGCATCCTTACGCCCAGCCCAGTTATAGTAATAGCTATAATGGATTTACCGGCATAAATGGTACAACAGGTAACGGGCTCACAGCTAGCCATGCCTTGATTACTCAAAATCTAGACGACCCGTGTAGATGCTATCAGCTTCCTACTGGTTATAGGCATGAAAAACTTATTCCCCATTCATGGGACGACTCTGGTAACTATCAAGACAAAGTCATAAGAATAGGCTGTTATGGAAGTCACAGTTCCCCATGTACGAAAAGTCAACAAATGGAGTATTGGTTCGTTCCGCCAAAAGATTCCTGCGTGTTGTTGGTGTATTTCACTTTCTCATTGGAGAATAAGGAAAGTTATCATTGTGCATGCTGTAATCCTGATTTGTCGACCGATATTTCGAATCCTCAGTTTATTATCGAAGTCGTAGACGCACAAACAGGACAACCAATTAATAATACTCCGGTCAATACTGATAATTATTATCCTCAAAAAAATTCAACCACCGTGGCCAACCCTAAGTGGCCATATAGCAGATTTACAGCTGTGGCAAGTGGATATCAGTCCACGTTGGATGAAGAAGTACCAAATGATCTTGGATACTCAGACAATCTATATTATTGGGCATGCCCGGATGCATCACCCACCACCTTCCCATTCAGAATATGTCCTCGTGAACAGACAAGTGGTTATGCAGGTACTGATGTGCCTACAGTAAAATGGTTTGAATACAAACCATTGGCATTCAATTTGTCCTCGTATGCCAACAACAATAGAGCCGTTAAGTTAAGAATAAAGGTTCGCTCGTGTTCCGCCAGTGCACACTGGGCATACGGTATGTATGCAGCAAAGCTTATCCCTGGTCAAGTTGAGGTGACCGCTTGTGGCGATGAACCTATCGAATTGGGGGTGCCATGGGGCTTTATCCCCGACACTTATGAATGGCAGTGCGGCAGCGGCCCCGATGGGACCCTTCGATATATAGAAGTGGGCGATGTAGGTGTTAGCGGTACTAGCAAGCATATGATCCTCGACCCTACGCAAACACGAATCTGGCCCTATTATCGCTGCAACCTGAGATCCTATACCGGCGTGCCGTTTACCTATGAAGCTTACGTCATTAAATATGATATTTCCCCTAATTTCTCTTATGAACAAATAACCGATCCGGATCATCCATGCTCTCACATCGTTACTCTGAATAGCTTAAGTCAAGTGGGTGCCCTTACACCTAATGCCAATGGTACCGCTTATGATACAACGTTCCAAAAAGAATTCCATTTGAAATGGTCTTACAAGAACGATCAGGGAGACTATGTCCCAATTGCCAATAGCGAAGACGATACTGTCGTGACGGTCAATTTCTCCAACTTGCCTGATATTGACTTGACTGATTTTGACTACACGCTTGACTCCATAAACATCAAACTCGTAGTTCAAGACTCACTCCGTAAGTGCATCGATAGTATCATGATGAACATCCCATTGGATTCTAATTATGTGAAGGTCGGCACAAGCGACACCACTGTCTTTGCTTGCCAAGATAAACTTCCATATTTCTTCTGCCAGAATAAATATGGCGAAAGATATCGTTTTGATAGACCGGGAACTATGGATTGTCACGTGGGAGCAGATGCCAATGAACGATCATGGAACTATTGTGATAGTATTGTTAAGGTGCGCCTGGATGTGATGCAACCTCAAGTGGAAATCAATGATTTGGGTGACTATTGCGACTCTTTCCGCACGACCCTTACAGTTGTCCCATTACCTGGTCAACCGTATGAGCAAGCAGATATCCACGTTATAAACTGGAATGGTGATGATCAAGCTCATGGCCTGACCTATATTGCCAATCTTGCAGGCGTGTATACTGTAGACGTCACCGTCGGCGATGCGGGTTGTGGCGCCTCCGCATCCTATAAGATTCCTGCTTGCAAGCCCTTTATCAACTTGCCTAATACGATCACTCCGTCCAACCACGACGGTATGAACGACTGCTTCGAGCTCCCACAAAAGAGTCTGGTGAAATCAATAGAACTGACGATTTATAATAGACAAGGCACGGCTGTGTTCCATACTACCGATGTGAACTTCAAGTGGCGCGGTGCTCGTTTCAGCGAAGACTATCCTGACCCCGAACTCTGCAACCAGACCTATGTCTATACCCTCAAGATGGTTGACTTTAACGGTAAACCCTATCCCGTGCTGAAAGGCTCCATTCTCGTGTTGTAGTTTTCATAACAAAACCTCGTGATGACTTTTAGACAATCTAAATATTTGCTGTTGGCATTGTGTTGCCTGCTCATGTTGGGCTGCAATCGCCAAAAAAATAAAACGCAAGACACAAAGCCGACGGTGACCCCGCCGGCTTTTGACATGGATTCGGCGTATGCTTTTGTGAAAGCCCAAACCGATTTCGGCCCCCGTGTCCTGGGAAGTGAAGCCCATGCAAAATGCGCTCAATACTTGGTGGAAAAATTGGCTCAGTATTGCGATACGGCATTTTCTCAAGACTTTTCTGCCCATACGTACGACGGTAAGAGCTGGAAGGCACAGAATATCATCGGCTCCTTTGCACCGGACAACCCTGAACGAGTGGTTCTCTCTTCGCATTGGGACTCCCGCCCCTTTGCAGATCATGATCCAATTCCAGCCAACCGTGAAAAGGCTATCGATGGCGCCAACGACGGAGCCTCTGGAGTGGCTGTCCTGCTTGAAGTGGCTAGACAACTGCAACTTAATCGCCCAGATATTGGTATTGACATTGTGCTCTTTGACGCCGAAGACTATGGCCCTAAAGAGGACGATGATGCTCCACTGGGTGAATGGTGGGGACTTGGCTCCCAATACTGGGCCCAACATTTTCATAAGCCTGATTATAATGCTCGCTATGGAATCCTTCTTGATATGGTGGGCTCACCGAATGCACGCTTCTATCAAGAAAGCTTCTCCGTGCGCGATGCACAACCAGTCGTGGCTAAGGTGTGGGGACACGCCTATGAGCTGGGCTATGGCCAGAACTTCGTCAACCAGCCTGGTGGTATTATCACCGATGATCATTATTATGTCAACAAGTATGCCCCCTTCAAAATGATTGATATCATCCATTACGACATGTATTCGGGCTCCGGCTTCGACCCTGTCTGGCATACGGTAAACGATAATATCCATCATATTGATAAGAATTCTCTCGATATGGTGGGCAAAACTTTGTTGCAAGTGATAAAAAATGAACGATGAGAACAATCAAAGTCTTTAAATTCGGCGGCGCATCCGTAAAAGATGCCCCGGCTATCGAGAATTTACACTCTATCTTGCGTCTCTATCCAGATGACTCTCTTGTAGTGGTCATTTCTGCCATGGGCAAGACTACCAACTTCTTGGAAAAAGTCTTGAAGGCATACTATCACGAACCTGACAAGGTGGAATCGCTGGTGACTGAATTGCAACGGCAACACGAACAGGTCGCCATCGCCCTCCTCCCTGACCCAGGTGCAATCTTGGATCGCCTCCATAAATTGTTTGGTCAGTTGAGAGAGGAACTTGCCGTTGAACATTCCAATAATTATGATTATGACTACGATCGCATCGTTAGCTTTGGCGAGATGCTGTCTACAACATTAATATCCGGCTACCTCAATGTCGCAGGGATCGAGAATACCTGGCTTGATGCCCGCCGCTTGATCCGCACGGATGACACTTATCGTGAAGGACACGTGGACTGGGATGTTACCATTAAACAAATACAGGATGTAGTGGATAACAATCCGGCACGAGTCTTCTTGACGCAAGGCTTTATTGGCGGAACTGCCGAGAATCTTACAACTACGCTCGGAAGAGAGGGCTCTGACTACTCGGCAGCTATCGTGGCTTACGCCCTAGAGGCTGAAAGCCTGACCATCTGGAAAGATGTCCCAGGTTTACTTAACGCCGACCCCAAACGATTCCCTGACGCCATCAAATTGGATGAAATCCCCTACGAAGAGGCGGTGGAACTTTCCTACTACGGTGCATCCATTATTCACCCAAAAACGCTTAAACCTCTGCAAAACAAACAAATACCATTGTTTGTGAAATCCTTTTTCCAGCCTGAGGAACCCGGTAGCGTCATTACGACTTGCTCGCTGGACAATCCCATCCCATCGATTATTGTGAAGGACCACCAGACACTACTGACCGTTTTCCCTCGCGATTTTTCTTTTATCGCTGTGGATAACTTGTCGGAATTGTTTGCCGTCTTTGCTAAATATCGTATTCGTGTCAATATGATGCAGAATTCCGCTTTGAGCTTCTCCGTCTGTACTGATGCGGAGCCGGCCCGCCTTAAACAGTGCGTGGAATCTCTACAAGGCAAATATAAAGTGAAATATAATGAGGATGTTGAGCTGGTGACCGTGCGACATTATAATCAAGAAACTATTGATAAACTCATGTCGGGACGAAAGGTGATTTTGCGCCAGACAAGCCGTGCGACTATCCAGTTTGTCCTTCTTTCCTAAAAATTCTTATCTTTGCAGAAACATTAACCTAAAAGATAATGAAAACCAGATTTCTTATCAGTGGCGGTGGAACCGGCGGACATATCTTCCCGGCTCTGGCTATCGCCAACAAAATCAAACAAGAAAATCCAGATGCTGAAATTCTTTTTGTGGGGGCAAGCGACAAGATGGAGATGAAGCGCGTCCCCGAGGCAGGCTATCCCATCGAAGGACTTGATATCTATGGCATAAGCCGTGACTTTTCCCTGAAAGGCATCTGGCGAAATGCCAAGTTGCCGTTTGTGCTTTTTAAGGCTATGAGAAAGGCTCGTAAGATTATCCGTAATTTCAAGCCTGATATTGCAATTGGCGTTGGCGGTTTCGCCTCTGGCCCTGCCCTCAAGGCTGCCGATCAGCTTGGCGTCCCGACTCTCTTGCAAGAACAGAATTCATACCCCGGTGTGACAAACAAGATGTTGGCCCCAAAAGCTAAACGTATCTGCGTGGCATATAGCGGTTTGGAAAAATATTTTCCGCAAGAGAAGATTGTCATGACGGGCAACCCCATCCGTGCTGAAATTCTTAACCTCAAACGTAAAGATCCCAAAGCATACGAATACTTTGACTTTAAACCTGAACGGAAAACCATCTTAGTCGTTGGAGGAAGTCTGGGTGCCCGAACACTTAATGAGACCATGGCCGCCCACCTTGACGATTTTCGCAAAACTGATCTCCAACTCCTATGGCAAACAGGAGAGAGCTTTTACAAGAATATAGACTCTAAATTATTAGCCGAGCAGGACGATCATGTGCGAATTCTTCCGTTTATTCGCAATATGAATGATGCGTATAGCATGGCCGATATCATCATTTCTCGCGCAGGTGCTTTGGCTATTGCTGAACTTTCGGTGGTCGGCGTGCCCGCTATCTTGGTGCCTTTCCCTTATGCCGCCGAAGATCATCAAACCTATAATGCAAAAGCGCTATCCACGAAGGATGCCGCTGTTCTCATCCCCGATTCTGTAGCACGAGAGGAACTTATGCCTACGCTGATGCAGTTAGTAAACGACCCGGCCCGCTGCTTGGCTATGGGCGAAAATATGCACGCGCTCGCTCAGCCCGATGCTATTGACCATATATATCAAGAAATAGAAAAAGTGTAATCTTGCTCTGTTATGTCTTTCGAAAAAGACCTTCTGACCGTTAAACAGACTGAATTTGATCTGGCACCTGGGCGAATCCTTATCTCCGTGCCATATTACAATGATGTCTTATTTAACCGTTCCGTGGTCTTGCTTACCGACTATGAAGGCGACCATATCGCCGGACTGATACTGAATCGCAAATTGTCCGTCAACGTGCGCGACCTTGTGGACGATACCCATACCGACGCTCCTATGTATCTCGGTGGACCAGTCCTGCCGACAGCCATGTTTCTGCTCCATAATTTCGATAGCTGTAAGGCATCCGCACAAATAGCGCCGGGTATCTATGTGGGATATGATCCCATTTTGCTCGCACTTATTGAACATAAGGCAATACCTACACTAAAATACCGATTTCTGATGGGCTATGCGGGATGGAGCCCCGGACAACTGGAACGCGAAGTGGCTCGCAATATGTGGGTGGTGGGCAACCCAACCCCAGAACTTGTGTTCAATACCCCCGCCGACAAGATGTGGAACGCAGCAGTGCGAATTCTCGGGAAAGACTACTTGCATTGGCTCCAAATTCCCGAATACATTAATTTGAATTAATGCGTATGAAACGTTTTTTACTGATAGTTTCTATTGTTGGTCTGTTTAGTATGACCTATGCCCAACGCTCCACAACTACTAGCAATTTCCGCGGTGGCGTTAGGGCGGGTTTTACAACCTCCCAGATTTCCGGCGATGACCTCGTCGGCTTTCACAAATTGGGCGCCTGCGCAGGGGTCTATACCTGCTATCCCCTTACCGAAAATGGAAATCTGAAACTTCAACTCGAAATCGATTTTACGATGAAGGGAAGTCATTCCTATTTCCCCAAAAATACGAATATGACGAGCAAATATGTCCTCAATGTGGGCTATTTTGAGGTTCCCCTACTGCTGCGCTGGCGTTTTGCACGATTGACCATTCGCGGTAATAGCGACTTTGAATTTGAGGTGGGACCGATGTTCGGGATCAAGCTCTATCAACGAGAAAGAGATATCTATGGCATCATCCAAGGAAGACCCGACTTCAACCGTTTTGAATTTGCCGCCATGGCAGGATTGTCCTATATGTTTAATGAACATCACGGCCTGAGCTTCCGTTACTCTAACTCAATATTGAAAGTGCGCAAGCCTAATTGGGCCGTCAATCGTGGAATTAAAATGCAATACCATTCCGTACTGATGCTGACGTATTTCTATCAGTTTTAGTTGTTAGTCGATAGTCTTTAGTTATTAAATCTCAGATCTAAATTCTAAAGCCCTTGCCCTTAGTTCCTAATTCTAAGATCTAAATTCTTAAATCCTCCTCACTCTGCCATTTTTTCATGTTTCACTGACAAAAAGTCGCGTTTTTGTCAGGATTATTGTTGTTGATGGTCTTGGCACGCCGATTGCAATATAGTAGGTGATTGCGTAAGCGAAAGTCGAGCAATCAGGATCGTTAACTTAATTACAAACAATAAAAAAAATGGAGGTTTATTATGTTACCAGTAATGTTAAGAAACAGTTGGTTCCCAACAGTATTTGAAGATTTCCTGAACAGTGACGTGATGCCTCGTGCCAATACAACAGCACCGGCAGTGAATGTCAAGGAAGACGAAAAGGGCTACACGATGGAGATTGCCGCGCCTGGCATTAAAAAAGAATTCTGTCGTGTGAACGTTGACGATGACAACAATCTGTGTGTTGCCATAGAAAACAAAATGGAGCACAAGGAGGAGGATAAGAAGAATCGCTACCTGCGTCGTGAGTTTTCCTATTCCAACTACGAGCAACGCTACATGTTGCCAGACGATGTTAAGAAGGATGAGATTTCAGCAAAGGTGGAGGACGGAATTTTGACGGTGACCCTTCCCAAGATGAAAGTAGAGGAGAAAAAATTAGCGCGTTCCATCGAAATCCTGTAAATAAGGTTTCTTCATAGCCATTAGAGCGGCACCCGCACGGTGCCGCTTTTTTGTTTGTTATCCTTCGCCGTTCAAACTCACTGACGAATGCCAACTAAAATATTTTATAATTTTATAATTTAATAGTTTAATATTTTAATAAATTAATTTATATTTGCAGCGATGAATTTGCAATGGAAGGTGATGTGGTGAAAGGTATATGTTTAGATAATTAATTGATAAACAATATCATAATACATTTAATAACCTTTAAATTCAATGCGTATGAAAAAGTATTTAGCTGAAATGGTAGGAACATTTGTTCTTACGCTTCTTGGCTGTGCAACAGCTATGTTCATTGGTTGCGCTACACCAGCAGGTGTGGTAGGTACCGCCATTGCTTTCGGTCTTACCGTGGTGGCTATGGCTTACACCATCGGAGGCATTTCCGGTTGTCACATCAACCCGGCCATCACTTTGGGCGTAGTCTTGTCCGGCCGTATGAGCTGGAAGGATGCATGTGGCTATTGGTGTGGCCAGATCATCGGTGGTATTATCGCCGGTGCTGTCCTGTTGCTCCTTGCCAATGTGGTTACGCCTGCTGCCTCTGAATGCACGTTCGGTGTCAACATCGCCGACAATATGCAAGGTCTTGGCACCAATAGCGTCGCTAACGCTGGAGGCCCGTGGGGCGCATTCCTCGTTGAGGTTATCGCCACCTTCATCTTCGTGCTCGTAGTGCTCGGCACAACGGACGAAAAAGTGGGCGCTGGCAATCTCGCAGGCCTTGCTATCGGTCTTACCCTGATTTTGGTTCACCTCGTGTGCATCAACCTGACTGGTACTTCCGTCAACCCTGCCCGTTCCATCGGACCCGCCATCTTTGCTGGTGGTCAGGCTCTTTGCGATCTCTGGGTGTTCATCGTGGCTCCTCTCGTAGGTGGTGCTTTGTCCGCCCTCGTTTGGAAGGGATTTTCCTGCAACTGCAAGAAAGAAGCTGAAGCATAGTCTGATGCTTTGCTGAATAAAAAAAGGCGCTTCATCGAAGCGCCTTTTTTTATTGTTCTTTCTTCAGTTTGCTAATCTCTTCGTATAACTTTGGAAGATTGCGGATGTAAACCATCTCTTTCCATTTGGATTGGGCATCGACAGCGGGCATGCCAAAGAGTGTGGCCCCCTCTTCTGTAATGCTCTTGTCAAGGGCCGAGACCGCAAGTAATGTGGTGTTCTTGGCAACATAGAGGTCCTTGTTTACGCAAGCCTTGCCCCAAATACGACAATCGTCATCAATGTAAGTGCAACCTGCAATGCCACATTGTGCACCGAGAAGAACCCGTTTGCCAATGTGGGTGTCATGTCCTATTTGGACCAGATTGTCGAATTTGGTGCCGTCGCCAATATAGGTGACCCCGGAAACACCTTTGTCAATACAACAATTACACCCGATCTCCACGTCGTTTCCGATGAAAGTCCTTCCACATGAATCAAGCTTTACCCAACCATCTGAACGCTTCTGAAAATAACAAGCGTCACCACCGATGGTGCTGTTGGAATGGATAATTACGTTGTCACCAATCTCAGTGTCGGCATAGATGCTAACATTGGAATGGATGAGGCAATTCTTGCCAATCTTTACGTTTTCACCGATGAAGACCAACGGTTGGATGATGGTACCTTCACCAATGACGGCCGAAGGGTGGATGTTGCTGGTTTGGTGTGTGAAACGCGTGACCTTCTTGACTACTTGTAAATAATCGAGTAGGGGATCCTCACTGAAGAGTAACACTTTACCTTTAGGACATTCCAGGTCCTTTTTATTGATCAGGATAAATGAGGCTTTGCTTTCCAACACTCTCTTGTAGTATTTGTTGCAGTCCACAAAAGTGAGGTCGCCCTCTTCTACAGAATGCAACTCATTGATGCCTCGCACTTTGCCTTTCGGTGTGCCAGCCATGTCTAAGGGGTGGCCGATGATGGCGACCACTTCGCCTAAGGTGAGAGGTTTGGGGAATTTCATTTACTCCTTAACTCTTTCTGAATATTTGTTTGTACGGGTGTCGACTTTAATCTTTTCACCTGCGCTGATAAAGAGAGGTACGTAAACTTCAGCACCGGTCTCTACAACTGCACGCTTCAAGGAGTTAGTGGCCGTGTTCCCTTTGATGCCGGGATCTGCTTCCACAACCTCAAGGTCTACGAACGGCGGAAGCTCGCATGTGAGAGGAGTGTCTGTGTCGGCGTGGTACATTATTTCCACATTTTGTCCCTCTTTCAGCAAGTCGGGATTGTTGATGAGGTCTCTCTCGATTGTCAGCGGCTCATAAGTCTCGGCGTGCATGAAGTTGTAAGTCGAGGCGCCCTCTTTGTAGGAGAAAATGTAAGGACGACGTTCTACGCGAGCAAGGTCGATTTTGATGCCTGCATCGAATCTGACTTCCTGGACTCTGCCGGACTTGATATGTTTCAGTTTTGTACGGACAAAGGTGTTGCCCTTGCCTGGTTTAACGTGTTGAAATTCGACGATGGTCCACAGCTCGTTGTTGTAAACGAGGCATAAACCATTCTTGAAATCAGCTGTTGTTGCCATATTCTTTTCTTGTTTATTAATAATGAAAAATCAGGCGGCAAAGGTACATTTTTTTTTGATATGATGAACGATTGCCGCCTGATTTGGACCAATGGAAGTCACTATTCGATGACTACCTTGTTCTTTTGGATAAGCTTACGCAAATTGATCAACGCATATCGCATTCTGCCGAGGGCGGTGTTGATGCTTACTCCAGTCATTTCAGAAATCTCCTTGAAACTGTAGTCCTGGTATATGCGCATGACTAAGACGTCACGTTGCTCTTTAGGCAGAAATTCGATGACATGTTGCAGGTCGTTGTAGATTTGCTCACGAATAATCTTCTGCTCTACCGAATCCTCATGCGTGCTGATGACGTCAAAAATGTCAAATTCGCTGTTGCTTTCAAACATAGGCATGCGCTGAACCTTGCGATAGTGGTCTATCTTTAAATTGTTTGCAATGCGCATCACCCACTGGAAGAATTTGCCCTCCTCATGGTAATTGCCGGAACGGATGGTGTTGATGACTTTGATGAAGGTGTCTTGGAAAATGTCTTCCGCAAGCTCCTTGTTTTTCACCGAAATGAGGATATAGGAGAATAAACGCTTCTCATAGCGTGCAATCAGTGTTTTCAAAGCATGTTCCTCACCTGATTGATAACGTGCTATCAACTCGTTATCTGTCAATTCGACAGTCTTCATAAGGCACTCCTTTCTTTTATGTTTAGGATAATATTAAGAAAGTAGATTTATGTCGATAGCAGGTCTCCTATTTTTTAGATTATACTTTTTGAATTACGCAGCAAAAATACAATTTTTTTAAATGTCAACACTTTTTTTAATTTTTTTTTGGTTTTTATCACAATGATATGTTGGTTGTTTTATCTAAAATGTTGATTTCTATGTTAATACAAGCGATTTGTGGAGCATTTTAACATAATTTGGGATTTATCAGTTTGGAAATCACGCTAAAAAATGTATTTTTGCACGTCAATATAAAGCGATGGCATCGTTCGAGAGTTTATATTACCGGATCGAGTACAACGTAAAAGCGGCGTTGTCTGAGATGAAGGAGTTGCGCAAGGAAAATGCCGAGTTGCGTTCTAAGATCCAATCGTTGGAAGAGAAAGAACAAGATTTGCATAAACAGATCGCTGAAATGACAGAAAGATTAAAATTATTAATTATAACGAAAACAGTTTTAAATAAAGAAGATAAACAAGAAACAAAAAAGCAAATTAACGATTGGGTGCGGGAGATAGATAAATGTATAACACTGCTCACCAATAAGTAGTATGGAGGAAGAGAGGATCAAAATAACGATACAAGTGGCACAACGCCCGATGACCATCGCGATTCAAAGAGAATGGGAACACTACTTTCGTGAAGCAGAAAAAATAATCAATGATAGTTTTTTAGAATTTGCTAAAAAATGGAAATATACAGACCAACAGGATATTCTATCCATGGTTTTGGTCGATTTTGTGGTAAAATGGTTGGCCGATGAGGAACGCCTCAAAGGTTTTGATGAAGAAGTTGTTCCTATGATGGAGTCCCTTAAGGCACTGACCGACAAGTTCGAAATTGATTAAACGCTCTTTGAAATAACCCATCCCGCATAAGTTCAGATACGTTTGTTAAACTCAACACATTTTCAAACGAAGGGAAAGCTTGGCTTGCCTAGAACAGGCCCGAATCCGAAAGGATGGCCATTCGGCCCGGGGAAGCGCAAAGTAAGTCAGCACCTTCATCTTATCTATTAGGAGTTTTTCGAAACCCTATGGAACTTATGCGGTTTTTTTTATGTCTCGCCCAATCCTGTAACAGACTAGATTTAAACACATTAATAACATTTATATTTAACTTAAAATCATTATATAATATGACAGGACTTTGGATATTAGTGGGCTTGCTGATTGGCATCGCCGTCGGCATTCTTATCGCTCACACCATACTCAAAAAACAACTCACTAAAGCCGGCCGAGAAGCCCTTAAGAAAGCTGAAGAAGACGGTGAACTACTCAAAAAAGAGAAGATCCTCCAAGCCAAAGAGAAATTCCTCCAATTGAAAACTGAATACGAGAAATCCGTCAACGAACGCAACCAACAACTTGCCGCCGCCGAAAACCGTATCAAACAAAAAGAAAGTGCCCTCGGCCAAAAAATGGAAGAGGTGAACCGCAAGACCGCCGAAAACGCTACGCTGAAAGAGAACCTGAATAAACAAATGCAGGCTACTGCTCAGAAACAGAAAGAATTAGCCGAACAGACCTCTATCCAAAAAGCTAAACTGGAATCTATTGCAGAACTCACTTCCGAACAAGCTAAAGAACAACTTATCGAATTGATGAAAGACGAAGCCAAGGCTGATGCCATGGTGATGATTAAAGATATTGTCGACGAAGCTAAGAATACTGCCAATCTTGAAGCTAAGAAGGTGGTGGTCAACGCCTTGCAACGTACTGGCGTGGAAGCTGCGCTGGAAAACACAGTGTCCGTGTTCAACATCGAAAACGATGAGATCAAAGGTAGAATCATTGGTCGTGAAGGTCGTAATATCCGTACCCTGGAGAACCTCACCGGCGTTGATGTGATTATCGATGATTCTCCCGATGCGATCCTGCTCTCCAGTTTTGATCCCGTTCGCCGCGAGATCGCCCGTCTCTCCCTCCAGAAACTCGTATCGGACGGCCGTATTCACCCCGCCCGTATTGAAGAGGTGGTGGCTAAAACCAAAAAGCAGATTGAGCAAGAGATCGCCGAACTGGGAAAACGTACTTGTATCGACCTGGGAATTAACAATATGCCGCATGAATTGATGCGCATGGTAGGTAAGATGCGTTATCGTTCCTCCTATGGCCAGAATTTGTTGCAACATGCCAAGGAAGTAGCTAACCTGAGTGCCACTATGGCAGCCGAACTGGGATTGAACCCCAAACTGGCCCGTCGCGCAGGTTTGTTGCACGATATCGGCAAAGTGCCTGATACCGAGCCCGAATTGCCACACGCTCTCTTCGGAGCCCGTCTGGCTGAACAGTACAAAGAACGCCCCGAAATCGTTAACGCCATCGGCGCTCACCACGACGAGATGGAGATGAATACGCTTATCGCTCCTATCGTGCAAGTGTGCGATGCTATCTCCGGCGCCCGTCCCGGCGCCCGCCGCGAAGTGGTGGAAGCCTATATGAAACGACTCAATGATCTCGAGAATCTCGCCCTGACTTATCCAGGAGTGGTCAAGACCTACGCCATCCAGGCTGGCCGCGAACTTCGTGTAATCGTCGGTGCCGAAAAAGTCTCCGATGCCGAGGTTAACCAAATCTCTCTCGACTTGTCCAAGAAGATTCAAAACGAAATGACCTATCCCGGACAGATCAAGATCACGGTCATCAGAGAGACACGCTCTGTCAACTACGCACGATAAACGGATATGGAAGAAAACACACCCAAAAAACGGACTCGTTTGTACATCATTGTGTATGGCCTTACCTTGGTGCTCTTCCTATGTTATTTTTTCTTCATTTCCGATCATAACATTAAAACCCATCGGGAGTTGAACAAAAAAATCGACAATTTGGAAGAGAAAATCATCTATACGAAGAATCAGGTGGGTAATGCCTATACATTTGAACAGCTTTACGCTGATTCCGTGCTCTTGGAAAAATATGCCCGAGAACACCTGAATATGCACCGCGAGGGCGAGGATGTGTTTATTTTGATACACGAATGATGAAGATATTGATTGTCAACGGCATTAATCTCCAACAATTGGGGACCCGCGAGGTGAATGTGTACGGAGCGGTCTCCTTCGAAGAGTATTTGGACAAGCTGAAACGACAATACTCCGACATTCAGTTTGACTTTTTCCAGTCTGATGAGGTGGGTGAATTGTCCAAAGTGTTGGCGAATGCTCATGACTATGCGGGAGTGGTGCTCAATGCAGGCGCCTATACGCATACTTCTGTGGCACTGGCTGATGCTGTCCGAATGACCTCTTGCCCTGTCGTTGAAGTTCATATCTCTAACTTGTTCGGTCGCGAACGCTACCGTCGCGAATCGACGCTCTCCGCACACTGTGCAGGGTTTATATCTGGCTTCGGCTTGGATGGGTATCGTTTGGCGGTGGAGGCTATTTTGAAAAAAAATGAACCTTAAGTTAAACTATGTTGCTCTTTAATGGTCTGCAACATGTCTTTTGTTTTGAAATAATATCAAAATCTTTAAATCATAAAGCAATGAAAAAAGTATTCAGTTTATTGATCGCTATGGTGTTTGTTTTTGCTGCTGCTGCGCAGACCGACAATGCCGAAAAAGTCAAAAAATCCAAAGAACCAGAAATTACCTTTGAATCTCTTGTTCACGACTATGGTCAAATTATGCAAGGTGACAATGGCGTTTGCGAATTTGTTTTCAAAAATACAGGTAAAGCTGACCTCTTGTTGACCAACTGTCGTTCAAGCTGTGGATGTACTGTTCCTGAATGGCCAAAGGATCCTATTCCAGCAGGCAAGAAGGCAACCATCAAGGTTAAGTACAACACCAATCGTATAGGTGCCATCAACAAAACCATCACCGTTGAGTCTAACGCCGTTAACAATCGCGTGGTGCTTACTATCAAGGGTAATGTTTCCCCTAAGCCAGTTGAGGCTGCCCCTACAAATGAAAACAGCTCTCTCAAAGAGAAAAACTAATAATAATTAAACATAATGAAAAAGTTGATAATCCTATGCATGGTGCTTTGCGGCTTATTCGCAGTGCAGGCACAAGCGCAGAACAGTTCCACAACCTATAAGGGAACGGCAGCTGAAATAAAGTTCGACAAATTATACGTGGATTTTGGCACGCTGAAAGTGGGTGACGTGAAAACAGTCACCGTCTCCTTTACCAACATAGGTAAGAAACCCTTGATTCTAGACGACGTGATCTCCTCCTGTGATTGCACCACAGTAGAGTGGTCCAAACAACCAATCATGCCGGGTAAAAAAGGAACCATCAAGGCTACC
Source organism: Bacteroidales bacterium (assembly GCA_024685175.1). Taxonomy (GTDB): domain Bacteria; phylum Bacteroidota; class Bacteroidia; order Bacteroidales; family WCHB1-69; genus F23-D06. The sequence continues at coordinate 72,843 of JAIKWD010000027.1, forward strand.
TATACTGCCAAGCATACAGGATTGATCAGCAAACGACTCACCGTTTTATCCAACGCCAATACGGATAGAGTCATATTGCAATTGAAAGGTAACGTCCAGTAAGAGTGGGGGAGACTCCACCCTTACTGGGAATCCCTTCACTTGGGGTCGTTTGGTTTTGACAGCAAGTTCGGGGGATTGTAAGCAAGCCGGAGTTTGTGAGCCGATTCCGTTAAAAGTTAACTCTCGATGCCAATAAACGGCGAAAATTCTTATGCATTCGCAGCCTAACCGTTGCGGATCCTGCCGCGCAGACAAGGTCTGTAGCCGCGGGCGCTTCCCCGGAAGTTAATCGGTCCAACGTCCGGCCAGAAGTGTCATAAAAGGACGGATAGCAAGCGTATGCTTCGATACGTAAGCGAAACTTTAGAAGATAAGCTGTCGCGAGGTTGGTCTCGTACCATGCGACGGACGAAAAGTAAACGAAGACTAAGCTTGTAGAAAGCACTCTTGCGGCATGTTTGGACGAGGGTTCGACTCCCTCCGGCTCCACAAAAAAACTGATTTTTTAAAAGGTTAATGTTTAATGCCACTATGGACCTACGGTTTATGGTGGCATTTTTCTGTGCTCTTATTCACTTTTAACCCTTGGTATAGGTCGAGTATACAAATCGGCTATTTTATAGGGACGATACTCGTCCAGCCATCGGAAATCCTGCAATTTCCGTTCTTTTTCTTCGAACTTCTTGTCTGGATGAATCTTGCCGTCAGGCTGATCGTAGAACCTGATTTGCTGAATCTTGTTGCCCTCTAATAAAATCCGCATCTCATTGGTTATGGAAGTGTTAATGCCAATTAGCGAACTGTCTTCTTCTTGAAGATAATATACACATTCGGCATTGTTGACAATGTCAACCTCATACAACTCCTTATGCTTGATCAAGCCTGTAATGTTAATACCCTTGATCTGGTTGAACTCGGTGTTCTCATATAATCCGCCAACAATAAACCCGGCTTTGCACAACTCTACACGAGTGTTTATAGAGTCTAATATGGTGAACCGGATCGTGTCTGCGGTTAATTGATATGCATCTGACCATGCTACGGGATTGTAAAACATAGTAATCAAGGAATCCTCCACGAGGTATCTCAGGGAGTCACAAGCGCCTTGGATGTCTTTGTGAAAGAACTTGACCTTGTTGAATGCAACCATCCACTGCGCCTTTTGATTGTCATCGAACAAAATCTTGATGGTGTCCGAATGTAGATACAAGGAGTCGTTGTTCTCGTCAATCAAAATCAACAAGTTGCTGTCGGTGGCAAATGAAATGCCTCCATTCTCGTGGTGCTCAATATAGTTTCCCTTGAGAATGTACTTCTGTACTGTGTCCATGACAGTTACATTGTGCCAGGCCCGCCCGAACTGATCGTTCTTGTTGTAATAAACTGTATCTGCGAATAACTTTTGGGTCTTGTTGAATAATTGCACATTGCCCACCAATGTAGATAGTTCATGTTGTGTGTCGTACCACCCGGCATCTGTCAAGATTTCACTGCTGTCCTTGTCTGAGACTAGATGTGTGGGCGAGATGAAAAAAGCAATTTTGCTCCGTGCATTGTATTGCAAGGAATCGCAGTTCATCTTGTAAGTCTTGCTTCGGAGCTGAACGTTTTCGTTAACAAAAGCATCATCGGTGTTGGTGTAATAACGCCCTTCACGGCTGATTAGCGTGTCATCGTCGTTGAAGATCTGCCCACCTGTTAGATAAAAAGCCATGTCGCTGTTGAGGTCGTAGATGAGACTGTCAGTCAACAAGTAGGATTTCTTTTTCTCTAATTTGACGTTTGAGGCGATGGACGCATTTTTGAGATTGCCGTCATAATATGCACGATGACCATATAACTTGACGGAGTCTCCAATTAGAATCTTCACCCTATCACCAAAAGCGATAATGTAGTTGTCATTCTCATAAAGGTATGCGCTATCGCAGTATCCTTTGATGTTGTCTTGAGCGAATGCCACATGTCCGATAAGCCGTTGCGCTCCAGGCAGGGCGGTTTCGTCATAAAGTCCCATGTCCGCCCGGTATTTGATTTTGCGGGTGTTTTGTGCTTCAACGCCAACAAAAGTGAATAGCAAGAGGCACCAGATTAGGACTGTTCTGGAGAAATGCATGGTTATGGGATCAAAGTGGAGTCCACGGTTTGAGAAACAATGCGATCTTGTTTATAGATGATCTCTTTGTATACTTTCCCTGAAGAAGTATAGTATGTCTCTTTGCCGTCTTTCTTGTTTTGGGCATATTGAGTGGTGCAGGCGACTCTGCCTTGCGCATCATAGGCCGTTAACTCACCAGCGCCGGCTTTGAAATTGCCCTCTCCCACAACAATGCCACGCTCATCATAGTACGTCCAGTCGCCATCGAAAAGATCATTTTTGAAATTTCCCTCCGCCTTAAGCTGCCCTGTGACGTGATACTCTTTATGCGGCCCGTCTTTTTTGCCATGGATATAGGTGTTCTCTTCTCGCAATTCTCCATTGGGAGTATACATCTGTTCCACACCCTCGATAGCGTCGTTCTCGTAAAAACAGTGCGTGTCCAAATTGCCGTTTTCAAAATAACGGAAAAACTCACCATTCCGCTTCCCTTTTTTCATCTCAACTTCTATTTCCACAGAATTGGGTCTTTGGAAGAAATAGACGCTTTTCCCAGTCTCTTTTCCTGATTTGTAATGAATAATGGATTGAATCTTGCCGTCAGGATAATAGTTCTTCTCTGTCTTGGTACATGATGAACAAATGAAAACACTAGCAGCAAATATTATGACCGGGGCGATTTTATTCATGTCTTTAACAATTTGGCCGCAAAAATATAAAAAATATTGTAGAGCCACCATGTTGTGAAGGCTCTACAATAATATAATGCAAGTGCCTAATGGTTATTGTTTGACGATTTTTTTCGTGACAGTGCCGTAAGGGGTGTCGGCCTTGAGGATATAAAGACCGGTAGGTAGGTCAGTGAGGGGGTAGTCGTGGTTGTCAACAGGGTTGTCCCAACGACGCATTAACTCACCATAAATGTTATACAATGAAATTGAACGTACTTCAATTCTGCCTTTATGAATTTGAAAATACCCACTTGCAGGATTGGGGAAAACGCAAAACGTCGAAAAACCATAACTTGGGGTCGCTGTGCTGTCCTCACTACCATCGTGTTTGGTGATCTTGATGTTGTTGAGCTGCGTATTGCCCTTGAGAGATGTCTCCAATGACCAGCGTAGATAGTTGATGTTGTGATTAGAGATGACGTAGGTGAAATGTGTGAACTCATCCACCGAAATGTCGGCACCATATATGGTGGCCAACGGGGACCAATTATGTCCATCCGTAGACTGGCTGATCATAAAAGTGACCCCTTCATAGGCGCTTGGCGTGCCACCGCCCTTGACGCCGCGCAAATCAAATTCCACGGTTCCCGGTGCGCTGTCCAGATGCGCGACAAGACTGGCTTCTCCGGCATGCGAAGATTCAAACTTGACAGAACCGTTGGCATACGAAGACCCTAGATGATAGCCTCGAAAACCGCTCATTTGTGTTATGTCTAAGTGCTCGACTTCGCTATTGCTGCTGATGTCAAAAGGTAATACGACCAATGAATTGGTGTCAAGAATGATGTAATTGGCAGTGGCTACCTCGCTGTCGTACATGCCTTCTTTCACGGCAATTGCTTTTATGGTGGTGGACTGGCTGATTTGCAAAGGATTGCTATAGCTCAGAGATGTTGTGGTAGGTGTAGTGTTGTCTAAGGTGTAGTAAATAACGGCATCGGGAGTGGCAGAAGTGACGGTGACTGACTGTGGTTCATAATATGTTCCGCTTGCAGGAGAAAAGAAAGGACGAGCTACGGTTTCTAGCACAGTCTCTTCACCCTCGACAAGCGCAATGTCGTCCAAGCGATAGTCGACAATGGCTTGGTTGGAGAAACGAATGTGCAAATTGTTGCAAGAAGGAACATTAGGATAGCGAACGCGATGCCACCCCGAAGTGCCCGTGCCTGTTGGTAAGGTGTCTGCCAATACAAGACGAGTCCAGCTGATGCTATCGTTGGATACTTCTACGATGAAGTTGTCGCCATTTTCTGTAGAGGTCTTGCGTAGTCCGCAATATAACGACAAATTAGTGTCGTTGGCGGTGTTGAGGTTGGAAATCATGAACCATTTTGTGGTGTCGTTGATCATGACATTTCCATCGCCAGAAGCAAAGCCATAATTGTTGGAAGCATTTGAACTTCGAATGTCACAAGTCCCGTCCCCGGTGTATAGCACGTCGGTGTTCTGCCACCCAGTATAATTTTGTATTAATGTGTTGGCTGTGGGGGAACCGAAATTTTCTTCGTAGACCACGGTTTGTGCCCAAGCATGTCTGGGGCATGTGAATAACAGGAGAACAACAGACAAAATTCTTGCGAAAAAAAAGATTTTCTTCTTCATGGTGTTTTTGTTTTAAATGGTTAATTATGTAAGACGTTGTGTAACAACGTTTTGTTTTTACGGTCGTGGCAAAACCACGTCTCGCAAAAATAGAATTTTTTTTAAATAAATTAAATGATTTTGAAATAAAAATTATTTTTTTTATTTCATGCCTCTGGCTTTTTTAATTCGTTCGTAAGCTTCATTAACTTGAGCGAACTTGATTTCGGCAGCCTTGCGCACATCTTCTCCTAAATGACTAACCTTATCGGGATGATGTTTTTTAGCTGCGATTCGGTAAGCTTTCTTGACTTCTTCGTCAGTGGCATCTGGCGAGACTTCAAGAATTTTATAATCATTGTCTAATGATTTTTGAGAGGTGTAACCGCCAAAGGAGGAGTCTCCATACGTTTGTTGATAGTCACCTTGATAGTATGATCCAGTGAACATGGACTTTATGGCTTCAAAATTACTGCGGCTTATGCCACAAAGGTCAGAGATGTTCTGAATAGCATCAATTTCTTCTTGTCGTATGGAACCGTCAGCTTTGGCGAAGCCGAAAAGGAACTGTAGGATGACTAGTTTCTCATATATGGTGGCATGTTGCCGAAGGTCAGCGCATACAGCTTGGAGGTCAATGTTGGAGTCGAGTATGTCTCGAAATCGGAGCATGACGGGGCCGACGCGGTCAGCGGAGATGTTTTGGGCGAGGAAACTGCGCACATACTCCATTTCGGAACGTAGCAGCCGGTTGTTGTCGGCTCGAGCAACATAGGCGGCTAACATTAACTCGTGCTCGGTGAAGTCTTGGGCTTGGTAATAGTGGCCCGACACTCTTCTTTGAGCTCTGGAACCTGAAATGAGGTCGATGATCACTCCAAGACCGAAGCCTAACAAAGCCCCGGGGAATCCTCCAAATATGAGGCCGATGATAGAAAAAATCAAGCTGAATGATCCTGTGAATAAACAACCCATATCAGTAATAGTGATAAATGTGGACTACCAGAGACAAGCGTCCTCTTCAAACCATTTACCGTGCAACTTGAGCACCTGCTCGATGATGTCGCGCACGGCACCATTGCCTCCGCAACGCGGGGAGATGTAGTCGGAAATATGTTTGATCTCTTCCGCTGCATCAGCGGGGCAACATTTTACACCAGCCATCAGCATCATTTTATAGTCGGGGATGTCGTCACCCATGATCAGTACATTCTCGGGCTTGAGATTGTGCTGTTGGAGGTAATCGTTGAACATGATGGTTTTGTCTTTGACTTTGAGAAACATTTCCATGCCAGGAAAGTCCTTGTAGCGTAAACGCATGGATTCTGCGTATCCCCCGGAAATTACGGCTACGTTGTAGCCTTTTCGGAGAGCGTATTGCAGCGCATAGCCGTCCTTGACGTTGGTGGCACGCACCTGCTCGCCGTCGCGTTGCACATAGATCTTGCCATCCGACAGGACTCCGTCGAAATCAAAAATAAAGGTATTGACACTTTGCAACTTGTTTGTGAAATTTTCCATTGTCAAAACAAAATCAAAAGGATTGTTCGTCACTTCTAACTCCTCACTATCACCATGCTTTCCTTCACGTCGTCATAGTCAAGCTCGACGACGGATCCTTGAGGTAGTGTCTGGTTGAGGATTTCTTCGGCCAAAAGATCTTCTACATTCTTTTGAATGGCTCGTTTGAGCGGACGAGCGCCGTAGTTGGCATCCCAACCGGCCTCGGCAAGGAAGTTCTTGGCCTTGTCGGTAACCTGAATCTCAATGCCAAGATCTTTCACCCGTTTCATGACCTTTTTAAGTTCAATTTCGATAATCTTGATTATCTCATCCTTTCCAAGGCTGTTGAAATAAATGGTATCGTCAACGCGGTTGAGAAATTCAGGCGAGAAGTTGGCTTTGAGCGCTTTTTCAAGAATGCCGTGTTCGACTTTGTTTTGGGCGGCCTTGGTGGCTTCGGTGTTAAAGCCAACACCCGTGCCGAAATCCTTGAGTTCTCGGGTGCCGATGTTGGATGTCATGATGAGGATGGTATTCTTGAAATCCACCTTACGTCCCATACCGTCGGTGAGTTGTCCTTCGTCAAAGACTTGGAGCAGCACATTGTACACGTCGTGATGGGCTTTCTCGATTTCATCGAGCAGCACGATAGAGTAGGGTTTGCGGCGGACCTTCTCGGTGAGCTGGCCGCCTTCTTCGTATCCTACATATCCCGGAGGCGCACCGATGAGGCGGGAAACGGTGTGCTTCTCCATATATTCGCTCATGTCAATGCGGATGATAGCGTCTTGGGAGTCGAAGAGATATTCGGCTAGTACCTTGGCCAAGTAGGTTTTACCCACACCAGTGGGGCCCAGGAAGATAAAAGTGCCAATGGGCTTGTTGGGATCCTTCAGCCCGGCACGGTTGCGGCGAATAGCCTTAGCGATTTTGACGATAGCATCGTCTTGTCCAATTACAGAGCCCTTCAGCTCGTCCGCCATGCGCATTAAGCGCTCACCTTCATTCTTGGCGATGCGTTGAGTGGGGACACCCGTCATCATGGCAATCACTTCTGCCACGGTGTCTTCGGACACTATAGGGCGTTCTAAGTCAGACTTGGTTTCCCAATCCTTTTTGATTTGTTCCAACTTGGCTTCAAGTTGTTTGATCTGATCCCGATAGCCTGCGGCGGCGTTATACTGTTGGTCTTTGATGGCTTGCGTTTTGAGTTGTTCAAAGTCGGCAATCTCCTTTTCAGCATCCAGCAGCTCATCGGGAACGTGGATGTTCTGTATGTGCATACGCGCACCGGCCTCGTCCATAGCATCGATAGCCTTGTCGGGCAAACAACGGTCGGAAATATAACGGTTGGAAAGAGAAACGCATGCTTTGATGGCTTCGTCGCTATAGCGGACCATATGGTGATCCTCGTATTTATCCTTGATGTTATTGAGGATCTCGATGGTTTCTTCGGGCGTAGTGGGTTCAAGGATGATTTTTTGGAAGCGGCGTTCAAGTGCGCCGTCTTTCTCGATGTGTTCACGATATTCGTCCAGGGTAGTGGCGCCGATGCATTGCAGCTCGCCACGTGCCAGCGCCGGTTTGAAGAGGTTGGAGGCGTCCATGCTGCCAGGCGCGTTGCCGGCTCCTACCATGGTGTGTAACTCATCAATAAAGAGGATGATGTTAGGATTCTTTTCCAGCTCGTTGAGGATGTTCTTTACTCGCTCCTCAAACTGGCCGCGGTATTTGGTTCCCGCTACCAGCGATGCCATGTCAAGCGCTACCACGCGTTTGTTAATCAAGGTACGGGATACATGACCTTGAACGATATTCATGGCCAGGCCCTCAGCTAAAGCCGACTTGCCCACACCTGGCTCGCCGATGAGTACAGGATTGTTTTTCTTACGACGGCTAAGAATCTGGGCAATGCGCTCCAGCTCCTTCTGGCGGCCAACCATAGGGTCAAGCTTGCCCTCTGAGGCCAACTTGGTAAGGTCTTTACCGAAGCTGTCAATCATCGGGGTCGCTGAACTCTTGGCGCCATCCTTGCTGGGCCGGGACATGAAACGGCGATCGTCTTCTTCGTCCTGGTCGTCCTCAGAGGTGATTAGAGAGTCGGTGTTTCCCGCTTCCATGTTCAATTCCTTCTTTACTTCAGCGGCAAAAGAGGCGTATGAAAGCCCTGCTCTGACTAAAAACATCTTGACCACATTCGACGCGTCGTTGCGACCGTCACGCAGTACGGCTAAGATGAAATGATATGATTCTACCACATCGCTCCTGAACTCTTTTGAGATGAGATAGGATAGGCGTAATGTATTGTCTGTCTGTGTGTTAAAGCGAAGAGGAGTGGAAGCGTCCTCTATCTTGTTCTCGTTGCTGTCAATTAGTTCCTCCAATTTGGTGCGGAGTGTGTCTAGGTCGACGCGATATACGCCGAAGAGATTCTTGGTCGTACTTTCATTGGGGTAGCGCAGAATAGCAACAGTCAGATGTTCGATTCCTATGTTGGGCGAATGGTAGTAGGAGGCAATCTTGCCAGCCTCTTCCATCGCATATTTCATTTCTTCTGAATATTTGATTTCCATTATTTTAAAATTTGGCGCAAAAATACAAAAATTAGCGGATCGCAGTTAGCAGATGGTGCTGCAATTATAGTGCCAGAATTTGGAAGTCAGTAGCCGGTAGTCCGTGGTTTGTCGAATATCATTTTTCTATAATTTCTAATCAATATTTTATTTCGGTTAAAAACCGCAATTTTCTTGCTCGAAAAAGTTGGTTTATTTCCAAAAAAAAGTGTATCTTCGTGCCTTATTTGTGCAAACGACAACTCTTTTAAAAATAAGAACTTAGAAATAACTAAATAGCGATAAAATGACAGAAGAAGAAAACTTAGGAGAAAAAATCGTTCAAGTCAACATCGAAAACCAGATGAAGACGGCGTACATAGACTATTCCATGTCTGTGATCGTATCGCGCGCCTTGCCTGATGTTCGCGATGGTTTGAAACCCGTTCAGCGACGTATCATTTACGCTATGTGGGATATGAACATTGTTTCCTCCCAACCCTATAAAAAATCGGCGAGAATTGTGGGTGAGGTGTTAGGTAAATACCATCCTCATGGCGATACGGCCGTATATGACGCCATGGTCCGCATGGCCCAACCCTGGTCTTTGCGCTATCCTTTTGTGGATGGACAAGGTAATTTCGGCTCTGTGGACGGTGATAGCCCCGCAGCTATGCGTTATACTGAAGCCCGACTCCGCAAGTCGGCTGAAGATATGGTCGCCGACATTGAGAAGGACACCGTCGATATGAATCTGAACTTTGACGACACAATCCCTGAGCCTACCGTATTGCCCTCTAAAATCCCTAATCTGTTGGTGAATGGTGCCTCTGGTATCGCAGTGGGTATGGCTACCAATATGGCTCCCCACAACCTGAGCGAGGTGTGCGATGGCATTTGTGCCTATATTGATAACAATGACATCACCATTCCGGAGCTTATGGAGTATATCAAGGCCCCGGATTTTCCTTCCGGATGTGTTATCTATGGCGTCAAGGGAGTGCAAGAAGCCTTCGAGACGGGTCGTGGTCGTATTGTGATGCGTGGCCATGCCGAGATTGAAACCGATAAAACCCGTAACCGTATCATCGTGACCTCCCTGCCGTATATGGTCAATCCTTCGGATATGATCAAACATACGGTGGAACTGGTGAAAGACGATAAGATTGTAGGTATCACTAATGTGGAGAACTTGACCAACAAGCGCAATGGTACCCGTATTGTTTACGACTTGCGTAAAGATGTGGTTCCCGAAGTGGTGCTTAACAAGCTTTATCAGATGACCGCCTTGCAGTCAGCTTTCAGCGTGAATAACGTGGCCCTTGTCAATGGCCGCCCGATGACGCTGAACCTCAAGGATATGATCGTGGAGTACGTCAAGCACCGCCATCAAGTGGTCATCCGTCGTGCCCAATTTGACCTCAAGAAAGCTCAAGCGAGAGCTCATATCCTGGAAGGCTTTCTCAAAGCTCTTGACATTATTGACGAAGTTATCGCCCTTATCCGAGCCTCACATACGGTCCAAGATGCCCAGAATGGCTTGATGGAAAAATGGGGCTTTACCGAGCTTCAGGCTAAGGCCATCGTTGAAATGAGACTTCGTCAACTTACTGGTTTGGAGCGCGAAAAACTCCAGAACGAATATGACGAGCTGGAAAAATTAATCAAATACTTGCAAGATGTATTGGCAAACGAAAGTTTGCGTATGGGTATTATCAAAGACGAGTTGCAAGATATCAAGAACCGTTATGGCGACGCCCGCCGTTCACCGATCGAATTGGACGCTTCCGAGTTCCGCGTGGAGGACACGATCCCCGACGACGAGGTGGTCATCACCATTTCGCACCTCGGCTATATCAAGCGCACTCCGCTGGCAGAGTACAAGGTGCAAAATCGCGGCGGCAAAGGCTCCCGTGGTGGCAGTACCCGCGATGAGGATTTCATCGAGCATCTTTATATGGCTACGAACCACAACTATTTGCTCTTCTTTACTGAAAAGGGTAAATGCTTCTGGTTACGTGTGTTCGAAATCCCTGAAGCCATTAAGACTTCCAAGGGCCGCGCCGTGCAAAATATCCTCCAAATCGAAGAAGACGACAAGATTGCCTCTATCATCAACTTGAAGTCCGTCACCGACCCGGATTATATCAACAACCATTTCGTGTTCTTGTGTACGGAAAAGGGTATCATCAAGAAAACGAGCATCGATGCATACTCCCATCCGCGTAAGAAAGGTATCATCGCCATCAACGTGCGTGAGGGCGACCGCTTGATTGCCGCCCGTTTCACCAATGGCAACAGCGATATGATGCTGGCTCTCCACTCCGGTCGTGCCATCCGTTTCAAGGAAAAAGAAGAGATGCGAGCTATGGGTCGTAACGCTTCCGGCGTGAAAGGTATAACCCTCGCCGGCCCCGATGACAAGATCGTGGGTGTGCTTTGTGTGGACAACCCAGATAGCCACATCCTTATCGTCTCCGAAGCCGGTTTCGGCAAACGCTCCTTGTTGGAAGACTACCGCATCACCCACCGTGGTGGCAAGGGTATCAGCACCATCAAGATTACCGAGAAGACAGGCAAGCTGATTGCTATGAAGAGCGTGACTGACGAGGACGACCTTATGATTATCAACCGTTCCGGCATCGCCATCCGTCTGCATGTCGACGAACTCCGTATCCTTGGACGTAACACACAAGGCGTCAAACTTATCGACTTACGCAAAAACGACATTATCGCTGCCGTTTGCGTAGTGCCGCGCCAAGACGAAGAAGAAGAGGATTATGATGAGAATAATGCCCTGACCGAGGATGTGAATAATGATGAAGCTCCTTTAAACGAGACAAATTCAACGGAGTCTACAGATAACTAGTTTTCATGCAACAATGAAAAAAATATTATCTCTCATATTATCTATAATGCTTGTAGCTGGAGCGATGGCGCAAAAGCCATCCCTTACCAAGGCCTACAACAATTATTATGACAAGAACTTCTCAAAAGCCAAGGAGGCCATTGACCTCTGTGTGCAGGATGAGAAGCTCTCTACCAAGGCCCAAACCTGGTTGTATAAGGGCAACATCTACTATTTCCTCTCCAATGAGGAGTATGGAGCCAAGCAAAAGGATAGCACTTATCAGATTGTTTATCCGGATGCGCCAGTAGAAGCGTACGATGCTTTTGCCAAAGCCGCCCAGATCAACTCCAACGTGGAAGCCATGGATATGTTCACGCCGAAAGAGGCTATGAAGCAACTGTATCCCCTATTGCTTGTACGTGGGGTGGATCAGTTGATTGCCAAGGATTATAACGGAGCCAAGAATACATTGGAAAAAGGTATAGAGTCATACGAGATGGACAAGCCGCAGTATCCGATGAATGGTGAACTTTATTACTATTATGCCTATACCTTGGAAATGCTTGATATGAAGGACGATGTCAGGACTTATTACGAGAAGGCCGCCAACGATGGCTCTAGCAATCCTTATGTATATGTTCGCTTGATTGAGTCTTATAAGGCTGAGAATAATCCAACCATGGCCAAGAAAATCTTGGATGGCGCCAAAACCAAGTTGCCAGGCAATACCAGCATCGCTCTTGCAGAGATAGATTACTATTACTGGATAAAGGACAGCGTACAAGCCAGAAGGCTTTTGAATGGCATTGCCCCTAATTCTATTCATAATGCAGATGAATTGGTAAACCTCTCCAACTGCTATATCAAAGAAAAACGTTACGAGGAAGCCATTCGATTCTTGGAACGCGCAAATGCCATGTCGTCAGGGAACTATGTGGTTCTATACAACTTGGGTGTTTGTGAGTATAGCTTGTCTGAGCAGTTGTTTAATCAATACAATCAGCTTGCGATAAGCAACCCTAACGATCCGTTAGCTGCTAGTTGTAAACATCAGTCTGACGAACATATTAGCAAGTCTGCCCGTTATTTTGAACAAGCCAGAACTCTTGAACCCGAAGACTTGAACTTGCTAAATACACTTCGTGCGATATATGCTCGCCAGCAGTCGCCAAAATATGACGAAATAGATGCCATTATCAAAAGTCTGGAAAAGAATTAAACGTAAGAATATTATTATTATCTAATAACAAAAAAACTCTGAACAATGAAAAAGTTAATGCTTGTTATCGTTGGATTGTTGGTGGGCGCTACTGCGTTCTCCCAATCCTGCTTGGACGACGTATGGATGTGCTTGCGCCAGAACCAGGCACCGAAGGCCAAAAAGCTGTTGGAAAGCTGTATGGCTGCCAATCCCGACAATGCACAAGTGTGGCTGATGAAAGCCAATGTGTATGTGAATTTGTATAATATGGATCAAAAGAAGATGAACGCCGATCCTTCTTACACGCCGCGTTACCCTGATGCTTTGCTTACGGCTAATGAGGCCTTTATCAAGGCTCTGGAATTGGATCCCAAGGTTGAACCGAAAACAGGTATGTTGGGCGCCATCGCAGGTCAGAAACTTTGCGCTGAGCCGTTCTACAATATGGGCGTTCAGGCTGAAGAGAAGAGCGACTATCAAAATGCAGTGAAGTATTTCACCCTTGCCGCCAAGAACTATGAGTTGGCCAAGGTCAACAACAACGCTGCCGCCGCCTATCTGCAATTGGCTCTCGCCTATGGCAAGCTCGGCGACCAAGCCAACTATAAAAACATGTTGCTGAAGTCTATCGCCTGTGCTCCTGCTGCATATCCGGCTTGTTACACCGAATTGTACTACATCTACCAAAGCGAAAACGACACTGCGAATTGCGGCAAGATTCTTGAAAAGGGCTTGGCTGCTATTCCTGCAGAAAAGCAAGGTGATCTTGTGGAAGCTCAAATGAACTACTACTCTATGACCAACCAAAAGGACAAACTTCTGGCTCTTTGCGACAAGATGCTGGCCGAGAACCCTGGCGATCTTACCACCATTGAGAATTGCTCCAACTATCTGAGCAACTTCAAAGTGTACGACAGAGCTGAGGAAATTCTCACCGCCGCCCTCGCCAACAACCCTAACGAGTTCAAATTGAACAGCCAAATGGCTTACCGCTACTTCATGGAGGTGGTTGACTACGAAGACAGAATCGAAGCAGCCAAGAACGCCAAGCAATGGAGTGAGATGTCCGCCATCCGCGAGGCTGAGAAGCCTGTCTTGCAAAAGGCTCACGACTGGAGTGACAAGGCCTATCAAATCAACCCTGACGATAGACAGAACAACATTATGTTGCAGCAGTTGAAGGTCAAATTGCTGATCCCCGTTCCGGATGAGTTGAAGGCCAAAGTTGACTCTTACAGACACAAAGAGTAATGTTCAACTTCGATTAAAAACAAAAAGGTTGCGGAATTCCGCAACCTTTTTTTATGCTATAAAATGAAATAATCACAGATGGGATAGTAGCAAGAAGATGCCGTAGCCGAGGTATGTTCCGACCGCATAGCCAAGCAGGCCGATGGCGATACCCGGCAGGATGACATTCTTGTTTTTGAGCACTGCGGCCACCATCGGGACAAACGGTGGAGAGTTGATGAGCGCTATGGAAGAGGCCAACATCAGGTCGCCGTCCAGTTTGAAGAGCTTGGAAAACAATATTTGAAGAATCAAGGAACCGAATACGGCAAAGGCTATATAGTATAAAATAAACAAGTATTTGGAAAATTCCATCTCATGAATGTTCACCATTGTAGCCACGGCCAAGCAGAACACATAGACAAAATAGAGGCCTACATCGAAGGTCCCCTCTAGTCGTTTGGTAGGTTTCCAAAAAGAGAGTAGGATGGAAAAAGTAGTGATGGCGATGATGATGATGGCGGTGTCGTTGCTGGAGGGGATGGCAAGGGATAGTAGGAAGGAAACCAAAACGATAAGAAAAGAGACACCAATGCCGACACCTCTGTTAAGCACTTTGTGCCAAAAACTATTGTTGTCTTTGACGACCACTTGCGCTTCCGCCAATTCTTCGGTGGAAGATTCCACTTTCGGTGCGGGGAACAGCCATCGGATGATCCGTTTGCCCAAGAAAACAATGAAGATGAGGTAAAGCCCTGTGACGACGAGGTCGTAACTGGATACGAACAAGAACAGGTTTTGGGGCAAGTCGACGGCTTTGGAAACGGGGGCGAGGTTGGGAATGCCACCTGTGTAGATGCCGATCATCACGGCGCTGACTTTGGCGAAGTTGGTGTCGGACATGCCTGCGGCACTTGCTTGACCATGGAAGATGTAAAACCCTGCAATAGTTACGATTAAGATGCTGAACAACCCGACAAAGAAAGCTTTGACGGCACTTTTGGCGGACAACATCTTGAAGTCGCATCCCAATAGCATTAACGGGATGGCAATGAGAACCATCACGTTGGAAATGTTAGTGCAGATGATTTCGGATGTTTTGCCGATAATTCCGATATTGCCGACAATTAGGCCGATGACGTACAGAATCATCATCGGGGTAATCTTGTCGATGATAGGCCAACGCTTGGCCATTATCACAAGTAGCAAGGGGATGCCGAAAAGATATAGGAGGGTTAATATGGCGGCAAAGGCATTCATAGACTAAAATTGAGATGCAAAAGTAAGGATAATTTGAGAAACTCATTCTGAAACGGCCATTTTTCCTTGCCAAGTATCCCGTTCCTTGAGGCGTATTTCAATTCTCTTAACTAGCTCGTCGTAGCGAAGACGGTCCCAATTGGAAAAGGCCAGAAATCTTGGCGGCACTTCACCGGCCAGTCGGTCGATGACGATGTCTGGGGAGAGTCGTTCTAAATAGTCGGCGACGAAATTTATGTAACTGTCCGGCGTGAAAAAGTGGAAATCTTTGCGATGGGTGAAGAAATCCTGCTCCATCGGGGTGCCTTTGATGATTTGTAGTTGGTGGATTTTTATGTGCTGGACAGGAAGGTTGTTGATGATTTGTGTATCGTTCAGCCAGGTGTCTGGACTCTCGCCAGGAAGTCCGAAAATGAGGTGGATGCCAACGGGGATATTGTGCTGATCGATGTCCTTGAGCGCTTGGATGGCGGTGGCGGCGTCATGGCCGCGGTTGATGCGCCGAAGAGTGTCATCGTGCCAGCTCTCAATGCCTAACTCCAGTGTTATATATGTTCTGGTCTGTAAGTCGGACAAGTAATCCAATAAGGGCATGTCGATGCAGTCAGGGCGCGTGGCGATGACAAGTCCGTTGATTTTGAGATGAGACAATGCTTCTTCATAAAGTGTTTGTAGCCTGTCCAATGGAGCATATGTGTTTGAATATGCCTGAAAATAAGCAAGATAATTGTTGGATGCGCCCCTTCTCTTTTGATAAAAAGCTATGCCGTCATCTATCTGTTGGGTAATGCTGCTTAGACGATTGCAGTAGGGTGGATTGAAAGCGTTGTTTAGACAGTATGTGCATCCGCCAGTACCTCGTGATCCATCGCGGTTGGGACAAGTGAATCCCGCATCAATAGGAATACGTTGAACCCGTCCGCCGAAACGAATTTGTGAAAAATGGTTGTATGAATTGAACCGTCTGTGGTCTCCCCATGGAAAAGTGTCCATGAGCTACTCGTCTTTATAAAGAAGATTGTCGTTGAAGGGATCAAGGGTATAGAGCTTTTTCTTGTCGGGAGAAACGAAGAAATAGAAGTCCTTGCGTTCATTATCCTTGACATAGTGTCCGGTAACCCAAAAGAGAAGCACGCCACTGTCCTTAAGCTCCCCGCTTTCAAGCATATTCTCGAAGTCTTCAAGATTGCGCTCGATCTCATTGATGTATAAACTGAGATATTCTAGTTTTTGTCCCCTGTCTTGTTTGGCGGCTTCGTCGTATTGGTTTTGATAGTCAGCGGCCATTTCATTGAGCATGATGATGTTGAGTTGGGCATAGCTCATTTCGGTGAGCGTGTCCACGGAGTCGACGGTAAGAGAGTCGTAGCCAACGACGCGTTCAGTCTTGAGATATGATTTTGCGAATGCTTTCATCTCTCGTTTGAGTTTATTGGTAGCATAGTTTTTGCATCCCACAAAGCCAATGGCGATGAATAGTACGACAACAAAAGTGAAATATCTCTTCATAAGGCAATGTTGTTAGAAAATAAAACCGATCTTTTTGATATCCAAATTGTTTTGCATCTTAGGCAGGGCTTGGATGGGACCAAGTTGTCGTAGTTCCAAGGTGCCGAAGTTGTGGATACATTTTTGAAGGTGGTTGAGGGTGACAGTGGCGGGTTGTGCCATACGATAGCAATAGCCCGTGCCTTTGTCGGTGGGGACGGCTGATGTCTCGAAAGAGTGAGGGAACACAGGACTCACTTGGATGGTATAGAGGTCCTCATCCTTAGCCGATTGGACATCGGAAGAGAATCCCTTTTCGAGATTTAAAGCGAAGGCGGGTGTCGGACTGTCAGGATTGGGGATGACATAGAAAGTGTATTCCATCTCGTCTTCCAGTACAAGGCCGGTGAAAAGGCTCAAATAGTTGTTTTCCCATTGTTTGAGTTCCTTTAGCATGATTTGGATGGTTTCGGCGGAGTAGGGGGTCTCCTGTTCTCCGGCGGCTAAAGCGTATTGGTCTTTGCGGCTCTTGCCGATGGCATCTGCGGCTTCTTTAGCCTGTTGTTCGTTTGTCTTGGACATCGTTTTGGTGCGATTGGAAGGCACTTGCGTGACCACACCGTCGATGATTTTGGTCTCCACGAAGGCGTCTTCCGTCTGGGTGTAGGTCAGGTCGGCGTAGTTCTTGAAGAAGTCGGACATTGCCTGTGTCTTGGTCTGGTAGCAAGAGACATTGTTCAGGTCGGGCACGAGTCCTTTTTCGGTGACCATATCGTTGAAAAAGCCGCTTTTGGATTGTTTGGACGAGGGTATGATCAGGTAGGCGTGGGTGAAATCGGGCACTTCGACGGGTGAGACAGATACCTTTTGCAGCTTATAGTATGTCTTGTTCTCGTTAATTACGTTTGAAAGTCCGAGTAACGAAGAAGCATAGTCGCTATAGTAGCCCTTATACTCTCTGACTTTGTCGACAGTCACCGTCATTTTGAGGGCGGTGGTAGGCAGGGCGTACCGAACGGTGAAGCCTTTGACGGTGGCGTTGCTGTCCATCGGCAGCCGGTATACATTGAGTTGGGCGTGGCTAGTGAAGGCAAACAATGTCAATATCAAGAAGTTGAGGATGACTTTCTTCATTTTTTTGATTTGTTTTAAAGTTCGAAAACGATTATCTTCTGTTGCCGAGGATGATCATCAAATAATAGAGTAGGGTGGCGAGGGAGGAGAGGGCGGCGACGAGGTAGGTGCGGGCGGCCCACTTGAGGGCGTCCTTGGCCTTGTCGGTCTCTTGGCCGCTGGTGATGCCGGTGTTGTCGAGCCAAGCCACTGCGCGAGCAGAGGCGTTGTATTCCACGGGCAGCGTGATGAGGGAGAAGAGGGTGGTGAGCGCGAACAGGGCCACGCCTACAATGAGCAGCCATTTGCCAATCAGAGGGACAAAGGAGAGTATGATCATACCGGCGAGGAGGATCCACTGGGACCAATTGGCGCCGAATTGTACCATCGGCACCATGTTGGAGCGCATGGTCAGCCATCGGTAGGCGGTGGCGTGTTGCACGGCGTGTCCGCATTCGTGGGCGGCCACGGCAGCGGCGGCGATGCTGTTGCTGGTGTAGACGCCTTGGCTCAAGTTGACGGTCTTGTCCTGCGGGTTGTAATGGTCGGTGAGCCGGCCTTGCACGCAGGTTACGCGAACATCGGTGATGCCGTTGTCGCGCAGCATCTTTTCGGCGACTTCCTTGCCGGTGAGACCGCTGTTAAGTGGTATTTTCGAGTATTTGTCGATGCGGGCGTTGAGCACTTTGCTTACAATGAGGCTCAACACCATGAAAACTATAAAGATAATCCAATACATAGTTGAGTATCTTGGGGTTATTAGCGGTGCAAAAGTATGCTTTTTTTTTGTATTTTTGCGCCCTACTAATGAGAATTGTGTATGAGTGCTAATTTTGATGCGATCAAACGCCGTTTCGATATCATCGGTTTCGACCCGGCTCTGGAGCGGGCGATAGATATCGCTGTTCAGGTGGCCGCGACAGATCTTTCTATCCTGATCACGGGTGAAAGTGGCGTGGGGAAGGAAAACTTTCCAAAGATCATCCATGAGAATAGCATGCGTAAGCAAGGTAAGTACATTGCAGTGAATTGTGGAGCCATTCCCGAGGGGACGATGGACTCTGAGCTTTTTGGCCATGAAAAGGGCGCTTTCACGGGAGCAGTCGAGGCCCGGAAAGGCTATTTTGAGGTGGCTGACGGAGGCACGATATTTCTCGATGAGGTGGCAGACTTGCCATTGGCCACCCAAGTGCGGTTGCTTCGTGTATTGGAGAATGGCGAATTTATCCGTGTGGGTTCTTCCAAAGTGATGAAGACGAATGTCCGAGTGGTTGCCGCCACCAATGTCAATATCGCGGAGCGCATCGCCAACGGTAAATTTCGCGAGGACCTGTTCTATCGACTAAGTTCGGTGGTCATTCATCTTCCGACCTTGCGCGAGCGTAAGGACGACATATATCCCCTTTTTGTGAAGTTTGCCAGCGACTTTTCCGCCAAGTACCACTGTCCGGCTCTTTCTCTTACCGAAGATGCTATTGAAGAACTCAAGCAATATCGTTGGCCCGGCAATATCCGTCAGTTGAAAAATGTCACGGAACAGATCTCTATCTTGGAGAAAAGTCGCGTTATAGATGCCGAAACGCTGCGTCCGTATCTGTCATCGCCTATTCCATCCAACTTGCCGGCTTTAGTGCGTACGGAAAACAATAGTCAAGATAACTTTCAGCGTGAAATCATTTTCAAGTTCATCGCTGAACTACAACGCGAGATCTCTGAGCTCAAGACGGCAGTCAACCATTTGGCCAACGGAGGGTTGCCCAATTCTCCATCAAAGTCTGTGAACGAGTTTCCGCTCAAGGACAACGATTTGGATGTTGCTATCTCTACCAAGCCGATGTATCAGCGTTTTCAGGAGGCGCCGAAAGAGGTTTATATGCCTGATACACATTATGATGATTCTTTTATCATTGAAGACAGCGATCTCTCCCTTGGAACGCTCAACAAAGCGGCCATCATCAAGGCGTTGGAGCGCAACAACAACAACCGAAAGCTGGCTGCCGAAGAGCTGAAGATCTCGGAGAGGACGCTCTATAGGAAAATCAAGGAATACAAACTTAACGATAAGTAGATTATGGTTCGCCGAGCCTGGTATAGGATTTTTGTCTGTATCACTGCTGTTGTGATGAGTGTGGTGTTGTTTTCCGGATGCCGAATGTCGGTGTCTTTGACTGGCGGCACCATTGACTCGCGGGCCAAGACCGTGGCGGTGGCAACGTTTGCCAATAATGCTTCTTTGGTGAACCCGACATTGAGTCAGTCGTTCACGACGGCCCTGAAAGATAAAATACAAGGTCAGACGCCCCTGACAATAGTGGGGCGTGACGGTGATTATGAGTTAGATGGGGAGATTGTGGGATATACTATTGCGCCCGTGGCCATCCAGGGCAATGAGACGGCCGCTATGAACCGGCTAACCATTACGGTACGCGTGCGTTTCACCAACAAGTTTGATGAGAACCAAAATTTCGAGCAGACCTTCTCGCGATATGCCGATTATGCCAGTTCACGGAACCTTAGTAGTGTTGAATCCACGTTGGTGACGGAGATCAATGACGCCCTCACGGACGATATCTTTAACAAGGCTTTTGTCAATTGGTAAAGTTTTGTATTTTTGCATCCTTTTTAAAATATTGTAATGGAGAAAGTTTTCTTTAACGATTTTGTGGAGGTCTCGGAGGCGGAGCGAGCGCAGGACAAGTTGACGGAGCTTCAAAAACGATATCCGGCCTCGCCGTTGGTTAATGCATTCTGTTTGCGTTTGTTGCCTGCCCGCGCGCAGGCCAAACACCGCGCCCGTATGCTTCTGACCTTGCCGAATATTCTCCGATACAATGCCCTGGCCATTGAATATGCTCCTGTGGTGCAAGCGGCAAAGGCCAAGCCGGCACCTTCCCGCATCGAAACCCGTGTTCCAGTGGAAGATGGAACCCCTCTTCATCCTGTTTTCGTCAAGCATCCCGCGGAAGACCATGACAATAAGCAAGCCCTTATAGACCAGCTTATTGAAAAATTTTCCAAGGACGCTCCTAAAATCATGTACTCCCCTGAAAACCATGATGCGGACGCCAACTATGGAGAGGAAAGTCTGGAAGAGGATCCCAACATCGTAAGTGAAACGTTGGCAGCCATATACGCAGAACAAGGCTATGCTCAAAAAGCCATTCAGATGTATGAAATTTTAAGGTTGCATTTTCCAGAAAAAAGTTGTTATTTTGCAGCCCAAATTGAAAAACTGCAAAAAAATCTATCGGAAGAAGAAAATTAACATAATAATAATCAATAAATAAAAAAAAAGAAACAAATGTTCACACTTTGCGTTGTATTAATCATCTTGGCCTGTTTCGTTTTGGCCTTCGTTATATTGATTCAAAACTCCAAGGGTGGTGGTTTGGCCTCCAACTTCGCCTCTTCCAACCAGATCATGGGTGTTCGTAAGACTGCCGATGTTTTGGAGAAGACCACTTGGGGCATTGCCGCTTTCATTATGGTGCTCTGTTTCGTTTGCGCTTTCCTCTCCAAGAACGAGGTTAAGTCGCTCAGACCGGAACAAGCTCCTGTCGAGCAAACGGCTAACACAGGTGATTCCCAGTCCCAGACACAAGAGTAGTCTTTACTTTTATGGGCAAATAGGACATACAACACTGCATGGTGCTGTGTGTCTTTTAGTTTTATGAATAATTATTATTAAGATATGAATATTAAGCACGAAAACGTTCCCGGTCAGTTGCAAGAAGTGACGATCGAAATCAACAAGGAAGACTATGCGGCCGAGTTGGATGCCGCGCTGAAGAAACAAAGACGTACCGCCCAAGTTCCCGGTTTCCGTCCGGGCAATGTTCCCATGGGCATGATCAAAAAAATGTATGAGAAAACTCTCTTGGTTCAGGAAGTTGACAACATCGTGAACCGTGAGATGGACAAATTCATGAAGGACAATGAGGTGAAGTACATCTTTGAACCTCTTCCAGTGGAAAGCAAGTCCCGTGTGAATTTCGAGGAGCCCGACCAGTTCGTGTTTGTTTATGAATATGCTCTTGCTCCCGAGGTTAAGCTTGACTATGCCAAGTTGCCCAAGGTAGTGGACTTCACGATTGTACCGAGCGATGAAGAACGCAATGCTTTCATCAACCAGCTTCGCGAGCGTCACGGTGACTATGTGACCCCTGAAACTGTTGAAGCAACCGACAGCTTGTCTCTTCAATACGGCGACGACAAAGAGGGCTTCTTTTTCATGCGCGACCTCACCGAGGCTGCCCAGAAAAAATTCATCGGCAAGAAGAAAGACGATGCCATCACTATCGGTCTGCGCAAGGCCTTCGCTTCTGAGTTTGCGCTTGCCCGTTTTCTCAAACTTGAGCAAAAAGATCTGGAAGCAGAGAACGAATACAAGTACAAGGTCACTATTAAGCACATAGGTCGTATCGTGCCTGCTGAACTGAATGCTGACTTTTTCAAGAAAGCATATCCGGATGGCAACATCAAGAATGAGAAAGAACTCAATGCGGAGGCTGACAAGGTCGTAACTGCCCAATATCAACCCGAGCTTGACCGTCAGTTTATGAACGATGCTATCGAGATGCTGATCGACAATGTCAAGGTCGACCTGCCCGACGATTTCATCAAGCGCTACATCCTCCTCACCCAGAAGGATATGACCGCCGAGACGTTGGAAGAGAAATACAATGATTACAAGCGTGCTTTCCAATGGCAGATTCTCGAAGGCAAAATCGTGGAAGGCAGCGACATCAAGGTCGAGATGGAAGACGTGAAGAATTATTTCCGTGATTATTTCATCAAGAATTACTTTGGCAACTTCGCCGCCGACAGCGTTAAGGACCGTGTGGAGGAGCTGGTCAACCAAGCTATGACCAACAAGGAGAACGTGAAGGGTGTCTACGATCTGCTCTTCGACGAGAAGCTGACTGCACTCTTGCGCTCCAAACTTAACATCGACCACAAGAAGGGTGATGCCAAGGCATTCGTGGATATGCTGACTGCCCGTGCCGACAAGTCCAAAGCTCCGGCCAAGGCCAAGAAGACCACTACGAAAAAGAAGGCAGAGCCTAAAGAGGAAGTGAAAGAAGACGCCAAGGAAGAAAAACCGAAGGCTAAGAAGGCTCCTGCAAAGAAAGCTCCGGCCAAGGCGACGAAAGAGGCCAAAACAACAAAATAATAGCATTATGATTTTAAAAGACGAATTCCGCAATTACGCACTGAAGCAGCATGGCATCAGCAGTCTGAAGATGGACCGCTATGCATCCATGACGCGCAATTACATAACGCCTTACATCATTGAAGAGCGTCCGATGAACATCACCCAATTGGATGTGTTCTCCCGCTTGATGAAGGATCGTATCATCTTTTTGGGCGTGCCCATTGACGATGATGTGGCCAACATCATCCAAGCGCAGTTGCTTTTCCTGGAATCCCAGGATCCCGACCGGGACATCCAGATCTATTTGAACAGTCCTGGTGGTATGGTTCACGCAGGTTTGGGCATCTACGACACGATGCAGTACCTGAAACCTGATGTCTCCACCATCTGTACGGGTATGGCCGCTTCCATGGCCGCCGTGCTCCTCTGTGCCGGCGCCAAGGGCAAGCGTTTTGCCCTGCCGCACTCCCGCGTGATGATTCACCAGCCCATGGGTGGCGCACAAGGTCAGGCTTCCGACATCGAAATCGAAGCCCAGGAGATTATGAAACTCAAGAAGGAACTCTATGAGATCATCGCCAACCATACGGGCAAGGATTACGAACAGATTTGGAACGACTGTGACCGCGACCATTGGATGATCGCCTCCGAAGCCAAAGAATATGGTCTTATCGACCAAGTGCTCTCCAACGATCGTAGACAATAATGGCCAAAGTTAACAAACAAGAGAGAACCTGCAGTTTCTGTGGGCGCTATATACCTGAAGACCAGTTCCTTATAACTGGTCTTTCTGGTTCTATATGCGAAGATTGCATTTCCACCATCGACGATATTGTGCGCGATGTCCACGCTCACGATAAGGCCAAGAAGCGTGAAGCCCTCCACATCAACGTGCTGAAACCGCACGAGATCAAGAAGCGTCTCGATGACTATGTGATTGGTCAGGAGGAGGCGAAGAAAGTGCTGTCGGTGGCGGTCTATAACCACTACAAGCGCATTCTGCAGCCCGACGACAACGAGGTGGAGATCGAAAAGTCGAACATTTTGCTGATCGGCGAGACGGGCACGGGCAAGACGTTGCTAGCGCGCACCATCGCCAAGATGCTGGACGTGCCGTTCTGCATCGCCGACGCCACCGTGTTCACGCAGGCGGGTTACGTGGGAGAGGACGTGGAGTCCATCCTTACCCGTCTATTGCAGGCTTCCGACTACGATGTAGACAAGGCCGAATACGGCATTGTCTTCATCGACGAGATCGACAAGATTGCCCGCAAGGGCTCCGAGAACCCGTCCATCACGCGTGATGTGTCGGGCGAGGGCGTGCAGCAGTCGCTGCTCAAACTCTTGGAGGGCTCCATCGTCAACGTGCCGCCGCAAGGCGGACGCAAGCATCCGGAACAGGAGTTCATCAAGGTCAACACACAGAACATCCTCTTCATCGGCAGTGGCGCATTCAACAATCTTGAGCAGATTATCGGCGAACGGATGAATACCAATGCCATCGGCTACAACAAGAAGAATCGTGCCATTGACAAGAACAATATGTTGCAGTATGTCTCAGCGCAGGACATCAAGCAGTTCGGCTTGATTCCCGAGTTGTGTGGCCGTTTTCCGGTCATTACCTCCCTTAATCCGTTGGATGCCAGTGCGCTGAAGCAGATTCTCACCCAACCCAAGAACGCCTTGGTGAAGCAATATGTGAAACTCTTCGAGATGGACGGCATCAAGTTGTCCTTTGACGAGGCGGCTTTGGACTATATCGTGGGCAAGGCCGTGGAGTTGAAACTCGGCGCCCGTGGCTTGCGCGCCATTGTGGAGAAGATTATGACCGATGCGATGTACGACTTCCCCAGTTCCGCCAAGAAGAAAATTGCCGTGACGGAGGCGTATGCCCGCGAACACTTCGAGAAGTCAATATTTTCCTTTTTAGATAAATAAAAAAAAAGGCCCGCAGGATGCGGGCCTTTTTTTGTTAGAGTATCTCGTAGCTTCGTTTCACGAACTCGCTCAACTTCTCGCCGGTGAGGATGTTCTGGGAGAGTAGGGCGAGGTCGATCATCTGTTGCACGAGTTTGGTGCGCTTGGCCTCGTCGGTCTCGTCGAGCACGCGCGATGCCAGCGGATGGTTGCTGTTCACCACGAGGTTGTAGTGGTTGAAGTCGCCGTACAGCCCTTGTTGACCGGACACTTTCTCCATATCCTTGAAACGACGCATAAACTCGTTTTGTGTGATCATCACGGGGAGGTCGCTTTCGCTGAGGTTCTCTATCATCACGCTGAAAGTCTTCTCGTCCACGTTCTTGTCGAAGAACTCCTTCAGCGTCTTTTGCTGATCGTCTGACAGTTTGGCAGGACACACGTCGTCCTTCTTCTCGATCAGCTTGTCGATGGTGTCGGCATCGACGCGGGTGAAACGCAGTTTCTCGTTCTTCTGTTCGAGCATATTGATAGCGTGGGCATCAAGGAAGCCGTCCATCAACAGCACGTCATAGCCCTTCTCCTTGGCGGCTTGGATGTAGAGGTGCTGTTCGTCGGTGTTGGCGGCGTAGAGGCAGATGACGATGTCGTCCTTGTTTGTCTGCAGCGCGCTCACGAGGTTGCGGTATTCCTCAATGGTGTAGTATTTGCCGTCGGTGCTCTTCAACAGATAGAAATCCTTGATCTTGTCGTAGAACTTTTCGTCGGTGAGGGAGCCGAACTGCAGGAACACCTTTAGTTCGTCCCATTTCTTCTCGAAGTCCTCGCGGTTCTCTTTGAACATCGACTCCAGTTTCTCGGCCACCTTCTTGGTGATGTATGTGGAGATTTTCTTGACGTTGGCGTCGGATTGCAGGTAGGAACGCGACACGTTGAGCGGGATGTCGGGTGAGTCGATGACACCGTGCAGCAGCGTCATAAACTCGGGGATGATGCCTTCCAGTTCATCGGTGATATATACCTGATTGCAATAGAGTTGCACGCGGTTTTTCTTGAGGTCGAGTTGGTTCTTGACCTTCGGGAAATAGAGGATGCCGGTGAGGTTGAAGGGGTAGTCCACGTTGAGGTGGATTTGGAACATCGGCTCCTCGAAGTTCATCGGATAGAGTTCGTGGTAGAACTTCTTGTAGTCCTCGTCGGTGAGTGAAGAGGGCGCTTTCTGCCAAAGGGGCTCGGTGTCGTTGATGATGCGGGGCACCTGCACGGCCTCTTCTTTGGGTTCTTCCTTCTTGCCGTCCTTGTCGGCATTCTCGTCTTCGGGTTTAGGTTCGGGCTTGCGCCACTCGGTCTTGGTGCCGCAGCGGATGGGGATGGGCAGGAAGCGGCAGTATTTGTTGAGCAGGCCCACAATCTTGTTCTCGTCGAGGAACTCTTGGGCGTCGTCGGCGATATGCAGCACGATTTCGGTGCCGCGGTCGCTCTTGTCGATCTCTTCCAACGTGAACTCGGTGGAGCCATCGCAACTCCATTTTACAGCTTTGGCGTCAGTGTGCGACTTGGTGAGGATGTCCACGCGTTCGGCCACCATAAAGGAGGAGTAGAAGCCCAGTCCGAAATGGCCGATGATGTTGGTGGCGTCTTGGCCCTTGTATTTGGAGAGGAAGTCCTCGGCGCCGGAGAAGGCGATCTGGTTGATGTATTTGTCCACCTCTTCGGCACTCATACCGATGCCGTGGTCGATGACGCGGATGGTCTTGTCGTCCTTGTTGACCTTCACGTCGATGGTGAGGTCGCCCAGTTCGCTGTCAGTCTTGCCCAGCGAGGCCAGCGTCTTTATCTTTTGGGTGGCGTCTACGGCGTTGGAAATCAGCTCTCTAAGGAAGATCTCGTGGTCGGAATACAAGAATTTCTTGATGACGGGAAAGATGTTTTCGGTTTTTACATTGATATTACCAGTTTGCATATAGTTGTGATTTATTGTTAGACTTTTTTGGGCGATATTTGTATGCAAAATATGTGCCAAAGTGGGGATTGTGGATTATAGATGAAGGATAAATGTATTTTCTAATGCCTTTTTTGTATATTTGCGCCAAATTCTTCGTATGGTAAAACGCATAACGATATTGACTGTAGGCCTGATGTTGTCCGTTTTTGCGGCGGGGGCCGAAAACGTGGATACACTGTTCTCCATCTTTCGCCATTCGTTTGGAAGTGAAAAGAATGTGGCGGCCCAGAAATTGATAGACCAATTTGTCCAGGAGGAGTGTTACGATTATGTCATCAGTGATGAACTGAAATCGGACAGAAAGTTCAGCCAGATGCTGGTCTATTTGGGTATGGCTAACCATGAGCTTAACAGTAGTGGTTTCCAAAAAGCCATTGACTATGCCTCGATGGCCAAGGATATGGCGCATCGCGACTCGCTCCGGTGGTTGTCGAGTTGCTATGAGATTATGAGCGTGTCTTATACGCGTTTGGGCGACTATACCAGCGCCTTGACTGCTGCCCAGCGGGACTTTGATATTGGCAAGAAACTGGGAGACAAGCGAATCCAGAGCAGCGCCCTCAATACGCTGGCAGCCATAGAGCTGTCGACAAAACACTTGGAAGAAGCCCTCGAATTCGCAAGTCAGGCAGTGGATATAGAGCGGGAGTTGAATGATAATCAAGGAAAGGCATT
Organism: Bacteroidales bacterium; assembly: GCA_024685175.1. Lineage (GTDB taxonomy): Bacteria > Bacteroidota > Bacteroidia > Bacteroidales > WCHB1-69 > F23-D06. The sequence goes on from JAIKWD010000027.1 coordinate 100,242, forward strand.
GGCCATTCGGTTGGGTATCAAGAGCGAGGTCTTGCTCAAACTCAAGCGACCGGCGGAGGCGTTGGCCTGCATCAACGAGGCCCTCGAAATAGACCGCAAGGCGGGACGCATCGACAAGGTCGGCATACGTCTGTCGCAGAAGGCCGACGTGCTGATGTACCTCCAAGAGTGGAAGGAGTGCCGCAACACCTGCCTGCAGGCCCTCGACATCTTCGACCGCGGCAACCAATTGGTAGACAAGATTATCACCTTGAAACAGCTTGGCGCCTGCGAACTCAAGTTGAAGAACTACTATGCCGCCGAACAGTATTTGCTGGAGGGTGAACGGCTATGCAAGAAGACCGGATTCCGGCCCTTGCTTCAACTCATACAAGACTATCTCTATCTCACCTATAAAGAGCAGAACAATCTGAGCAAGGCCCTCTATTATCTTGAGTGCAGCTCCGCCAACAAGGACTCGTTAAGCCAGGCGGAATACCAAAAATTGGTAAGCGAGTATAAAATCAAGTACGAAACGGACCAAAAAGAGAAGCAATTGGCTAATCAAGAAAGGGCGAACCGGAATAAATTCGTCTTCATCATCGTCTTGTTGGCCTTGTTTGCCCTGATTGCGATAGTGGCCATCGTGGGCTATCGATTGGCCAGTATTCGCAAGAAACGCAACGATGAGTTGGCGGCCGTCAACACGGCCAAGGACCGTCTGTTCTCTATTGTGTCGCACGACTTGAAAAACCCCGTGGCGGCGCAAAAGCAGGTGCTCGACTTCTTGAATACGCACTATGACCAAATCGACGACGTGACCAAGAAGGAGCAGATCGCGGCACTCAACCAATCCAACAACCAATTGGGCGACTTGTTGACCAACGTGTTGGAGTGGGCCTCCTTGGAAAGCGGGCGTCTGCCCTATAGGCCCGTGCGGGCGGACCTGTCCGCCATTGTGCGCAATAGTCTGGCGATGGTCAGTGCCCAAGCCCAACGCAAAAAGGTGCAGATCAAGTCATCCATAGACATCAACACCTTTGTTTACACCGATATCAACTATGTGGTGACGATTTTGAGAAACCTCTTGACGAATGCCATAAAATATTCGTATGAAGAGGGGATCGTGGAGATTGTGGTGGAAGATAAAGGCACGGACTGGCATCTTTCCGTGGTCGACAATGGCGTTGGTATGACCGAAGAACAGCAATCGAGACTCTTTCTAAAACGGTATGAGTCCACGCTTGGTACAGCCGAGGAAAAGGGCACCGGTATGGGCTTGATCGTCTGTAAGGAATTGGCCAACAAGATGAACGGAAACCTTTTCGTCCATAGTTCGCCGGGGCAGGGGAGTACCTTTACACTTACTATCGCCAAGCCATCGAAGGAACAAATTCGATAATGTAGTTTAATAATATATTGTATGTCCATCATTAATATCTTACTTGTAGAAGACCAGACGCTTACACGGATGGGGATGAAGATCACCTTGAATCATGAGGACTCCGACTGCCGGATTGTGGCCGAGGCGAGTTCCGTCAAGGAGGCACTGGCCCAACTCGGCCAACTGCCCGATTTGGATATTGTATTGTTGGATCTGATGCTCCCCGACGGCAATGGAATAGAGGTGATCGAACACATGCGTGAGACGGGTTCCAAGGCCAAAGTGCTCGTCATCTCCGCAGATACGAACCGCGAGACCATCCTAAAACTTACGGAACTCGGCATCGGCGGGTTTATCAGCAAATACGCCGACAGCGCGACCTTGGAAGAGGCCATCTACTCCGTGCATAACGGACTGGAGTATTTCGGGAAGGACATTGCCGAGGTCATCCATGCCATCTCCACAGCCAAGGCGCAAGAGGAGGATACTTTCACAGACCGAGAACTGGAGATTATGCAGTTGTGTGCTAATGGATTGAATGTCAAACAAATAGCAAAAGAACTGAATATTAGCTCCCGGACGGTGGAGACCCATAAAAACAATATTTTCAAGAAACTCGGCTTTAGCAGCACGGCCGAATTGATGAAATACGCTTTTGAACACGGAATTATTCGCGATTAATCCGTATTTCACCCTTAAATGTTAATAATGTTAATAAAAAAAATATGCCATCTACGTAAATTTACGTAGATGATGTAAGGATATTGTCTTTATTTTTGCAAGCGTACAATAGTATAATTGTATCAAGTTTTAAATAACTGCATAAGTAATCTAGTATTCACAAAACCCGATATTATGAAAAAACTTTACCTAATGCTGTTCTTCAGCGCCTTGACATTAAGCGCAATGTGCCAAACCGGCGTCGTGACGACGGGAGGCACGGCGATAGGTAACGGCGGCTCTGTGACCTACACGGTGGGCCAGATCGCCGTCCAACGAATGGAGGCCGGCGACAAGTACGTCATTGAAGGTGTCCAGCAGCCCTACGAAATCCAGACCGTGGGCGTGGACGACTATCCGGACATCGTACTCGAGGCCATACTCTTCCCCAACCCGACGACTAGCACGGTCCGGTTGCGTATATCCAATTACGAGATTCCTTCCTATGGACTTACCGCCGAACTGTTTGACATACACGGCCGTATGATCCAGATTTTCACCGTCAGCGACCTGGAGACCCAGATGGATCTCTCCAGCCTGCCTTCCGCCTCCTACCAGTTGCGTGTGCTGGACGACAGCCGCCTGCTGAAGACGTTCAAAGTTATTAAGAATAAACAATAACCGATGAACCGGTGTTAATTGATTGACATCATTCATATCATTACGAAGATCACAATTTATTCACTTAAATTCAATATTATGAAAAAATTATTTACCCTTTTGTTTGTCTTGATGCTCGCAGTGGTGTCGGTGTTCGCACAGGCGCCTCAGAAGATGAGCTATCAGGCGGTGGTCCGCAACGCGAACAATACGTTGCTGGCCAACCAGAATGTGTCCGCAAGGATCAGCATCCTGCAGGGCAGCGTGAACGGCGCGGCCGTTTACGTGGAAACGCATGCCGCTACGACCAACGCCAACGGTCTGTTGACCTTGGAGGTGGGCGACGGTAACGCCATACTGGGCACGCTCTCCAGTGTGAACTGGGGTGACGGTCCCTTCTACCTGAAGTCCGAGATCGACCCGGACGGCGGCGTGAACTACAGCATCGAGGGCGTTCAGCAGTTGATGAGCGTGCCTTACGCCTTGTACGCAGGCAGCGCGGGCAATGTTCCCGCATTTGCCATCGCCCCGACCGACACGGGCTATGTGCTAACCATCACGATGAACGGCGTTCCGCAGACGTATGTGTTGCGCAACGGCCGCGACGGTGTTGATGGCGCTGACGGCGACGACGGTGCGGACGGCCTTAGCGCCTATGAGTTGTGGCAGCAGGCCGGCAACACGGGCACGCTGGCCGACTTCCTGGCCTCCTTGGTGGGTCCTGCCGGTCAAGATGGTGAAGATGGTGACGACGGCTTCTCGCCGACAATTACGCAGACCCCGATCGCCAACGGCTACCAGATCATCGTGACGGACGTGGACGGCACGGACACGTTCTATGTGTACAACGGCACGAGCGGCAGCGGCTCCGGTGGCGGTGCCGACGGCCTTAGCGCCTACGAGTTGTGGCTGCAAGCCGGCAACACGGGCACGCTGGCCGACTTCCTGGCTTCCTTGGTGGGTCCTGCTGGTCAAGATGGTGAAGATGGTGAAGACGGTGAAGATGGAAACGACGGTTTCTCGCCGACGATTACGCAGACGGCCACGACTAACGGTTACCAGATCATCGTGACGGACGTGAACGGTACGGACACGTTCTACGTGAACCATGGCGCCCCCGGTGTCTCTCCCACGATCACGGCTTCCGCCGTCTCTGGTGGCACGCAGTTGACCATTACGGACGTGACGGGCACGCACTCCTATTTTATCCCGAGTGGCGGTGGCTCCGGCTCCGGCGGCACGCTGGTGCAGTTGCCGGCCAACTGGAATGAGACGGACACCTTAAGCCCGCAATACATTATGAACAAGCCGGATCTGGCCGATGTGGCCACGAGCGGCGACTATGCCGACTTGATCAACAAGCCGACGATTCCTACGACGACGAGCCAGTTGACCAACAACAGCGGCTTCATCACTGCCTCCGATATCCCTGCGCAACAGAACGCCGACTGGACCGCGACGAGCGGTGTGCAGCAGATCCTGCACAAGCCGGACTTGGCCACGGTGGCCACGAGCGGCAGCTACAACGACTTGTCCAACAAGCCGACAATTCCTACGACGACGAGCCAGTTGACCAACAACAGCGGCTTCATCACCGCTTCCGATATTCCTGCGCAGCAGAATGCCGACTGGACCGCAACAAGCGGTGTGCAGCAGATCCTGCACAAGCCGGACCTGGCCCCGGTTGCCACGAGCGGCAGTTACACCGACTTGACCAACAAGCCGACGATTCCGGCACCCCAAGTGAACGCCGACTGGAACGCGACGAGCGGTGTGGCCCAAATCCTCCACAAGCCGACGGCGTTGAGCCAGTTCGTTAACGATATGGGCTTCCTCACCGAGTTGCCTGACAGCATCGGCGGCGGCATCAACACGGAGATCGACCCGTTATTCACGGCTTGGAACCTGAACTACAACCTGTTGAATAACAAGCCGAACCTGGCCACGGTTGCCACGAGTGGCAGTTACACCGACCTGATCAATACACCGACCTTGGCCACGGTTGCCACGACGGGTAGTTACAACGACTTGTTGAACAAGCCGGACATTCCTGCTGCCCAGGTGAACGCCGACTGGACCGCGACGAGCGGTGTGGCACAGATCCTGCACAAGCCGACCTTGGCTGCAGTTGCCACGAGCGGCAGTTACAACGACTTGTTGAACAAACCGGATCTGGCCGATGTGGCCACGAGCGGCGACTATGCCGACTTGGTCAACAAGCCGACGATTCCTACGACGACGAGCCAGTTGACCAACAACAGCGGCTTCATTACGGCCGCTGATGTTCCCGCCCAGGTGAACGCCGACTGGACCGCCACAAGCGGTGTGCAGCAGATCCTCCACAAGCCCAACCTGGCCGCGGTTGCCACGAGCGGCAGTTACAACGACTTGACCAACAAGCCGACAATCCCTGCAGCACAGGTGAATGCCGACTGGAATGCGACGAGCGGTTTGGCTCAAATCCTCCACAAGCCGACGATTCCGGAGTATCAAGTGCTGAGCATCAGCCATGATACTTTGTTCCTGACCAACGGCGGCTACGTGAAGCTCAATGTGGACTGGGGAAATGTGGCCAACAAACCCGCGTTCGCTACAGTAGCCTACAGCAACGACTATAACGATTTGACGAACGCCCCATCGAACTTGAGCGATTTCGCGAATGACGAGGGCTTCATTACTGCAGCCGATATCCCTGCCGCTACGCAGGCTGACTGGGATGAGACCGACAACAACGAGCCATCATACATCCAGAACAAGCCCGATTTGAGCAACTATTTGACTTCCGCCGATATGAGCAACTATGTGGACAGAACGACTGATCAGACAGTTGGCGGTGATAAGACATTCTCTGGCTATACCACATTTGATGGTTCTTGGGCGGATTTCTATGCTGATGCCGAATTTTATAACTATGCTGTGTTCGATGGTGGGGTTGATTTTTTAGGTGATATTAATGTCAACAATAACTATGCCAGCATTAAGGTGCCGAATGCTTTGCAGTCCATCAGCGGAGACGGTACTTTCGAAGTGGAGTCCAACAGCGGTAACACCAGTAAGTTACAGGCGGTGAACTACAATGCCTTGCAGATGGTCTATAACGATATGTTGGACAAGTTCAGCGATTTGAACGACCAAATCGATGACCTTCTGGACAGCATCGAGGACCTCAACAAGCAATTGGAGATCCCGAAGGACGGCGAGCCGTGTCCCAACACCCCGACAGTAACCGACTACGGTGGTAATATCTATTCTACGGTGCGTATTGGTAACCAATGCTGGATGAGACAGAATATGCGTGCCACTACCTTAAGCAGTGGAAGTGTTAACACTACTTCAACACCTTCCTATTCGTCCACTTCCGCTTATGCTACATATTCGAATTTAAGTAGTGCTACACAAAATTCGACTCAATATGGTCGTCTGTACAACTATAAAGCAGCCTCCCAGATATGTCCGCCAGGTTGGAAACTGCCTTCCAGCGCAGATTGGGCGGAGTTGAGGACGTATGTTAAATCAGTGCCGAAGTTTAACCAAACGTATTATTCCAAGTCATTGGCATTTACAGAATCTTGGACAGGCTCTACGATTGGCGATAATAGTAATCTCAACAACACAACTGGTTTCTCCGCTGTCGCGGCTGGATATTATCCAACATCTATGGATAATCATTTCTACTATGACGATGGCCAAGGTTATGTTGCAGCATTTTGGTCTTCTGACAAAAAACCTATGGCATTATTGTATGATAGCCGATCTATGCATATAGGAGGATATAGTTCCTCCGATGCTGGCATTAACTCTTTCGTCGCTCCTGACAGTGTCTATTTCTCTGTTCGTTGTATTCGTAAGGGTAATAACGGCGAGAATTTGACCATCGGATTACCGACGGTGGAGACCAACGCCTATTCCTCAACCAATTTCACCAACGTAACGGTCACGAGCGGTTCGGTTTCCTTAACGATTTTCCCTGGCAACGTCACGTCGAACGCCAATCATCCGCCTTTGTCCAACTTGACTCAGTGGGGCTTCGTCTATAGCTCTTCCGCTAGTAGTTCTACTACATTGCAGCTAGGCAAGTCTAATGTTCTCCCCAAATCTTCTTCCGTTTCCACGCAGCCTACTTCCTATCCGTGCGCTATACCATCTTTCAGCGTTACTGGTTTGACGTCTGGAAACACGTATTATTATCGTGCATTCGTTATCCGCGGCAATGACACGGTTTATGGCGCCGTCAAGAGTTTCGTGGCCCAATCTGATCCCAACTCCTGTAAGGCCAAGTTGGGTTCCTCCTATCCGGAACACGTATCCTACGACGGCTATTCCTACTCTACCGTCGCCGTCGGAAACCAATGCTGGTTGGCACAGAACCTCCGCAACACTTCCGGTATCTCATATAGCAACTATTATTATATTGGTTCTATATCCGGAAATGTGTATAATTGGGATGGCTCTATGCTAGGTACCGCATCAACGACACTTCCTGTACAAGGTATCTGTCCTTCGGGTTGGCACATTCCTACTACGGCTGAGTTCGATGAGCTGAAGACCTACGTACAAGGTCAAACCGCCTATCAATGTTCATCCTCCTCCAATATCGCCAAGGCATTGGCATATACTAGTGGTTGGACTTCCAGCACAGTCACTTGTGCTCCGGGTAATACCCAATCCACCAACAACGCCACGGGCTTTGCTGCCTATCCGGGAGGTTATAATAACGGCAGTCTCTCGTCAAACGGTAAAATAACCCGCTTCAGAACGACTACGATGTCAACCTTGTATTCGGTAGAATATGATAAGGCTGCACTACAGGTAGGTTCAAATTTTGGTAGTACTATCAAATACTCTGTTCGTTGTATCTATGGTGGAGCTGCTCCGACGGTGGCCACGTCCTCTAATACGGTGACGACAAACTTTACCTCTGCCTCTAACTTGGGTGGTAATGTGATTAATAACGGTGGCAACAGCATCACCGAAAGAGGTATCTGCTACTCCTATAGTACTGAAACTCCTACCATATCCAATAACAAGAAGGTTTCTTCCGGCACTACCGGCACCTTCACGGTGGAATTGACGGGTCTTTCCCATGGTACCACCTATTACTATCGTGCGTATGCTACCAACAGTAAAGGAACCACTTATGGTGCGGTGAAGAGCTTTACCACCAAAAAGTATGCTATGATTTACAACAATAGCGTATCTGGCAGTACGTCCAATACGGGTTCTGTCACGGCACTCCAGAAGAATTCGGCTAGAGTATGGGGTAATGTTCAATGTAACGATGATGTTGTTACAGGTTGGGGTTTCTATTTGTATAAGAAGAACTCAGACGGCACGTTCTCACAAGTCGCCGACTTGTATTCAGGTTACTTGACTTATGGCACTTATACGGGAGTGCTGAATAGTACACCTCAAAACGCCCCTTACAGTATGACCATTACCGGTTTGGAAGCCGGCACCACCTACAAATATAGTGCTGAAATCTTAAGATCTTCTACAAGTAGTTGGATAAGCGCAACCGACACCTCTAATGAGTTTACGACGCTGGTTGGTCCTTCTGTTACAACTACTAGTGTTATGTTTACAGGTACAACTTCAAAGCAATATACTTTTAAAGGCAATCTTGTTAATAAAGGTGTTGTTAGTAGCAGCACCAATGTTAAGACAGGTTTTGTGTGGAGTAGAAGTGATCAGACTCCTTATACAACCTCTCCTACTTTGAGAAGCGGACAACATTATGATTCTTATATGGTTAGCTCTAATGCTTCTCTCGGATCTTTTTCATACGCCAAGACGCTTACAGGAGCTGCAGGAACAATATATCGTATCCGCGCATACGCTATCAACGAAGTAGACACCTCGTATGGTGCTGTGTACACCATTACTCTAAATGATGTGCCTACTATAGCAGTTACAAGCTTCGACGATCCATATTATTATAGTTCTTATGTCAAAACTAACCAAATTACTGCTCAGTCATATATCAGTTCTGATGGAGGATATCAAATTTATGAGACAGGTTGGGTGTATAGTACTACAAATTCAACTCCGACCACCTCTGGCTCCGGTTGCGCAAAAGTTGTTTGTTCCTCAAGTGTTTACAACACTAATGGTAATTTGATCACCAATCCTAATACGTATCTGACTAATTTGTCGCCCAATACATCGTATTATTTGAGACCATATGCTATGAATGCAGCCGGTATTTCTTATGGAGCTACGAAGACAGTCAAGACTGCTATTGATTGTAATCTTTCGAACCGTACGTTGACGGATCAGAATGGCAATACTTACCTCACTGTGAAGATTGACCATCAGTGTTGGATGAAGGCGAATCTTAAGGCTACCACTTATGATAATAATTCCCAGACTGCCATTACTTTGAGAACTGGAGGTGTAGCCTCAAGCGAGACAACTCCGTATCGCTATTATCCGGGAGGCTCTTCCTCCAATGTGCCCAGTTATGGCTATCTCTATAACTGGCCTGCTGCTACAGGTTATGGTGTGTCAGCAACTGGGAGTGCTGGTACTAATATGACTAACTTACAAGGTAAGAACCAAGGCGTTTGCCCGAGAGGTTGGCATATCCCGACGAACGCGGAATTTGCCACTCTGGATGCTAATATCAATAACTATTTCGGTTCTTTTGCATTGCAATGGGCTGGAGGCGTGTTCGCAACTGGAATTAACTTTAATTTCAATTCTAACGTAGCATATATTTGGTCTACCACGACGTCTTCGGGTGATCACTATCATTATTATTACAATAATAATACGCACTCGTCAGGCTTCACCACTGCTCCAGCTGCAGCCTCATACTCCGTCCGTTGTATCCAGGACATCTCCTACTAATCGAACCCTATTTGTACATTAATATCAACGGCGCCTTTTGGGGCGCCGTTTTTTTTTGTTCAAACCCAAATTAAAAATAATCCAATGAACCGATGAACCAATGAACCGAAGGTGTTAGACTATAGATGTAAGACTTACTATTCCAAACGCTAAAGGCAAAAGGCTTTTTTTTGTATATTTGCGCCTTTGATTTATCATGGATACGAGTAGTCGTAAGTGTATGATTTACAGTATAGGAGACAGTATCATCTCTCCGTTGGCAATGACAAGTCAAGGCAATTATGCCGCCGTGATTCGGGGCGAGAGTCGTCTGCAGTATCGCGCGCATGCCTTCGGCTTGCCGGAGCCGTGCTTCGTTTCCTTGCTGGACACGGAACGTCTTGACTCTGCCTTCAGTGCGCTGAGTGACTTCGGTGCGGTTGGCTATACCCGAATGGAGAAGGCCGCCATCGTCGCCGCTGCACAGGCTATCGAGGAGGCCAACATCGCCGCTGACCGCGAGGATGTGCTGTTCGTCATCTCCACTACCAAGGGCAACGTGGAGTTGTTGGAAGATAACCCTTACGAGCCCGAACGACCCTATCTTTGGCGTTCCGCCCAGATCATCGCCGAATATTTCGACAATCCCAACACTCCCATCGTGGTGAGCAACGCCTGCATCTCGGGTTGTGCCGCCCAGATCACGGCCTTCAACCAGTTGCGTTATGGTGGCTACCGCTATGTGGTGGTCGTGGGCGCCGATGTGCTCTCCAAGTTCGTCATCTCGGGGTTCCAGTCGTTCAAGGCTTTGTCTGTCGAACGTTGCATGCCCTTTGGCGGCGAGCGTTGCGGGTTGAACCTGGGCGAAGCCGCCGCCGCCATCGTCTATACGATGGGTGATGACGAACGTCGAGTGCCGGACAACGCCCTGGTCTTTTGCGGCGGCGGCATCCGCAATGACGCCAACCACATCTCCGGTCCCTCCCGCACGGGTGAGGGCCTGTTGCGTGCCATCCACGCCGCCACCGACGGCTATGATCTTTCTCAGCTGGCCTTCATCAACGCGCACGGCACTGCCACACCCTACAACGACGATATGGAGTCGGTGGCCGTGAACCGCGCAGGCCTGCAACACGTGCCCCTCAACAGCCTGAAAGGCTATTTCGGCCATACCCTCGGCGCTGCCGGCGTGCTTGAAGTCATCATGTCGAAGCAGGCCTTGGCCGACCAACAAGTCATTAAAACACTCGGCACCAATAAACCTGGCACCGCAAACGAGGTCAATGTAGCTTTGCAGACCCAAAACGCGCCCGGTAAAGCCTTCCTGAAGCTCATATCCGGCTTCGGAGGCAGCAACGCCGCCGTGCTCTTTGAAATTCATCGTCCGAAACAATAATAAGCATCATATATCTTGCAGAACAACTTTGACATAGAATCCTCCTGCCGCATCACCAACGACCAAGTGCTGGTGAACGGATCGCTTATGCTCACGCGTGAGGCTGGAAGCGAGAACTGGCTGGCCGACATCTATCATGCCATCGGCATGCAATACCCCAAGTTCTTCAAGATGGACAACTTGTGCAAGGCTGGCACCTTGGGCGCCGAATTGCTCTTGCGCGACACAGACCTCGACCGCGAGAATGTGCGCACCGACTGGGCCATCGTGCTGATGAACAGCGCCTCCTCCCTTGACGACGACCGCCACTATCAGCAGACGATCCAGGATCCAGACAACTATTATCCTAGTCCTGCCGTTTTTGTATATACGCTGGCCAATATCGTCACCGGTGAGATAGCCATCCGCCACAAGATAGGCGGCGAGAGCTCCTTTTATGTGCTCCCTGAGTTCAACATGGACCAGATGACCGATTTGACAGGGCAGGCTTTTGCCGCCACTCCTGAGTTGAAACATATCCTTTGCGGCTGGGCCGACTATGACAATAAAAGTTGCGATGTCCAGCTTTTTCATGCAGTTAGAAAATAATCACAATTAAAAATAGAAAGATAAATGGAAGAATTGATTTTAGAATTGAAGAAAGAGATCATCGACGTTTTGAACCTTGAGGGCATGACGCCTGCCGATATTGATGAAAATGCGCCTTTGTTTGGCGAAGGTCTGGGTTTGGATTCCATCGATGCCCTTGAGCTCATCGTGCTGATGGAGAAGAACTATGGCATCAAGTTGGCCAACGCCAACGAGGGCAAGGAGATCTTCAAATCCGTGCGTGTGATGGCTGAGTACATCCAAGAACACAGAACGAAATAGTGCATGGATAGAATTGTCGTCACGGGTACTGGCATCATCACCTCGCTAGGGGCGGGGAAGGTGGAGACATTGCGCAAGCTCAGAGCTGGCGAGAGGGCTATTGGCCCTATCCGGCATGTGCAGACCAAACATGCCGAACTGCCTGTGGGTGAAGTGCCCTATAGCGACGAGCAATTGAAAGAGCTGCTCCACTACCGGTCTTCGGAGACGATCACGCGCACCTCTCTGTTGGGTCGCGTGGCTATGCGCGAGGCCCTTGACGAGGCTGAGTTGCTCACCGACCATGGAGAACGTGTGGTCTTTATCTCCGGCAACACCGTGGGCGGCATGGAAAAGAGCGAGCAATACTATCACGACTTCTTGACCAACAATGATCGTAACGAGTACATTGCCCTGCACGACTGCGGGGCCTGTACCGATATCATGGCTAAAGAGTTTGGCGGGCGTTTCGACATCATTACGACCATCTCTACGGCCTGTTCTTCGGCGGCTAATGCCATTATTCTCGGCGCAAACCTTATCAAGGAGGGTAGGGCAGACGTGGCCGTGGTGGGGGGCACCGAGTGCTTATCCAAGTTTCATATCAACGGCTTCAACACGTTGATGATTTTGGACAAGGAGCCTTGTAGGCCTTTCGACGCCAATCGTCATGGCCTTAACCTCGGCGAAGGTGCAGCCTATCTGGTCATCGAGTCCGAAGCGCATGCGGCGAGACGTGGTGCCAAGGCGATTTGCGCCCTTTCGGGTTATGGCAATGCCTGCGACGCTTTTCACCAAACGGCCACTTCTCCCAATGGCGAAGGCGCTTTTATTGCTATGTCAAAGGCCTTAGCCGACAGTGGTTTGAGACCGGAGGACATCGACTACATCAATGCACATGGCACAGGTACCGGCAACAACGATGAATGTGAAGGCATCGCCATGATGCGCGTCTTCGGCGAGAAAGTGCCTCCGGTCTCTTCCACCAAGTGCTATACGGGACATACGACCAGCGCGGCGGGTGGCGTGGAGAGTGTCATCTCCATTCTCGCCCTCGTTCACCATTTCATTCCGGCCAATCTTGGATATAAGGATCAAATCGAAGGTCATACTTTTACTCCCGTCGATCATGTGGTGGAGAATGTGGAACTGAAGCACATCCTTACCAACTCTTTCGGCTTCGGCGGCAATGATTCGTCCTGTATTTTCTCTGCGTTGGATACCGACAACAAAAGTGTCGTGGTTATGTCGGATAACCGCTGTTATGTCCAGTCGGCCGCGCAGATCTCAATGCAGCAGCCTTTGAGTGAGGCTTGGTTTGAGGATCCGATTGTTCCCACTCAAGCGTTTAACGAGACCATAGAACCCAATTACAGCCCTTACATTGCCCCTATGGCCGCCCGTCGTATGGGTAAGTTGCTCAAACGCGCCGTGGCTACGGCAGTGAATGCTTTGGGTGCTCATGGGATGCCAGAGGCTATCATTACCGGTACTGGTTTGGGTTGTATCGACAATACGGAGAAATTCCTCACCTCCATGTTGGATAACGATGAGGAGTTTCTGCATCCCACCTACTTTATGCAGTCGACGCACAACACCATCAGCTCTCAGGTGGCCCTGCATCTGAAATGTCATGGCTATAACTGCACCTATTCCCATCGGGGAACCTCCTTTGACAGCAGTCTATACGACGCCTTGGTACAGATGCGTCTTGGACTGATTCGCAGCGCACTCGTGGGAGGCCAGGAAGAGATGACTCCCGCATATTTTGACATGCTGGGTAAGATCGGATACTGGAAGCAAGGTGCCGTGGACACAGAGACGCTTAGACGTGCCGAGCAAGGCGGTGCCATCTCAGGAAGCTGTTCCTTGAATATGTTGCTTGAAACGAATTGCGATGCCGATACATTATGCGCCGTTGATGGCATGGATATGCTCTATGAACCTGATGTCGAGGCGTTGGGCGCCACTGCCGATCGCTTGTTGCAGCGCGCAGGTCTTGCAAAGGAAGACATATCGGCTGTCGTGATGGGATTGAGCGGCGATTGTGATAATGACAGGGTCTATCGCTCCTTTGCCAGGCACTATTGTCCGCAGACTCCGATAATATGGTACAAACATATCTTTGGCGAGTCGTTTTGCGCCTCCGCCTTTGGCATTTATGTCGGCGCAGTGACCCTGCACAGAAATCTCGTACCGGCTCATCTGCTATACAACAGAAAAGACAATTTATGCAATCCGACACATATATTGGTCTATAATCATTTTCACGACAAAGACCATTCTTTAATACTTTTATCCAAATGATGTTATTGATCATCCTTATCATCGTACAGTCGGTCCTGCTAGTGGCCGCGCAGAGTTTTCTGAAAATCTCCGTTGAGTTGTTCGGAAAGTTCTCATGGACGTGGCAGTATTTCAAGACCGTGTTCACTACCTGGCAATTCGCGGCATCAGGCAGTTGTGCCTTGGCTGCCATGCTGGTATGGATGTACGTGCTCAAACATTTTCCGTTTAGCGTGGCTTATCCCCTGTTGTCTATCAGCTACATCATCGGATTGCTAGTTGCCTATTTCTTTTTCCATGAGGCAGTGCCGCTTACACGCTGGATTGGCGTCATTATTGTGATGATCGGCATCTTCTTTATTGTCAAATAATCATTTAAAATAGAGATTATAATGAAAAAAATGTTTTTGTTTTTGATGGTTATAATGCTGGGTGTCAATGCGTTTGCGCAAGGAACGGAGTTGACGGGTGACAGTAGGACAGAGATAGTCTCCAAGATCGAAAAGGCCCATAAACAGCTGACCTCCTTGAGCGCTACATTTACCCAAGAGAAGAAATCCTCTCTGTTTACTGACAAGGTCGTGCAAAAAGGCAAGCTCCAATACAAGTCTCCCAAACAGCTTCGCTGGGAGTACACTTCCCCTACTGTCACGACTGTCATCTTCAACAATGGCAAGGTCTCCTTGAAAAATGCAAACGGAAAAGTGTCCGCCCCCAATAAGATGCTCGACGAGATGGGGTCGATGATTATCAATACCATCAATGGTAACTTTTTAAAGGACAATGCTGATTTTAAGGCCCGATATTACAAGAATGGCAAAGGTGAGGTTACGGTTGTCCTCGCACCCATCAACAAGAAGATAAAATCCTTCTATAAGAATATCACCATCGTGCTGAACGCCAGTACTCTGCTGGCCGACAAAGTGATCATGAACGAAGCCAATGGCGATGTGACCACAATAGATTTTGCCAGCAAGAAGACCAATGTCGCCTTGTCGGACTCTCTTTTCAAATAATAGATAGATGTTTCTCAACGATCTTTTTACGATTCTTTCCGAGACGACCGAAGGCGCCAAGTCGGTTTTCACGATCAAGTTGAATCGCGAACACCCGATTTTTTCGGGGCATTTCCCTGGATCTCCGATTACCCCCGGTGTTTGTATTGTGCAGATGGCCGTGGATTTGTTTGCGTATGTACAAGGCAAAACATGCCGCCTGGCCGGTGCCAAAAATATCAAGTTCTTGCAGATTATCAAACCTGAGGAACGTGATGAAGTGGAATATCAACTCTCTTGGGAACCAGTTGGTAATGACTATTTTAAAGTCAAGGCTGTTGTTTGCTCGGGAGAGATTGTCTTTGCCAAAATGAGTCTACAAATAGCCTGTTAAGATGGGAGACGTCAAACAACAACTGAAGGATTTAGGCGTCTGTGTCATTATTCCCACATACAACAATGTGGGTACTATAATGCAAGTTGTAGAGTCTGTGTCCGCCTATTGTGAGGATATAATAGTAGTGTGTGATGGTCCGACCGACGGTACGACAGAGCTGGTGAAAAATTCGGCAATCCCGAAAGCCATTGTGGCATACGAGCCCAACAAAGGCAAAGGAACCGCTTTGTCGATGGGCTTTAGGAAGGCTATGGAGCTTGGCTTTCGTTATTCCATCACTTTGGATTCTGACGGACAGCACTACGCCAGCGACATCCCCGTTTTCGCGAAGGCGTTGGCGCAACACCCTGGTAGCCTGATTATTGGTAGTCGTGGGCTGCAGCATGACAACATGCCCCAGCGCAACACCTTTGCCAACAAGTTTTCCAATTTCTGGTTTACCGTGCAGACTGCCAAACGGTTGCCAGACACGCAGACTGGTTTTCGGCTCTATCCGCTCGAAAAGATGGGCAAGATGAGGTTGATCACCTCTCGCTATGAGGCGGAGCTGGAGCTTCTGGTTCGTTCCGCTTGGCGCAATATAGACATAGTGCCCATCCCCATCAATGTGTATTATCCTCCTGAAAATGAGCGTATCTCTCATTTCAGGCCTTTCCAAGACTTCGGGCGAATCAGTCTGCTTAACACCTTCTTCTGTTTTGCCGCCATCCTCTATGGCTACCCATCGATGCTGGTTCGGAAGATTGTGTCGAGGCTAAAGAGGTAGTTGTGAATTGCTTTTGGCCACCCGTTATCGGCTAAATGCTTTTTTCGTATCTTTGCACCCGAACTAACAATCGTTTACTATGGGATTCTTTTCGTTCTTCTCCAAGGAGAAAAAACAGGAACTGGACCAAGGCCTCCAAAAGTCGAAGGAGAGCTTTTTCGCGAAACTGGCCAAGACCGTCGTCGGCAAGTCGAAAGTCGATGACGATGTGTTAGACAACCTGGAAGAGGTGCTGGTCACGTCCGACGTGGGCGTGGAGACCACCCTGCGTATTATCGAGCGCATCGAGGCGCGTGTGTCCCGCGACAAGTACCTGGGCACCGAGCAACTCAATGCCATCCTGAAAGAGGAGATTGTGGGCCTGTTGTTGGAGAACGACATAGAGAAGGCCAACGATTTTGTGATTCCGGAGTTGGAAACGCCTTACATCGTGTTGGTGGTGGGCGTGAACGGAGTGGGCAAGACCACCACCATCGGCAAGTTGGCCTATCAGTTCAAGCAAAAAGGCTACAAAGTCACCCTCGGCGCGGCGGACACGTTCCGTGCGGCGGCGGTGGAGCAGCTGGTGGAGTGGTCCAAGCGCGCTGACGTGGACATAGTCACCCAGAAGATGGGCGCCGACCCTGCAGCCGTGGCCTACGACACCGTGGCCTCCGCCATCGCCCACAAGAGCGACGTGGTGCTCATCGATACCGCAGGGCGTCTGCACAACAAGACCAACCTGATGAACGAATTGGTCAAGATCAAGAACGTCATCCGCAAACTCGTGCCCGACGGCCCGCACGAAGTGCTGCTCGTGCTCGACGGCTCCACCGGCCAGAATGCCTTTGAGCAGGCCCGCCAGTTCAGTGCGGCCACCGAGGTCAACGCCTTGGCCATCACCAAGCTGGACGGCACCGCCAAAGGCGGCGTGGTCATCGGCATCTCCGACCAGTTCAAGATCCCCATCAAATACATCGGCGTGGGCGAAAAGATAGACCAACTGCAAGTCTTCAACCGCGCCGAATTCGTCGATTCCCTGTTCCCCGACAACTGGTAAACCCCACAACTCCCATTGCCGTGCAAGTAACCATTGACCAACACTCCGGCTTCTGTTTCGGTGTCATCCATGCCATCGAGACGGCTGAGGAGTACTTGGCCCATCACGACACGCTTTATTGTCTGGGCGACATCGTGCACAACAGCGAGGAGGTCAAGCGGTTGACCAATATGGGGTTGCGCGTCATCAGTTTTGAGCAGTTCAAGGAGCTGCGCGACACCACCGTGCTCATCCGTGCGCACGGCGAACCGCCCGAGACCTACCGTTTGGCCCGCGAGAACGACATTGCGCTCATCGACGCCACGTGCCCCGTGGTGCTGCGCCTGCAACAGCGGATTCGCGACTTCTACCAAAACCCGGACAACGCAGGCAAGCAGATTCTCATCTTTGGAAAGAAGGGGCACGCCGAAGTGGTGGGACTGATGGGCCAGGCCGATGACAACGTGCTCGTCATCTCCTCCTTGGATGAAATCGACAGGATAGACTATACGCGTCCTGCGATGTTGTACTCCCAGACCACCCAAGGCCTCGAGCAATACTATCATCTCATAGAACTCATAAAATCCCGCTATGCGGCCGTGGGCAACGAAAGGCTGTTCGACTATGCCGACACCATCTGCCGGAAGGTGGCCAATCGCGCTACCCAGATCGCCGATTTCGCCAAGCAGCACGACGCCGTGCTGTTCGTTTCCGGCGAGAAAAGTTCCAACGGACTCTATCTCTTCGACATCTGTCGCAAGGCGAACCCCGACACTTATTTGGTCTCCCAGGTGGAACAGCTGAGAGACATTGACCTGACGGGAAAGGAGAAGGTGGGCATTTGCGGGGCCACCTCGACCCCGATGTGGCTGATGGAAATGTTCAAAAAGTGCCTGCAATGTCAATAACTTTTAGACGCTTTTGGTCTTGAGGGTAGAGGGAAAATCCGTATCTTCGCCGCGCAATAAAAATCAGTATGGACATTGCTACAATCCTCTCCGCCATTCTAACCTTGACAGCGGGCATAGGCATTTTCTTGATTGCCTGCCAGATGATGAGCACGAATCTAGAATCTGCCTCATCCAACAAACTGAAACGTCTTTTCTCCAATGCCTCGAAGAGCAAGCTGCTTGGCGTGGGCATCGGCGCGTTGGGTACTGCCGCCATTCAGAGTTCCGGCGCCACCACCGTGATGGCCATCGGTTTTGTGAATGCGGGCATCATCTCGCTGGTACAGGCCGCCACCATCATCTATGGTGCCAACATCGGTACCACCATCACCGCGCAGATTGTAGCACTCGGTATGTTCGGTGCGAACAGCGCACTCACCACCGCCATTATCTTCTCCTCCTTTGCCGGCATCGGTGCCTTCATTATGCTCTTCGCCAAGAAAGACCTCTGGAAACGTATCGGCGGTATTCTTACCGGCTTCGGTATGCTTTTCGTCGGCCTCGACTTGATGAGCCAGTCAATGTCCGATTTCGCCGCTCTCGAATCCGTCAAACTGTTTCTCGCCAAGATCAGCAATCCCATACTGTTGGTGCTCATCGGCGCCTTGCTCACCGCTGTGATCCAGAGCTCTTCCGTGATGACCTCCATCGCGTTGGCAATGGTCGTCACCAAACTTATCAATATCGACCAGGGCATCTTCCTGACGCTGGGTTCCAACATCGGTTCCTGCGTGGTGGCCCTCATCGCTGGTATGACCTCCGGACGAAACGCCAAGCGCACCGCCCTCATCCACCTCTTCTTCAACATCAGCGGCGTGGTGATATTCCTCATCATCGAAGGTGTTATCTGGTTGGCCTCGGGCAGAAGCGTAACCTACGGTTCCATCTTCACCAAGATGTTCCCAAGTGCCCCGCAGACCCAGTTGGCTATGTTCCACACCATCTTCAACTGCGCCACGGTACTCCTTATCCTACCGCTTACCCAACAGCTGGTCAATTTCGTCTGCCGCCTCGTGCCCGACGACAAAAACACGCTCGACCCCAACGCCCCGCATCTCTACTATCTGGATGACAATATGTTGTCCACTCCGCCTATGGCCTTGCAGCAGACCAAGAAGGAGATCGAAAATATGGCCGACCTCGCCATACAGAACTTCAACCTGTCCCTGGATATCATCTGCACCCTCGATTTCAAAGACTCTGAAATCTTCCAGGTACGCGAAGAAGAACTCAACTACTTGAACCAAGCCATTATAGACTTCGTGGTCAAATTGTCGGAGAAACCGCAATTGAGCCAGGAAGACCACATATACCTCTCCACGACGTTCCGTTCCGTGCGCGACTTGGAGCGTATTGGCGACTACGCTGAAAACATTGTCGAATATGCCGACAGTCTGCGTTACCTGAACCATACCTTCTCTGACGACGCTATCGCGGAAATCCGACAGGTGCAGTCCCGTATCACGGATCTGTACGAGAAGATTATGGTGGCCTATGCCAACGAAGACCTCAATGCTTTGAATGAGGCCAACGTGATAGAGGATGAAATCGACGATATAACCAAGGCGATGGAAGACAACCACATCAAGCGACTCGAGAAAGGCATCTGCGGCGCCGATGTGGGCGCACAGTACCTGTCCCTCTCCTCCAATGCCGAACGTGTCGCCGACCACCTCATCAATGTGGGCAAGAGCATCAAGCGGATCAAAAACTAAAAATCAAAATTCAAAATATGGTTTTGAGGCATAATGCAATGAACCAATAAATAATAACTCGTTGTTCTCATTCCTCATTCCTAATTCCTAATTATTATGAAACGTGCAATAATCAGTGTAAGTGACAAAACGGGCGTGGTGCCTTTCGCGGCTGCGCTTGTAGAACTCGGTTTTGAAATCATCTCCACGGGCGGTACCAAGCGCACGTTGGACGAGGCTGGCGTCAAGACCATCGGCATCAGCGAGGTGACCGGCTTCCCAGAGATTATGGACGGTCGTGTGAAAACCCTGCATCCCAAAGTCCACGGCGGCCTTTTGGCGGTCAGGGACAACGAGGCGCACCAGGAAGAGATGCGTGCCAATGGTATCCAACCCATTGACTTGGTGGTGGTGAACCTCTATCCTTTCAAGCAGACCATTGAGAAGCCGGGCGTTACGTATGAAGATGCCATCGAGAATATTGACATCGGCGGACCCACAATGCTCCGGAGCGCGGCCAAGAACCACAAGTTCGTCACCGTGGTGGTGGACAGTGCCGACTATGACACCGTGTTGGCCGAGTTGCGTGCCAATGGCGACACTACCTTCGAGACCCGCCGCAGACTGGCCGCCAAGGTGTTCCGCCACACCGCCGCCTATGACACCTACATCTCCACCTACCTGACCCAACAGGCCGGGGAAACGGAACCCGAAAGCATTTCGCTGACGTTCACACGCAAGCAGAGTCTGCGCTATGGTGAGAATCCTCACCAAGAGGCCACCTTCTATGCCGGCAAGAAACAAGGATACTCCATTGCCTGGGCTACGCAATTGCACGGCAAAGAGCTGTCTTACAATAATATACAAGATGCCGACGCCACCCTGCAGATCTTGCGCGAGTTCACCGAGCCCGCTATGGTGGCCGTCAAGCACAAAAACCCCTGCGGTGTGGGCCTGGGCAGTAATGCCTTGGAAGCTTGGCAACGCGCGTATGAGGCCGACCCTGTCTCCATCTTCGGCGGCATCGTCGCCTCCAACCGCGAGATTGACTTGCCCACCGCCGAAGCGATGAAGCCCGTGTTCCTTGAGATCATCCTCGCCCCGAGTTTCACCCAAGAGGCCTTCGACCATCTCGCCACCAAGAAGAACATCCGCCTGATGACCTTCGATCCGACGATGGAAAACGGCGACGACAAGATGTTCATCAGCGTGCGCGGCGGTATGCTCACGCAGACCATTGACAACAAGTCCACCGATGACTATGAGATGAAAGTGGTCACGGAGAAAAAGCCGTCCGATGCCGAGATGAAAGACCTTTGCTTGGCGATGAAGATCTGCAAGCACGTGCGTTCCAATGCCATCACAGTGGCCAAGGACGGCAAGATTGCCGGCATTGGCGCGGGACAGATGAACAGGGTGGGGGCTGCCCATATCGCCTTCGAAGAGGCCAAGGAGAAGGGCATCACCTCAGGGCTCTGCCTGGCCAGCGACGCCTTTTTCCCGTTCGACGACGTGGTGAAGATGGCCGCCCAATACGGCGTGACTGCCATCATCCAGCCCGGCGGCTCTGTGCGCGACGAAGACTCCATCAAGGCGTGCAATGAGTTGGGCATCTCGATGATATTCACAGGTGTGCGCCACTTCAAGCACTAAGATGATGGCGATCAATCCCCAGATAGAAGAGTCCTGGAAGCAACTGCTCTGGGATCAGTTTCAAGCACCCTATTTTGCGCAGTTGAAGGCGTTTTTGCTGGAAGAGAAACAGCACTATCGCGTGTTTCCGCCCGGCAACTGCATCTTCAACGCCTTCAATAGCACGCCGGTCGACAAGGCCAAGGTGGTCATCATCGGCCAAGACCCTTATCATGAGTTCGGCCAGGCGCACGGACTCTGTTTCTCCGTGCAGGATGGCGTGCCATTTCCCAAGTCCTTGATCAATATCTTCAAGGAGTTATCTGACGATGTGGGGTTTGTGACGCCGAGAAGCGGCAATCTCCAGAAGTGGACGCAGCAGGGTGTGTTGCTGTTGAACGCCACGCTCACCGTGCGCGAGCACGCTGCGGGTTCGCACCAAGGCCACGGTTGGGAGACCTTCACCGACTGCGCTATCCAGCGTCTGGCGGCGCAAAAAGAGGGACTGGTATTCCTGCTGTGGGGCAACTATGCCATCAACAAGCGGCTGCTTATCGATGAGAGCAAGCACCACGTGCTTACCGCTCCGCACCCGTCACCCCTGTCGGCTCACAGGGGCTTTTTCGGATGCAGACACTTTTCCAAAACGAATAATCTTTTGCAACAAATGGGCAAGAAGCCCATCGACTGGCAGTTGTAAGGGCTCAGTGGCAGGTTCCTGCCTTCCCGCATCCTGCGCACGAGCCGCCGCAGCCACACCCGCAATCGCAACCTTTGTCGTTGCGATGACAGAATCGCTTTACAAGCCGTACCACAACGTAGGCCACGGCTGCCGCGATGATGAGGATTACGATGATTGTCTGTGCCATACTTTTAACATTTGCCGTCGCAGTGGGCCTCTGGCGTCTCGAACTCCAACGTGGCGTGCGTGATGCCCTCTTCGGCCAGCTTGTGTTTTAACGTCTCTTTCAGATTCTCCATATTCTGAATGTCCTCGACCTTGATGTGCGCCGTGAGCGCATTCTCAGTCGTGCTGATGGCCCAGATGTGGAGATGATGCACCTCGCAAACACCCTCTTCGTCCTGCATCAGGTCCTTGATTTGGTCGTAGTCGATCTTAGAAGGGACACCATCCAAAGCCAGCCGGATACTGTCGTGCAGCAAGTCCCACGAGGCGATGATGATGACCACGGCCACAATCAAACCGATGATCGGGTCCACGATATACCAGTCCGTGAAATAGATGACAATGCCAGACACAACCACGCCGACCGATACTAACGTGTCGGCCAACATGTGGAGATAGGCGCCCTTTACGTTGAGGTCCTTCTTTTGGTCTTTCATAAATAGGTAGGCGGTGAATCCATTGATGATCACACCAATAGCAGCCACTAACGAGATCACTTGTCCGGCTACAGGTTGTGGGTGGATGATTTTTTGGATGCTCTCCACAATGATGAATACCACGGCCACACCTAAGAAAATGGCGTTGAGCAACGAAATCAGGATGGTGCTTTTCTTATATCCATAGGTGTATTTACGGTTGGCTATGGAACTGGCGAGTTTGAAGGCCACCAAGGCCAACACCAGACTGATGACATCGGTGAAGTTATGGCCGGCATCCGAAAGCAGGCCCAGGGAGTGGGTCCATATACCCGCAATCAATTCGGCCAGCACATATACGATGTTCAGCGTGATGCCAACAATGAATGCGGTGTTCAAGGAGGTTATCGTGTGGTCGTGATGATGGTGGTGATGTCCGTGTTCATGCTCGTGATGATGTTCGTGAGACATAGTATGATTCGTTTTAGATTAATATTCCGATTTGATAGATAAGAAGTGCGACCAGCCAGGCCACGAAGGTGTTGAAAAGCACGGTGAAGAGGGCCCATTTGCCGCCCGCCTCCTTGTATACTGCCGACACGGCGGCCACGCAGGGTACGTAGAGCAGGATGAAGACCATAAAGGCAAAGGCGACTAGTGGAGTGAATACCTTTTGTCCTTTCAGCGGCCCGGAAGTCCAGGTTTGCGCTTGGATGTTCTCTTTCAGGGCCGAAGAGTTCTCGTCGGCATCTGCGTCGGCGTGATAGAGCACGCCCATCGAAGAGACGACGATCTCTTTGGCGGCAAGGCCGGTAAGCAGGGATACGCTCATCTTCCAGTCAAAGCCTATTGGACGGAACACGGGGGCGATGGCGTGGCCGATACGTCCGAGGTAGGAGTTCTCCGTTTGTATGGTGGAACGGTCCAATGTGAGACTGTCGATGATATTCGCCTTTGCGGCTTCTTCAAGGTTTGAGTCGGATTGGACCTGCTCGATTTGTGCGGTGTAGCGGTCTATTTGCGGACTATGCTGCGGGAAGTATTCCAGCGCCCAGATGATGATGGTGGCCACCAAGATGACCGTACCCATCTTCTTGAGATATTGTACGCTCTTGTCCCACATATGGATGACTGCATTGCGGAAGGTCGGGATTCGGTATGGAGGCAGCTCCATCACAAACTGGTCGGACTGCCCCTTAAAGGCGATCTTCTTCATCAGCAAGGAGGTGATGACAGCCATCAGCACGCCGATGAGGTAGATGCCGGTCAATATCAGGCCTTGATACTTGGTGAAAATGGCCGAGATGAGCAGCAAATAGACGGGCAGTCGCGCCGAGCATGACATAAAGGGGACGGTGATGATGGTGAGGATGCGGTCCTTGCGGTTTTCCAGCGTGCGGGTGGCCATAATGGCGGGCACGCTGCATCCGAAGCCGATGATGTAAGGGATGAACGATTTGCCGTGCAATCCCATCTTGTGCATCAGCTTGTCCATCAAGAAGGCGGCACGGGCCATATAGCCTGTGTCCTCCAAGATGGAAATGAAAAAGAACAATATCAAAATGTTGGGCAGGAACGAACAAACGCCGCCCACGCCTGCGATAATGCCGTCCACGATCAAGTCCTTCAACATTCCGTCGGGAAGCCAGTGGTTGAACAGGCCTCCCAGCCAGCCGAAGAACATCTCGAGCCATTGCTGTGGATATGCACCCAAGGTGAAGGTCATCTGGAACATAAACCACAAGAAGAAGATTAGGATGGGGAATCCCAACCATCTGTTTGTCAATATATTGTCAACTGTGTAGGCCTTTTGCTTGCTTCTGTCCTTGCCTATGGCGAAGGTCTCGGCCAAAGCGCCGCGGATGAAGCCGAACTTGGCTCCCGAAATCACGGAGGTGGCGTCTTCGCGGAAGTCCTTCTCCAAAATGGTGCGTTGCTCGGCGGCCACCTTGACCAACTCGTCTTTTTCGGAATGCTTGTCCAACGTTTTGATGGTGGCCTTGTCGTTCTCCAGCAACTTGATGGCTACGTAACGCGTAGGGTATTCGCTGTCGAAGTCGATGTCTTTCTTGATGATGGCCTTGAGGATGTCGATGCTCTTCTCGATGTCGGGACCGTAGTTGATGTGGATGTGCTTAGTGTTTTCCTCGAGGTTCTCGTAGACGTCAACGATGTTTTTCATTACATCTTCCATGCCGGTGCCTTTGGAGGAAACCGTGGGCACGATGGGGAAACCCAACATTGTGCTCAGCATCGGGATGTCGAGTTTGTCGTTGTTCTTTTCCAGTTCGTCGAACATATTGAGGGCCATCACCATCGGCACGTTCATATCGATGAGTTGGGTGGTGAGGAAGAGGTTGCGCTCGAGGTTGGAGGCGTCCACGATGTTGAGAACGACATCGGGATGGCTCTCGAAGATGTATTCGCGCACATATAGTTCTTCGGGGGTATAGTCGGTGAGGGAGTAAGTGCCGGGCAGGTCGACGATCTGGATGGTGTAGTCTTTGTAGTTGAAGATGCCCATTTTAGAATCGACGGTGACGCCGCTGTAGTTGCCCACCTTCTCGCGCATACCGGTGGCGTGGTTGAAGAAGGAGGTCTTGCCGCAGTTGGGGTTACCCACGAGGGCTACGGTGACGGTCTTGCCGCGCTCGCCGAAGATGCGGGTGGTCTCTTCGGTTATGGTGCCGTTGAAGTTGTAACTCTCGGCTTCCTCGTCCGTTATGGGTACCACTTCTATATGTTGTGCTTCGATACGGCGCAGGGAGACGTGGCTCTGCATAATCTCATACTCGATCGGGTCGCGCAAGGGGGCGTTCTTGATGACACGAACCTTCTCGCCACGCACGAAACCCAACTCCATCAGGCGGTGGCGGAAACCGCCGTGACCGCTGAGCTTGACCACCACACACTGCGTGCCGGTGGGCATATCCACGAGTCGTTGATGTTCTTTATCCATAGTTTTTGTAGTGTGTTCTATAAGCAACTTGCAAAAGAACACAATTGTCAATAATCATGGCATCCCCAAAAATGACGATTTTTTATCCTAGTATTACCATAAAATAATATTAATTATTCAATACTAAAAGTGAAATCCATGGATAATTGTATCTTTGCACCTTCAAACCATTACTATGACAGATAACTATCTATTGCTAGGCGCAAAAAAAAGACTTATCGACGAGCTTCGGCAAAAAGGCATTACTGATGAAAATGTTCTCAATGCTTTTGACAAGGTGGAACGTCACCGTTTCGTAGAGTCTTTTTTATGGGATCGGGCCTATGAGAACACAGCGTTGAAACTGGTGAACGGCCAGACTATTTCCCATCCTTATACGGTCGCTTTTCAATCCCAACTACTTAAAGTGCAGCAAGGAGACAAGGTCTTGGAAATAGGGACGGGCTCAGGGTTTCAAGCTGCCATCTTGAGTGAAATGGGAGGAAGAGTTTTCTCGGTGGAGCGTCAGCAGCAACTTTATGTCAAAGCCAAGCAATTGTTGGAAAAATTGGATGATCGAATTGCGGTTTTTTATGGGGATGGCTTTCAAGGATATCCCCGATTTGCGCCCTATTCCAAAATCATTGTCACCTGCGGTGCGCCGGAGGTACCGCCTGCATTGCTTGAACAGCTCATGATAGGAGGCATTATGGTCATCCCTGTAGGCGATGCGTCACATACCATGAAGAGAATCACTAAAATTGATGATGATCAGTACGAAGAAGAGACCTTTGGGGATTTTCTTTTCGTGCCTATGTTGAAAGAACGAGTTAGTGTAAAACATTAAGGTATGAAGATCACCGGGTTTATTTTCGCTGCAGGACTGGGTACTCGCCTCTATCCGCTTACGGCCAGCAAACCAAAGGCGCTGGTGAGATATCAAGGCAAGCCCTTGTTGGCCTATGTCCTCGAAAAGATGGTCGAAGCTGGCATTCACGACGTAGTCGTTAATGTGCATCATTTTGCCGATCAGATCATTGATTATCTCCGTGATTATCAAGGAGATGTGGATATACGCATCTCAGACGAGAGAGTCTATTTGCGCGACACGGCCGGTGGCCTGAAATATGCCCAACCCCTACTTGGCGATGCGGATGTGATGGTGCTGTATAATGTGGATATTTTGTCGACGATCAATCTACGAAGCATGATTGAGCACCATTTGTCGTCCAAGGCCGATGTGACACTTGCCGTACGTGAGCGTAGCACCGCCCGCTATTTGATGTTCGATCCTGTGGATTTAAGGTTGAAAGGGTGGAAAAATGTCAAGACAGGGGAACTGATTTTACCCGACAACTATTCTCCAACCATCGACTTGGCTTTTAGTGGGATTCATGTCATTAATGCCGATGTTATTAACGTAATCCCCTCTGTTGAAAAGTCTTCCCTTGTGCCATTTTATGTTCACAATATTAACAATCTCAGTATTAAGGGGTTTTGGCATCAGCAAGATCAGTGGTTTGATGTAGGGAAATACGAAGAGTTTTATAATTTGCTGACGTAGAACACTATAGTAAAAGTAGACTCTTTTTTCAGGCTGTTTTTATACACAATTTTTTTTAATAATCAAGGTTAAAAAGTCATTTTTTTTAACTTTTTTTTGTTCATTTTTGCAATGTCCGAAAACGGATAAGTGAATATTGTTAATATTCTCTTTTTCAATGAAATAATTTTTTTGAGTGCCTGAACATGAATAAGATCACCCGTGATTATACCCAAGTCTGGCAAAAATGCCTGACTACCATTAAAGATATAGTAGGAGACGAAGCTTATAATACCTGGTTTATGCCCATAGAGCCTGTGGCATTGGAAGAAAACACTTTAGTGCTTCAATTGCCCAGCCACTTGTATTATGAGTTTTTGGAAGAACATTATGTCAAGGTGTTGAAAAGTGTAATCAAAAAGGAATTGGGCCAGTCAGGCAAGCTCAAATACCGTATTTTGATGGAGAAACAGGCGGACGCGACGCATGACCAGACTATTACGCTCCCATCACACAATCGTCCGGCTGTCAGCAACCCGCCGACGTTGGCCCCCATCGATGTCTATCACACCTCCAACAAGGAGATCCCTGATCCATTTATCCTGCCCGGTATCCAAAAGCATAAGATTCCTTCCAATTTGATAGACTCTTTGACTTTTGAAAACTATGTGGAGGGTGACTGCAATCGTCTCGCCCGTTCCGCCGGCTGGGCTATCGCCCAGGCCCCAGGCCAAACTTCATTCAATCCTTTGTTCATCTATTCTGATGTGGGGTTGGGCAAGACTCACTTGGCAAACGCCATTGGCATCCAAACCAAGATTAATTTTCCGGACAAAACGGTGGTCTACGTCAGCTCGGACACGTTTTATCAACAATATATCGAGGCCAATAAGAACAACAATGTCCCCGATTTTATCTGGTTTTACCAGTCTGTGGATATGTTGATTATCGACGATATCCAGTTTATCTCCGGCGGCAAGGCCAAGACGCAGGAAGCCTTTTTCCACATCTTCAACAATCTTCATCAAAAAGGGAAACAGATTATTATTACCTCTGATAAATCCCCCGTGGAGATCTCCGGCTTCGAACCCCGCATCCTGAACCGTTTCAAATGGGGCCTTACCGCAGACTTGCAAGTGCCGGATCTGGAAACACGTATCGCCATCATCAACAAGAAATTAGAAAACAACGGAATTACCTTCCCCAAAGAGGTGGTAGATTATCTGGCGCTCTGTATCACCTCCAACACACGCGAACTGGAAGGCGCCATGATCGCAATCCTGGCCCAGTCGTCGTTGAACCACAAAGCCATCACCGTGGAGCTGGCCAAGGAAATGGTGGATAAATACGTGAAGACCAACGCCAAGGAAATCTCCATTGAGTATATCCAAAAGATAGTCTGCGACTATTTCAAAATCTCTACGGATGCCATCAATGCCAAGACACGTAAGCGTGAGATAGTCCAAGCCCGCCAACTTAGCATGTATTTTGCCCGTAAATACACGAAATTGCCATTGTCCGTCATCGGCGCCTATTGCGGCAATAAAGACCACGCCACCGTGCTTCATGCCTGCCGAACGGTCAATAATCTGTACGAAACCGACAAAAAAATGAAACTTTATGTCGATGATATTGACATAAAGATGAAATTGTAATTTTTTGTATTTCTTGACCTTGCATTTATAAATTATATTCTTTATTTTTGCAGCTGGCAAAAAATTTCTTGAAATGAAAAAACGTTGGATATGCAATGAAATCCCTGACAAAGCGGCAGTAGATAAGCTGGCAGCCCAGTTATCAATAGAAAAACCTTTGGCAGCATTGCTCATCCAGCGCGGCCTTGGCACGGCGGAGGCCGCCAACGATTTTTTCAATCCCGACATCAGTAAACTGCACAATCCATTCTTGATGAAAGATATGGATAAAGCCGTAAAACGACTTTCCGACGCTATCATCGAAAACCAAAAGATTCTGGTATATGGCGACTACGACGTGGATGGAACTTCCGCCGTGGCCCTTTTGTATTCTTTCCTCTGTGAAATCATCGGCAATGAATCCAAAAATTTGGTGGAATACTATATCCCGGACCGCTACGCGGAAGGTTATGGCATCTCCGACCAAGGTATTGAGTATTGCCGCGACAACAACGTCAACCTGCTCATCTCTCTCGACTGTGGTATAAAGGCCAACGATAAAGTCGAACTGGCCAACAAGTACGGCATCGACGTCATCGTGTGTGACCACCACTTGGAAGGGGACGAGCTGCCGGAGGCCGTTGCCATCCTCGATCCCAAGCGGAAGGATTGCCCATACCCTTACAAGGAACTCTCCGGCTGTGGAGTCGGCTTTAAGCTCATTCAAGGCTATTGCCAAAAATATAAGCTGCCCGACCAACTCTGGCTCTCCCGTATGGACTTGGTGGCTATCAGTATCGCTTCCGATATTGTGGCCATCACTGGCGAAAACCGCATTCTCGCCCATTACGGACTCGAGATTATCAACAAGTTCCCGCGAATGGGTATTAAATCCATCCTTGATCAGGCTGGCATCAAGGTGCATTATCCATTTAAAGAGGAGACTATCTTCTCTCGCGTGATTTCCATCTCCGACCTTGTCTTTTATGTCGGCCCTCGCATCAATGCAGCCGGCCGTATGAAGAGCGGTCGCGAGTCTGTGCGATTGTTTATTGTCGAGGATGAAGACAAGTCCGCCGATATCGGCAAGCGCATCAATACCCAGAACGAAGAGCGCAAGGCTCAAGACCGAAATGCGACGGAAGAGGCTATCCACATGATCAAGACCTCTCACGAATATATTAACCGCAAGAGTATCGTCGTCTACAACCCTACGTGGTTCAAGGGGATCATCGGTATCGTGGCCTCGCGCCTCGTGGAGGTGTTCTACAAACCCACCATCGTTCTTACTAAGTCCTCCGACGGCCTTATTACAGGCTCTGCCCGTTCCGTCAAGGAATTTAATATTTACGACGGTATCGATTACTGTTCCGATTTGCTTGAACACTTCGGCGGCCACAAGTTCGCAGCCGGCCTCTCCATGAAAGAAGAGAATCTCGAAGAGTTTATAGAGAAGTTTGAACAATATGTAAACGACAACCTGGAGGAGACCTCTTTCATTCCCGAGATCTCTGTTGATATGCCGCTTGACCTCTCCGAAATAACCCATAATTTCCTCAATAACCTGAAGCGTTTCGCTCCGTTTGGCCCTGGAAACATGGAGCCTATATTCCAGTCCACTAACGTGGTGGATGAAGGCGGCGCCCGTATAGTGGGCGACAAACACCTCAAAGCTCGGGTGCTTTATCCCGACCGTACCGTCCGGCCTATTGATGTTATTGCATTCAATCAGAAAGATAAGCTGGAAATGATCCAGAATAACAAACCCTTTGACGTGCTTTACCATGTGGAGGAGAATGTATGGAACAATGTGGTTAACATTCAGCTTAACGTCAAGGATATTCGGCCTAGCGGTGTCCACGAAGAGTAAATACAATCCGTCTAGTTATGTCTCCCACTAATACTAAATCGAGTTCACTGAATCTGCGAAAAGTCCTACTTTTTTGCATCGTCATTAACTTTGTCTATCTTTTGGCCGAAACAATATTTGGTTTCTGTATCCATTCGATGGGCTTGGTGGCCGATGCAGCACACAATCTGTGCGATGTGGCAGGTATGATGCTGGTACTTACGGCTTTCAAACTCACCGAGCCCGTGCCGACGCATCGTTTCACGTACGGTTACAAGAAAGCCGCCATTTTGCTAGTGGTCGTGGTGGCCTTCGTCTTGAGCGTGCTAGGCGTGTTTATCATTTTGGGAGGCATCCACCAAATTCAAATGCCTCGACTGTTGAATGGCACGGTGATTGCCCTGATGGCTGCCGGCGGCGTATTGGTGAATGGCATTACCGCATTTTTTATCATGCAAAACAAAAAACGTACCTCCAAGGCACACAATGCATTTAGAAATATCCTGGTCGATGCCTTGGTTTCCCTGGTCGTTATGATTGAAGGCGTTGCTATCCATTTTTTGGGATGGTTTAACTTGGATGCTATAATCGGCTTTGTCATTGTGGGTATTATTCTCCTATCCTTGTTTGACCTGACTCGCAGTGCAATACGTTTTGTGTTGGATGGCGTGCCCGCCGGCATAAACTATGAACAAGTGGTACGAACCATCTATACGGTGGAGAATGTGGTGGATGTTCATCATCTCCATATTTGGTCTACGGCGCCTAAAACCAATGTTCTGGCCGCCCATGTTGTAGTGAAGAATATGGATGAGGCAAATCAAGTGAAGGATCAACTGGGCAAGCTGCTGGAATCGGAAGGCATTTCCAATCTCACCCTTGAATTTGAAGTGGATAAAACCAAAGAGGAGAAGCCTACGGAATAATCAAGTCTTCCAACTTGACTTTGGGCACGATATGCGTGCCGTTTTCCCGATAATATTTGTGACTGTCTGACTCGGAGATTTCCTGAAGTCGAATGGTCTCTTTCCCTTTGCCAATGGCAATGATGAGCAAAGGCTCGTAAGGTATTTGGAACTCTTTGACGATGTTTTCTTTGTTGAAGGCACCTATAATGATGCCATTGAGCCCCATCTCCACCGCTTTGAGAAGCATACTTTGCACGGAAATGCCGGCATCGATATCCACCATCTTGTTTTCGGCGACAGTGCTGCAGACGATAATGAAGGCCTCGGGTTCCGTACCGTCAAAAGGAAGATGAAGCTCGGGGAGCGCGCCCCCTAACTTGATGTTGTATAAAACGCGTTCGGCACCGTTGTCTTTGGTGATAAGCTTGAATCGAAGCACTTGTTGGTTGCGTGCGGACGGAATCTTTGTGTTTACCCCTACAATTAGCTTAAGCATACCCGTGTTAACGACATGATTCTTGTCGTATCCACGATAACTACGGTTCTTGAGTAGGAGAGAGTCCAGGGATTGACCCACTTGTTTGATGATTGTCCGCGCCTTTTTACCGGCGTGCAGCTCGTCGAACTTGCTTTCCAAATAATTGTCTGCCATTCCTGGTTCCTCGTTAGTAGGTGGTGTAGGAAAGCTCCAGCCTCAAGCGCTTCTCATCAGTGAGTCCCGTGCCGCCGAAGACGAGGCGGTTGGCTCGGACACTGGAACCTTTCACAACCAAATTAATGGAGTTGGATAGGGTGGAGTTGTCGAGAATTAGATTCTGGACATATTCCGTGATGCGGAATCGATACTCTTGGCGTTCGGCATTGTACACGCCCCCAAAATAGTTGGAGCTGGTATAAACTTCATCATCGGGGAGATACAGAATCTTGCCCGTGTTTTTTTCTATGCCTTGGATGGATAAAGCGGCAGGCTGTACCAGAAATTGCTCGTTGGGTTCGACGTTGGTGATGACTAGCTCTGCACGATTGATGACCACACGATTGTCCAAGGCCTTGAAGGCTTCTTGAAGATGTGGAAATGTGATTCTTGTCTTGACGCCTCCCGTAGCTTGAACGAAGAGTGTCTTGGCCCCCAAGGAGTGATCTCCGGCTAAGACCTCTTGGTTGAAGTCGGCATTGGAGGATCGGTTGTATTCATGAGTGAAATTAGTAAAACGAGGGCATTCGGTATTGCAAACGAAGTTGTATTTGGTCGTGGTGGAGGAGGCGCTATTGTGGTAATACAAAGTGATGGCGGACAAGGAACTGGTCATGTTGGTGATGAGCATATAACCGGTGGATCCAGTATGTGAGATGGCTGAGATACAGAGCCCCTTGAAGAAAGATTGGAAATCGCTGTTGCTGGACATGTGCGATTGGTTGTTGAGTAGGTATTGTCCGAATGCTTGTGACAGACGAATGCGGATATGGGGGGTGTATTCTCCGGTGTCAACAATGACGCTGGTCTTTGGCGCGATGGTATAGTTGGTCAACTGGTAATTAAGAGGTGTGTTGTTGAAAGCTACAGTGCTGTTCTGGTAATAGTGGGTTTGGGAGGACATCCCTTCGGTGAGCTGATAGACTCGAATGCCCACCCCGGATGTGGTGTCCCCATAATAAGATGAGAGTTGTAAAGTCAACACCACGGAGTCGATAACCGGATTGTCGCCGAAGTTGACAGAAGAACCACTTAAGGCAAACTGTGCATAGATGGAAGCCTTGCTGTCACCGAAAATAGGATCGTGGATATTACCCACCACGTTCGCCGACATTTTAGTGGTGTTGATCGTGTCTTCCAAACAGGAATAGGCGACGATGGAGGTTGTGTCCGAAAACTCGGTGCCGACTTGGTCAATCAAATCCAGACCAATGGGGGAAGGCTCGTGGTTGCAAGCGGAGAAAAACAGGACGAGTATGGCGAGTAGTCCGATGCTTTTAAATCTTGTCATAAAAATTATTCGTTCTTAGACTCTTCGGAGAGTATCATGTCGTAAAATTCGTCATACATATCGACGTAATTGTCGTCGTCCGGATGTTGGAGAATAGGCTTTCCGGTCTGTTCAACGTAGGAGACGAGTTTTTTCTTGTGATCCTTGGTCAGCGCGACGCCGTCGGAATAGTCCACGGCCAATTGGATGATTTGGTCGTATCCAGGGGAACGGAAGCGGGACAAGCATTCGCTTGGGATGCCCGTAAGGCGCAGCTTCTTGGCGAAGTTGGCCGAGAACTTCTCAGAGAATTGGTCAGGCATGATGGAATAGACTATCTTGGTGCCTTGGAACAAAGGATTGTCCTTGTAGAGGGTCCTGATGAACAAAGGAACCAATGCGGAAATCCAGCCGCAGCAATGCACTACGTCGGGTTCCCAGCCCAACTTGCGAACGGTTTCTACAACACCTTTGGCATAGAATATGGCGCGTGAGTCGTTGTCGGGATAGAAGACGCCTGCTTCATCATAATAAGGAGTCTTCCGCTTGAAGAAATCCTCGCTGTCAATGAAATATATCTGCATGCGGACGTTTTGTAGCGAGGCCACCTTGATAATCAAGGGGTGGTCCGTGTCTTCGATGATGATGTTTTGACCAGAGAGACGGATGACCTCGTGCAACATGTGCCGGTGCTCGTTTACACAGCCGAACTTAGGCATGAAGGTGCGAATCTCATTCTCGCGTTCCTGGATGCCTTGAGGCAGGTAACGACAGATATTGGAGATGTAACCCTCTGGGAAATAGGGAAATATCTCTGGGGTGATGAATAAAACTTTCTTTTGGGCCATATTACTATTATTAGTTTAAGAATGCAAAGGTACGATTTTTTTTGAAAAAAAACGAAAAAAAATTTTTTTGAGACGAATAAATATTAAAAAAAGTGTATTTTTGCCGCCGCTAAAGAGCCCAGGTGGTGGAATTGGTAGACACGCTACTTTGAGGGGGTAGTGGGAGTACTCCCGTGCAAGTTCGACTCTTGTCCTGGGCACAAAAAAAGGATGACCAACGGCCATCCTTTTTTTATTTGTAGTACTTTGATTATCTGTCTTTTGGCTTGAGTTGCTTAGTGACCCCTACGGAAGGCTTCTTGGCGCCGGCCTTGAAAGAATGCTTGGCGTTTCTGTTGGCCTCTTTCTCGCGAATCATGGCCAACTCTCGATTGCAATCTCTCACTGCATCCAGATACTGTGCGATC
The DNA here is from genome assembly GCA_024685175.1 of Bacteroidales bacterium. Classification (GTDB taxonomy): domain Bacteria; phylum Bacteroidota; class Bacteroidia; order Bacteroidales; family WCHB1-69; genus F23-D06. The sequence goes on from JAIKWD010000027.1 coordinate 135,150, forward strand.
TGCTCTTTGTTCAGCGCCTTGGAGATCTCTTTGAAGAAGGTTTGCTCTGCAGCCAATAATGATTGACGCTTCCCCAAGTCCAATGTGTAGGCCTTCGTCTTTTGTGCAGGTGAAAGTTTGTCATTACCCTCTTTCATGCAGCATTGGTTTGCCGGAATGCCCTCTTTCTCTAATGCTTTTTTGTATTTCTCTTGAGCGGCTTGTTGCGCTTTATTATATTTGTCGTAAGCCTTCCAAAAAGCATCATTTTGCTTGCCTTCATATTTAAGATGATTGTGCAAATACTCCATCTTGAATTGGGCTATGACTTCTGGGTCTGCGAACTTTGAATCACAAGATTTTTCACACATTTTTTCTTTGGGAGCTTCCACAGGTTTTTCTTTAACTTGAGCAAAAGCTTGCGTGCTGGCAAAAAGAAATGCACAGACACCGAACATTACGAATAGTTTTTTCATTTTTATAATATTTATTAGTTGATAAATTTTAGTCGATAAACTTCAATGACAAGAAATCATCTGTTAGGTTTAATCATTTCATGACTAATTTGTAATTTTGCGCCCGCAAAAAAATATGACCGTCGAAGAAAAGATTGAGAAACAAGAACCCCTGTGGAACCGAAACTATCTGAAAGTTTGGGTGGCAAACTTCATGATCTTTTTCTCCTTTATGTTGTTGACACCGCTGCTCCCGTTGTATTTGAAGGAGACTTTTGGCGCAGATAAGCAGATGATCGGCATTGTACTGTCGGGCTATACGCTATTGGCTCTGCTCATTCGTCCCTTCAGTGGGTTTTTCGTCGATAGCTTCCCAAGAAAGAAGGTCCTGTTGCTTTTTTACGGACTTTTCAGTCTTCTTTTCGGTTGTTATCTTTTGGCCGGTTCCTTGCTATGGTTTGCCGTCGTACGTACTCTGCACGGTGCTCCCTTCGGGGCGGTGACCGTGTCCAACAGCACGGTGGCTATCGATGTGCTCCATCCTTCGCGACGCGCCGAAGGCATAGGCTATTATGGCCTTAGCAATAATATCGCTTCGGCAATCGCCCCCGCCCTGGCTATCTATATCTTGCATTTGACGGATAGCTTTGAACTGCTCTTTTGGCTTTCTTTGGCCACTTCTGCCATAGGCTTTTCCATCAATGCTTCGCTGAAACTTAATCAACGTGAACTCATAAAAGATAAACCTAAGATTTCACTCGACCGCTTCTTCCTTCTCAAAGGGTGGAGCGAAGCGCTGACCATGGTGTGCTTCGCCTTTTCCTACGGCGTAATCTCTACTTACGTGGCCATCTATGGCAAAGAAGAACTCAATATCAGCGGGGGCTCGGCCCTGTTTTTCATGCTGCTCTCCATCGGCCTGATCCTCTCGCGCCTCGTCGGCTCACGTACCCTTCGACAGGGCAAAATCGTCCAAAATGCCTCCGTGGGCATCTCCATTTCCGTGATAGGCTATCTGTTGTTTGCCCTGCTTCACAATCCGATTGGCTACTACGGCTCCGCTTTGGTGATCGGCTTGGGAAACGGACACATGTGGCCTGCCTATCAAAATATGTTTATTAATCTTGCACCCCATACCCAGCGAGGAACGGCCAATTCTTCCATATTAATTAGCTGGGATGTGGGCCTCGGCCTCGGTGTCCTCGTCGGAGGCGTCGTCGCCGAACATTTTGGATACCATTGGGCCTTCTGGACCGCCTGGATTGTGAATGTGCTCGGTGTGACGGGATTCTTTTCCTATGTACGCCACTCCTTTTTGCGTGACAAGTTGCGCTGACAATGGAACGTCATTGTTTTTCTCCCAAAATTGACCTGATAATAAGAACGTATTTCATGTCGATTTCATAACAGTCAGATTTTCAATACGAAAAAATTTTCATTTATGGGATGAGAAAGAAAATCTTGTTGTATCTTTGCGGTGTTTTAGTTTGTTAATACACTAAATAACCAAAACACATAACTAATTTTTTATATATATGATGCCCCAAATGTGAAAATGCTACCATCGTGTTTTTGTAACCAATTTGTTTATAGATGATTATAAATATATATATACGAAATGGCGAACTGTAACGTTTTTTAGTACTTTAGCGACTTTTAATTTTGATTGATAATTTAAGAATATAATTCTATGACCTTTTCAAAGCATTTCTTGTCGACTCTACTGTGTGTATGTCTTTTCTTCGGGGCTGCGGCTCAAGGCAACTACAAAATTGTTGGCACGATGGTCGACTCGTTGAGTCACGAAAAAATCTTTTATGCGACCATTGGATTGGTGACGGCCGACTCCACCGCACGAGTGGTGGATAATACGTTCAGTGGCGCCAGCGGACAATTTGAGTTTGAGAATGTACCGGTGGGCAATTATCTGTTGAAGGCCTCCCTGGTGGGCTACGATCTTTTGGTGATGCCCGTGACGGTTGCCGGCGGTTCCAGTCCGGTCGACTTGGGCGAAGTGATGATGAAGAAGATCAGCACGGACTTGCAGGAGGTCAAGATTACGGGCGAGAAGCCGGTGTATATGATCGACGGCGAGAAGACGCTCTACAATGTGGCTGAGGACCCCACCATACAATCAGGCTCGGCGGCGGATGCTTTGCAGAACGCCCCTGGCGTGGAGGTGGACGTAGAAGGCAACGTCACCCTGCGTGGCGTCTCCTCCGTGGAGATCTGGATCAACAACAAGCCCTCCAACATGAATGCCGAGGCACTCAAGCAGTTCATCCAGCAGATGCCCGCTGGCAGCATCGAGAAGATTGAGGTCATCACTAACCCGTCGGCTCGTTACAGCGCCCAAGGAAGCGGAGGCATCATCAACATTGTGACCACCTCTAAGATTAAGAAAAACAGCTTCTTGAGCTTCGGTGTGCGCGGTTCCTCCACACCCGAAATCACTCCCTTCATCTCCTATGTCTATGCCAACGAGAAATTCTCCATCAGTACTTATTTCCATTATTCCTATAGCATCAATAAAAACAAGAGTGAATCGTTTCGCACCATATTGACGGACGAGGGCGACACATCAACCACTACCCACAGCATCAACCAGTTCCGACAATTCAGTCACGATTTTGGCCTTTACATCAACGGTTCCTACACCCCCGATACGATGAACAGTCTGTATTTCTGGGCGGGTGGTTATCCCGGTTTTGGCGGCTATACCTACTGGGATTCCACCTACCATCAGGAATACATCTATAATCCAAGCAACCGATCCTACTTCAACAACCAGGAACAAAGCATTTTAGGAGGTGGCGGTTATGGCGGGATGTGGTACGAGCACAAGTTCAACAGCAAAGGGCATAAAATCAGCGCGGATATGAGTTTCTGGACATGGGGCAGAAAACAAACCGGAGACGCATCACGCGACTACTTTTATTTGGATCATTTGGACAAGAAACAGAAACTACAAAACCGATACAGGATGCTGGGCGTGGATGCTTCATTGGACTATACCATTCCATATCACAAGGATGGGGAGATAGAAATAGGTGTGTCGGGAGACTATGATCCTCGCTTGAATTATCAGCGTTATGACACATTGGTGTTCTCCACCGGCGAATATGTGCTGGATGAGATCCGTTTTAAGGATGTGCGCAGTCGTGACGGAAGTTTTGACGCCTACGCCACCTTGCAGCATCGCTTTGGCGGTTTCACCCTCAAGGGCGGCCTGCGCACCGAGTATGAAATCTACAATCTGAATGTGCTCAATGCTCCTGAATATAGTGTACACAAGGGCTATTGGGGGCTTTACCCCTCCCTCCATTTAAGTTACCGCACCAAGAATATGCACAACTTCAAACTCAGTTACACCCGCCGTGTGAACAACCCCGACGGTGATGATTTGTGCACCTTTATCGATTACGGCGAGGATGGCTACAGTACAGGAAATCCTGATTTGCGGCAGACTTTCACTAATTCCATTGAGGCGGGATGGACTAAGTACATCAACAAGTTCGGTAACATCGGCCTCAACGCCTGGTTCAAGAACAGCAAGGATGAGTTCAGTTCGCAGTCGGATGTGGCCTACAGTCCCTTCTTCGGGCGTTATGTCACCTACACCATGCCGGTCAATGCGGGCAAGTCGCTCAACACCGGTGCGGAATTGAATGTGATGTACCGGCTCAAGGCCTTCATGAGCATCCGCTTCTATGCCAACCTGTACTATATGAAATCCTCGTTCCAGTTCCGCAAAGAGGAAACGCCCTATACGGTGGATAATTTAGGGTACAGTTTTCGGTTGAATTTTTGGGCCAAGATGTGGGATGTGTTGGAGGTGAACGCTTCGGCCAATTACAGTTCCAAGAGTGTGTCCATGTTCACGGTCACGCGTCCGCGCTACAGCATTGACGCCGGATTGCGCGCGGAGTTCTGGAAGCGCCGTATCTCCATCCATCTGGATGTACGCGACATCTTCAACTGGAACAGAATGGGTACTGATGTCAATAATCCGTATTATACATCGAATAGCACCACCTGGAGCAGTTGGATGGGACGCAGCATCCGTGCCGGCATCACCTTCAAGTTCGGCAAGATGGAGTTGGAGGGCGCCCAGGCGCAGGCCCAGGGAGGTCAAGGCGGCCAAGGGATGGGGATGTAATGTAAAGAATCTTCTTTTATGAAGTGTGGTTTAAAAACAGAAGAATTCATATCTTTGCACCCTTAAAAAAGCTACCATGACAAAAAAATACAAAGAAAAAGAGTCTAATATTGCAACAGCGGAAGAACCTGCTGTTGTTTACAACACCGCGCAAAAAAAATAACAACCAAGACTGAAAACAATGATATCCCATTGGGTTACATGAGTCTTGAGATTTGGTGAAATTTTCCATCAGAAACTTGATGATTGTTATGAAAATTTAGGTAATGATATAGAAGTTGACCCAATGTTGGTTTCTGTTATATGAATTAATTTACCATAGCCAAATTTTATATTTTTGTATTTTGTTTGTTGCGCGTAAATGCGCATCAACTCTGTTGTCTGCACATCCGTGCGGACACCTTAAAACTCCCCTTCTAAAATGGAAGGGGAGTCTTTGGGTGTGGCACCAGAGATGCCGCGGACATAATAAACGAAATTTCCCCATTTTTTTCATGAAAGGTCAACTCCTATATCATTGCCAGAAAAATTCATATCTTTGCAAAGTCAATTGGAATGGTGCTTTTGCCAAAGGATTGGCAAATATTTATTAAAAAAGAACTATTATGAAACACCTTTTATTCTCCCTTTTCACTCTTGCTATAATATTGTTAATCCAGCCCGCCCAAGCGCAAGATTATGATTTCAGCGCCGTGGCACCGAGCGGTCAAACGCTGTATTATAACTTTAATAATTCAGGTTCTGGGGTGACCGTAGTTAGACCAACAATAGATGATTACTCTTCTATCGCAGGGGATTTAATAATACCAGACACTGTTGTTTATGGGAATGCATATCCCGTTACCTCCATTGGACCTTATGCTTTTAGGGATTGTCATTCTATCACAAGTGTCATAATCCCCAACACTGTTACTTCTATCGAGACGTTCGCTTTTAACCATTGTCATTCTCTTGCAAGTGTCAGAATACCCAATTCCGTCACCACGATCGGAAGTTCTGCTTTTTCCCATTGTTATTTGCTCACAAGCCTCATGATTCCCAATTCTGTTAGCATGATAGATTATTATGCTTTCCATTCAGACACCTCGCTTGCCAATGTCACTATTCCCAGTTCTGTTAATTTTATTGGAAATGGTGCTTTTTTGGGATGGATTATTGACACTTTGAATATGGGTCATTTTTGGCCATTAAACGCAAGCTATTGCACTCATTTAATGTTAGCTCATATTATCAATATTCCCTGTGGGGCAACATCCAATTATCAAAATGCCTGGGGACAACACAATTATCAGGAACCAGGGGCTAATATCCATCTTGATTTATCTTTTAATGACGGAGGTTTTGCGATGATTCTTCCCCAGTATGTTTCAAACGGTATTTATTGCTCAGACACAATTGTGGAGATTCAGGCTATCGCCGACTCAGGATATCATTTCCTTCAATGGAATGATGGCAACACCGACAACCCCCGCACCATCAATTTAACCCAGGATACCTCTTTTGCTGCCCAGTTTGTTCTTGCCCTAACACCCCCTATCTGTATGGTTACTGTGGAGAACGACCACAATGTTATACTGTGGGAGAAAGATCAAACCGTAGCATCCTATCAAGTATATCGCGAGGGTAACACCTCCGGTGTATATGAGTTGTTATCCACCGTTCCTTACGATTCCTTGTCCGCATGGGAGGACACCTCCTCGCATCCGCGCACGCGTAGTTACCGCTACCGCCTTAGTGCCACCAACATTTATGGCCACGAATCAGAACTGAGCGAAATACACAAGACCATGCACCTTACTATCGGCCAAGGTCTTGGCACCCAATGGAATTTGGTATGGACAGAATATGAGGGAGCGGATTACACAACCTATGTTATTTACCGCGGTACTGATCCCTCCAACATACAGTTGATCGATGTGATGCCATCTGGAGGTAACACTACTTACACCGATGTGTCGGCTCCGGCAGGCAACATTTACTACCAAGTGGGCATCATGCTGACCACACCATGTAATCCTACTAAGAGTGAGAACATTGTCCTCTCCAACATAGCAACCAACGTTCCATTAGGCATTTCTGATGTTGTGATGAGTGATTTGCAAGTGTTCGCCTACGACGGACAGCTTGTTGTCAGTGGGGAGTGCAACATCAAGTCTGTAGAAATCTATGACCTATCGGGCAAGTTGCTGAAAACTGTCAATCTTGATAGAGACAATGCCGTTGTCAGTATTGCCGATTTCGCCACCGGCGTTTACATTGTGCGTGCCAATACCGAAAAAGGACCTGTCACACGCAAGGTGGTCAGATAAAACCTTCCTGTATCCTGTACCTGTTTACTGTACCCTAACACCTATTCTCTGTCATGCAGGGCTAATAGAAGATTATACCCCTCGCAAAAGCAAACATAAAGGATTTTTTCGTATCTTTGCACCCTTAAAAATGGAACCCTAATTATTAACTTAATAACATTGAATATGAGCAACGTTAAGTACGTTTATACCTTTGGGGGAAAGACCGCTGAGGGTAAAGCTGACATGAAAAACCTTCTCGGCGGCAAGGGTGCCAACCTTGCTGAAATGTGCCTCCTCGGTCTGCCGGTACCCGCCGGTTTGACCATCACCACGGAATGCTGCACCGCCTATTATGCCAACAACTGCCAACTGCCCGCCGGCCTCATGGATGAGGTTTGGGCTGGTATGAAGAATGTGGAGAACATTATGGGCCTCAAATACGACGACGCTGAGAATCCTCTGCTCGTCTCCTGCCGCTCCGGCGCACGCAGCTCCATGCCCGGCATGATGGATACCGTACTTAACATCGGCTTGAGTTCCAAGACGTTGCCGGGTCTTATCAAGAAGACCAACAACCCTCGTTTCGTCTATGACTCCTACCGTCGTCTGATTATGATGTATGCCGACGTGGTGATGGAGAAGGCCGAGGGCATCGAGCCGGCCGACGGCAAGGGCATCCGCAAGATCTTAGACGATATGCTCGACGAGTTCAAGCATACTCGCGGTTACAAGAGCGACACTGAGATCACGGCCGAGGAGCTGCTTCGCCTTGCCGACGCCTTCAAGGCTAAGATCAAGGAAGTGCTCGGCACCGAATTCCCGGACGACGCCAAGGCCCAACTCGAAGGCGGCATCAAGGCCGTGTTCAAGAGCTGGAACGGCAAGAAGGCCATCTCTTACCGTCGTATCGAAGGCATCCCCGATGATTGGGGTACTGCCGTCAACGTGCAAGCGATGGTGTTCGGCAATATGGGCGAAAACTCCGCCACCGGCGTGGCCTTCACCCGTAACCCCGCCACTGGCGACAACCAGTTCTACGGCGAGTGGCTCATCAACGCTCAAGGCGAGGATGTGGTGGCTGGTATCCGTACCCCCAACCCGCTCAACGACGAGACCAAGAACGAGCAGAACAAGATGATGCATTCCATGCAGGAGTTGATGCCCGAGACTTATAAGGAACTCTGCGACATCCGCAGCATCCTCGAAAAGAACTATCACGATATGCTCGACATCGAGTTTACCATCCAAGAGAGCAAACTCTATATGTTGCAATGCCGCGTGGGCAAACGTACCGGTGTGGCTTCAATGACGATGGCTTTGGATATGCTTCATGAAGGCCTCATTGACGAGAAGGAGGTCGTGATGCGTCTTACGCCCGCTCAACTCGATGAGCTGCTGCACCCGATTTTGGATGCCGCTGATGAGAAGAAGCACACCGTGTTGGCTAAGGGTCTGCCCGCAGGTCCTGGCGGCGCTGTTGGTGTAATCGCTCTTGACAGCGAAAAATCCAAAGAATATACGGCTCAGAAGATCAAGAATATCCTTGTTCGTGAGGAAACCAATCCCGAGGATGTGGAAGGTATGCGTTCCGCAACGGGTATTCTGACAGCACGTGGAGGTATGACCTCTCACGCCGCTCTCGTGGCCCGCGGATGGGGCAAATGCTGTATCGTAGGTTGCGACGCTGTGAAGATTGATATGAACAACAGAACTGTCACCATTGATGGCCAGACCTTCAAAGAGGGTGACTTGTTGAGCTTGAATGGCTCCAAAGGTTGGGTTTACGCTGAGGAAGTCAAGATGATTGACGCCACCGAAAATCCACTCTTCCAAGAATTCATGAAACTCGTTGACAAATATCGCAAGATGGGCGTTCGTACCAATGCCGACACGCCGGAAGACGCACAAACAGCTATCAACTTCGGTGCTGAAGGTATCGGTTTGTTCCGTATCGAACACATGTTCTATGGTAAGAACAGTGAGAAACCTCTCGAGAAATTGCGTAATATGATTCTCGCCAATACACTCGAGGAGCGTGTCGCAGCTTTGAACGAGTTAGAACCCTATATTCGTGAGGCTGCTAAGGGTACGCTCAAAGTTATGGATGGCAAACCGTTGACTTTCCGTTTGATGGACCCGCCGTTGCATGAGTTCGTGCCCCAAACAGAAGAAAAACAACGTATCGTAGCTAAAGAACATGGTCTTGAATATGAAGAGATCAAGAAACGTATCGATGCCTTGCACGAGGTGAACCCGATGATGGGCCTCAGAGGTGTGCGTTTGGGTATTATCTATCCCGAAATCACCGAGACCCAGTTCCGCGCTCTCTTCTCCGCCACCGCAGAGTTGATGAAAGAAGGCAATCATCCGATGTTGGAAATCATGGTTCCGCTGACCATCAACGCAGCCGAGTTGCGTCATCAGAAGGCGATCGCCACCCGCGTTAAGAGTGAAGTGGAAGCCAAATATGGTGTCGAGATTAACTACAAGTTCGGTACGATGATCGAGATTCCGCGTGCTGCCCTCGTTGCCAACCAAATCGCTGAGGTAGCCGAGTTCTTCTCTTTCGGTACCAACGACCTCACCCAGATGACCTTCGGCTTCAGCCGCGACGATGTCAATGCCATTGTGAAGACTTATGTGGACGAGAAGATCATCCCTGCCGACCCGTTCAATAGCTTTGATAGCGAAGGCGTGGGTGAGTTGGTGCAAGTGGGCGTTAGTCGTGGCCGTAGCACTCGTCCTGAACTCAAGTGCGGCGTCTGTGGCGAGCACGGTGGCGATCCTACAGCTGCTGAGTTCTTCTTCAAGACAGGCCTCAACTACGTTTCCTGCTCCCCGTTCCGCGTGCCGGTGGCTCGTCTTGCTGCAGCTCAGGCCGCCATCCGCAACGAGTAGAATCTTTTTGCACTATACGAAAAATCCCGCCGGATGGCGGGATTTTTTTTGTTTTTTGGGCCGTTGGTTATTTATATATGTAGTAGGGCCGCGATATTTTGCGACCCTACTACACATAACGAAAAAAGGCGGACCGAGCGGTCCACCTTTCTTCAACCATGAAAACAAAATATTACTTTTTAGCCAAAAAGTCTTTTACAGTTGTGGAGTCAATAACAGCTTCTTTGAATGTGTATGCTCCAGTCTTCGGTGAGCGTTCCATCTTAACCACGCGGGTGTAGGTTACGCCACCTTCTCTTTTCAATGTTGCAACTACCTTCTTTGCCATCTCTATAAAATTTTATTATTTAACTTCTTTGTGTAATGTCATTTTCTTCAGATAGGGATTGTATTTCATCAATTCCAGTCTGTCGGGAGTGTTTTTTCTGTTCTTCGTGGTGATATATCTGGACATTCCCGGTACGCCACTTGCCTTTTGCTCGGTGCATTCCAAAATCACTTGTTGACGAGCTTCTTTAACTTTCTTTGCCATTTTCTCTTAATATTTATCTTTAGGTTCTTTTTGACGCTGCAAAAATACATTTTTTTTCATTCACTACTTATTTCAACTCAATTTTTTTCTGATCCACCTTCGATGTTTTGTAAATAGTTATTAATGAGTAATTTATTTAAAATTTATTGATTTAATAATTCCCAAAGTTTGTCTTTTATCTCGTTAAGGTGGAAGTTGGTCAGGGAGGAGATGGAAATTGTCGGCAATTTTTTTGCCACTTCTTGCGTGATGGCTTTCATTTCATCGGCTGGGGCCAGATCGCATTTGGTGATTGCCACCAGATATCGTTTGTCAAGAAGTTCAGGGTTATAGGCTTCCAGTTCATGTTGGAGGATCTTGAATTCCTTGATGATCTCTTCGGCGGTGCGAGTGCCCTCTTCGCCAGCGATGGGGACCATGAAAAGGAGTACGGAGTTGCGTTCGATGTGTCTGAGAAAGCGCAGGCCTATGCCCTTGCCTTCGGAGGCGCCTTCGATAATACCGGGGATGTCTGCAATGACAAAGGACTGGAAGTCGCGGTAGGCGACCATGCCCAAGTTGGGTTTGAGGGTAGTGAAGGGGTAGTTGGCTATTTTAGGTTTGGCATTGGACAGTTGGCTGATGAGGGTAGACTTGCCGGCGTTGGGGAAGCCTACGAGTCCCACGTCGGCGAGCACCTTGAGTTCAATGGTGAGCCATCCTTCGGTGCCGAGTTCGCCGGGTTGTGCAAAACGTGGGGTCTGCATGGTGGCACTCTTGAAGTGGACGTTGCCCAAGCCGCCGCGGCCACCCTTCATGACAACGACCTCTTGGCCGTCTTCCAGCACTTCGCCTAGCAGCTCATCGGTTTCTGCCAGCTTGATGATGGTGCCTAGGGGAACCTCGATGATGGCGTCTTCGCCATTTTTGCCGAAGCATTGGTTCTTCTGGCCATTGCCGCCGTTCTCGGCGAACACGTGTTTGGTGTAGCGCAGGTGGAGCAGGGTCCAGAGGTTCCTGTTGCCGCGTACGATGACGCTGCCGCCCTTCCCGCCGTCGCCACCATCGGGGCCGGCCTTGGGGTTGCGCGCTGTATGTGCCAGGTGCGCGGAGCCGGCACCACCGTTGCCCGAGCGACCAAAAATTTTCACATAATCGATAAATTGTTCTTCTGCCATGGTCTGTCGTTTTGAGGCCGCAAAGATATAAAAAAAGCGGATAGCAGGTGGCAGAGAGCGGATATCGGTAGATGATGGAGGAGCGTTTACATCTTTTTTTGAAAAAAATCGTATCTTTGGCGCTTTATTTTAAAAAACAACTAAAATGCAAACAAAAGTAGCGATTATTGGTTATGGCAACATAGGAAAGGCCGTTGAACAGGCCGTAGAGTCCGCAGAAGATATGCAATTATGCGGCATTTTTCACCATAATGACAATTTGGATGCCATCGAGGCGGACGTGGCGGTGTTGTGCACTCCCACGCGCGAGGTTCCGGTTTATGCCGAGAAACTGTTGCTGCGCGGCGTATGCACTGTGGACAGTTTCGACATCCACGGCCAGATCTACGACCTTCGTCAGCGTCTGACCCCATTTGCTTGCCAGCATAAGGCGGTGAGCGTCATCGCCGCTGGCTGGGACCCTGGCTCCGACTCCGTGGTGCGTGCCCTCTTGCAGGCCATCGCCCCGAAGGGCATCACTTACACCAACTTTGGCCCGGGACGCAGTATGGGCCACACCGTGGCCGCCAAGGCCATCCCCGGCGTGAAGGACGCCCTCTCGATGACCATCCCGCTCGGCACCGGCATCCATCGCCGTATGGTGTACGTTGAGTTGGAAGAAGGCGCCAGCTTCTCCACCGTGGAGAGATTGCTCTTGGAAGATGATTACTTCGCCCACGACGAGACCCACGTCGTCCAGGTGGACTCCATAGATGTGCTCAACAATGTGGCCCACGGCGTCAACCTGACCCGCTCGGGCGTGAGCGGATGTACCCACAACCAACGTTTCGAGTTCAATATGGCCATCAACAATCCCGCGTTGACGGGCCAAGTGCTCGTGGCTGTTGCCCGCGCCGCCATGCGTATGCAGAAGGAGGAGCGCTACGGCGCTTTCACGATGATCGAGATTCCGCCCATCTACCTCTTGCCTGGCGACGAAGAGAAACTTATACGGTCACTCGTATAAAAAAAGGCGGAGCGCTTCGCTCCGCCTTTTTCGTTATAAGAGATTGAGGATTATTCAAAAGAGAGGATGGCTTCCTTGATGCGGCTGATGGCATCGCGGAGTTCTTCTTCGGTGATGACCAAAGGAGGAGCGAAGCGGATGATGTGTTGGTGAGTCGGCTTGGCGAGCACGCCGAGTTCCTTCATCTTCACGCACACGTCCCAAGCTTCCTTGCCATTGGTGGGTTGGATAATGATGGCGTTGAGGAGGCCCTTGCCACGCACTTGTTTGATGAGCGGGCTATTGACCTTGTTCATCTCTTCGCGGAAGATCTTGCCAAGGTATTCGGCGCGTTCGGCGAGTTTCTCTTCCTTCACGACCTCGAGGGCTGCGATGCCCACGCGGCAGGCGATGGGGTTGCCGCCGAAGGTGGAGCCGTGCTCACCCGGCTTGATGTTGAGCATAATGTCGTCGTCGGCCAAAACGGCGGACACAGGCATCGTGCCACCGGAGAGGGCCTTGCCGAGGATGAGGATGTCGGGACGCACGCCTTCGTGGTCGCAAGCCAACATCTTACCCGTACGGGCGATACCGGTCTGTACCTCATCGGCCATAAACAGTACGTTGTGGGCCTTGCAGAGGTCATAGCATTTCTTCAGATATCCCTCATCGGGAACATACACGCCAGCTTCACCTTGGATGGGTTCCACGAGGAAACCGCAAACCATGGGATCTTCGAGAGCCTTGGCCAAAGCATCCACGTCGTTGTACGGGATCTTGATGAAACCAGGGGTGAAAGGACCGAATCCAGCATAAGCGTCGGGATCGATGGAGAGGGAGATGATGGTGATGGTACGACCGTGGAAGTTGCCTTCGCACACGATGATCTTGGCCTGGTTCTCAGGAAGACCCTTCTTGTCGTAACCCCAGCGACGGGCCAGTTTCAAGGCGGTCTCGTCGGCTTCGGCACCAGAGTTCATCGGCAAAACCTTGTCGTAGCCGAAAGTCTCCGTCACATATTTCTCATACGGTCCGAGACAGTCGTTATAGAAAGCACGGGAGGTGAGGCACACCTTCTGGCATTGATCCATCATGGCAGCCACGATTTTGGGGTGGCAATGACCTTGATTTACTGCGGAATATGCGGAGAGAAAGTCATAATACTTTTTGCCTTCCACGTCCCATACGAACGGGCCCTGACCGCGAGCGATGACTACGTCCAACGGATGATAGTTGTGTGCGCCATAACGAGCCTCCATGTCAATGGCTTGCTGGCTGGATGTAATTTTTTCTACCATAATTATTGAGTTTAAATTTATGAATTTTGTGATTGATTTCTAAAAACAGGGTGCAAATATAGAAATTTTTTACCAATTGAAAACCCCTCAAAAAAGGCTTGATTTTTTTTTGTATTTTTGCCCGCTTAATATAAAAAAGACTACTATGAAAAAATTCTTCTTTTGGCTTGCCTTTGCTGCCACAATGACGATAATGTTCTCTTCCTGCAAACCAGATGACGAGATCTATAATCCTCAATGTAAAATCAGCAAGATTTGGTTTTTTAGCGACAGTGACTGGGATAATCCCAATGTCACGTTCCTGTACGACAAGAAGGGTGTGTTGGACAGCATTCGGCTTATGGATGGAACAGTATTCACCTTCGAGTATAACAAGGACAAAACGGTCTCGAAGATTTTCAACGCCACTCCCAAATACACCGAATCTATCGAGATTGCCTATACGGATCGTCTGGTGGACAAGATGGTCTACACCGTCGATGGTGTCGTGCGTAAAGAAATCACCTTCCAGAGAGACGAGGAAACGTCACGAATCACTAAGATTGAAGAGAACTACGACAAGGAGTTTTATGAGAGTATGACTTATCAAAACAAGAGTGCTTTGTATAACACATTCCTTGGCAATGCCGACGAGACCCATGCATGGATTAGCCAGGTTCCCACAAAAGATTTGATAGTAAGATGCATCAGAACCATCCATTATGATCCGGGTAAACATAAAAAATATGACAACATTGACTCTGTCAGGGAGTTTTATCCTTCTTTAAATCAGGAGATTATTCGTACGTACACGTATGATGTGGAAAGCTATAATCCTTATTATGGTTTGTCTTTCGCCTATGCTGAGTATGCCGGATATTATTTGAACAATATATTAAAAGAGACCCAACGGGTGATGGTAAATGGAACTCAGACTAAGTATATAGAATATACGTATGACTATTCCGGAGATAATTTCCTCAACAAGAAGAAATATCCACGTAGATTTACCAAGACCTCCAGCGAGAACAACATTCCGCGCAACACCTATATCCTTTACGTAAAATAAGATGAGATTTCACGAAGCGGGCAAGGTTAGCATAATTGTAAGCATTGTGATGAGTGTGTTGCTCATCTTGTGCTATGTCATCTTTCTGGCGAACAATTGGCTGGTAAACCTTATCTTCTATCTCATAGTAATTGTCATTACCGTTATAGTGATTCGTTTCTTTCGGGTTCCATATCGGGTTGTCAATAAAGTGGAAAATGGCGTTCTTGCTCCTGCCGACGGAAAAATTGTGCACGTAGGTCCTGCCTTTGAATACGAATATTTTAAGGATGAACGCATCAAGATATCCATCTTTATGTCTGTCCATAACGTGCACGTGAACAGCTATCCCATTGACGGACAGATTGAATACATTGCCTATCATCCAGGTAAGTACCTTATAGCAAAGCGTCCGAAGTCATCGGTCGACAATGAACATAATACTATAGTGGTGTCTAAAGATGAGCACCGCAAGGTTCTGTTTCGTCAAATTGCGGGCTTCGTGGCCCGCCGCATCATCAGTTATCCGGAACAAGGTGACCTTGTGAAGCAGGGCGAAGAGGTGGGTATGATCAAGTTCGGTTCCCGCGTGGATGTCTTCTTGCCCCTTGATGCTCAAGTGGCCGTCAAGATTGGCGATAAGACGGTGTCAAAAAAGACTGTGCTGGCATATTTCTAAAGAAACATGAAACTGAGTGTCGTCATCGTAAACTACAATGTGGCTTACTTTTTGGAGCAGGCCCTCACCTCTGTCTATAAGGCCCTTCGCAATGTGGATGGTGAGGTGTTTGTGGTGGACAACAACTCGGCAGACAACTCCTTGGCAATGCTCGAAGCCAAATTTCCGCAAGTGCATCTTATTGCCAACAAGGAAAACGTGGGCTTCGCCAAGGCCAACAACCAAGCCATCCGGGAGGCCCAAGGAGAATATGTGCTCCTGCTCAACCCTGACACAGTGGTGGAAGAGGACACTTTCGAGAAATGTATCCGCTTTATGGACGAGACGCCCGATGCGGGCGGCCTCGGCGTCAAAATGGTGAACGGCAAGGGTGAGTTCCTACCCGAATCCAAACGCGGCATTCCTTTTCCAGCCGTGGCGTTCTACAAACTGTTCGGTCTTTCCAAAATGTTCCCGAACTCTCGTAAGTTCGGTGCCTATCATCTCACCTATCTTGACAACGACCAGATCCACTCGGTGGAAGTGCTCTCTGGCGCCTTTATGATGCTCCGTAAGAGCGTGCTTGACCAAATCGGGCTTCTCGATGAGGACTATTTTATGTATGGCGAGGATATCGACTTGTCCTACCGCATCCTCAAGGGCGGCTACAAGAACTACTACTTCCCCGAGACGCGCATTATCCACTACAAAGGGGAAAGCACGAAGACGGGCAGCCTGAACTATGTGCACATCTTCTACAAGGCGATGCAGATTTTCGCCCGTAAGCACTTCTCGCAGAAGAACGCCAAGCTGTTCAACGGGCTGATCGACGTGGCCATCTGGTTCCGGGCCTCTCTCGCCGCGCTGAAACGCATCTTCAGCTACCTGCTTTTGCCGATTGTCGACTTTGTCCTCATCTACGCAGGGGTCTTCGCCTTGTCACGCTATTGGGACCTGAACATCCTGGCTGCGCGCAACAGCTTGTTCCCCAAATACTACTACTATCTCATCATCCCCATATACATCGTCGTTTGGCTCGTCTCCATCGCGTGTTGCAAAGGGTACCGAAAACCCGTACGACTCGCCAACGTCAACAAGGGAGTCTTCATCGGAACGGTGTGCATCTTGCTGGTGTACGCTTTGTTGCCTGAGACACTCCGCTTTTCGCGTGCCGTGGTCCTGCTGGGTACGATGTGGACACTTATTGCCGTCAATCTGATTCGCTATGTGGTAGGGAAACTGCACATCAAAGGCAATGACTTTGACCGAAAAGAAGGTCGCCGCATTGCCGTGGTGGGCGCTCTCGACGAGGCGGAACGCGTGCTCGCCCTCGTACAGATGATGGAGAATAAGTGTGAAATGGCCTCCATCATTACCATAGAACCACAGGATCAAGAGAAGCCCGTCGTTATTGGACATCTTGACCATATCCAAGACCTAATCCCATTGTATCATCTAAACGAGGTCATCTTCTGCGCCCGCGACTTGTCGTCGGAGAGCATCATCGATTGGATGGGACGCCTGCGCTCCTTGCAGGTGGAGTTCAAGATTGCGCCGGAGGATAGCTCTGCTGTCATTGGAAGCAATTCCATATTCTCGTCGGAAGATATCTACACCGTACCTGTACACTCCTTGGTGCAGAAAGAGAACCTGCGCCGCAAACGTGCTTTCGACATTGCCTCAGCCTTGGTATTGCTGCTGATGCTCCCCGTGGACATCTGGTTTGTGCAGGACAAGGGCGGTTTCGTGCGCAACATCTTCAAGGTGCTGGGCGGAAAGATGAGTTGGGTGAGTTGTCATGCGATCGACGAATCAGAGTCTGGCTTCCTCCGTCCTGGGGTGCTCAGTCCTGCCGACGCATTCAGAGGACATGACTTCTCCGGCGAGATGCTAGCCCTGGCCGATAACCTCTATAAACGCGACTATAAAGTCAAGGTCGACGCGATGACGATGGCCAAAGGATTTAGAAACTTAGGAAGAGAATCTATAGATAAGTAAAAATTGATGTTTTATTAACTTTTTAATAATAAAGAATATGAATTTCATCGAACAAATCATTGAAGAAGACATCCAGAACCGAAAGAATGACGCCAGAGTGCACACGCGTTTTCCTCCGGAGCCCAACGGATACCTTCACATAGGCCACGCCAAGTCCATTTGTCTTAATTTCGGGTTGGCGAAGAAGTACAACGGCTTGTGCAACCTCCGTTTCGATGACACCAACCCCGTGAAAGAGGACACGGAATATGTGGACTCTATCCGAGAGGATATCAACTGGTTGGGTTTCCAATGGGCGGCCGAGTACTATGCCTCCGACTATTTCGACCAGCTCTACGAGTGGGCTGAGCAATTGGTGAAGGAGGGTCTTGCCTATGTGGACGACCAATCTCAGGAAGAGATAAGCAAGGGCAGGGGAGTGCCCACCGCGCCCGGTGTGGAGAGCCCATACCGCAACCGTACCGTAGAGGAGAACCTTGACCTGTTCCGCCGTATGCGTGCAGGTGAGTTTCCCGATGGCTCCCGTGTGCTGCGTGCCAAGATTGATATGGCGTCGCCCAACATGCATTTCCGCGACCCCATTATGTACCGCATCCTGCACGCCACGCACCATCGTACTGGCGACAAGTGGTGCATCTATCCGATGTACGACTTCGCTCACGGCCAGAGCGACTCCATTGAGGGCATCACGCACTCCATCTGCACGCTCGAGTTCGAGGTGCACCGTCCGCTTTACGACTGGTTCTGCGAGGCCCTGCGCATCCATCATCCCCAACAGATCGAGTTCGCCCGCCTCAATATGACCTACACCATTATGAGCAAGCGCAAACTGCTGCAATTGGTGAAGGAGCACTACGTGAACGGCTGGGACGACCCGCGTATGCCCACCATCTGTGGTCTGCGCCGTCGTGGCTATACGCCTGCCTCCATCCGCAACTTTGCGGAAACCGTTGGTGTGGCCAAGCGCGACAACATCATCGATGTCTCTCTGCTCGAGTTCTGCGCCCGTGAGGATCTCAACAAGAACGCCATCCGTACGATGGCCGTACTCGACCCCGTCAAGTTGATCATCGACAACTATCCCGACGACCAGGTGGAGGAGATGGACGCTGTGAACAACCCCGAAGATCCTGAGGCCGGCACCCGCAAGGTCCCCTTCTCCAAGGAGCTCTGGATTGAGCGCGCCGACTTCCGCGAGAACGCCGACAAGAAGTTCTACCGCCTCTCCATCGACCGCGAAGTCCGCCTCAAGTACGCATACATCATCAAATGTACCCATATCGTCAAGGATGACGCCGGCAACATCACGGAGATCCATTGCACATACGACCCGCTCACCAAGAGCGGTATGCCCGAGAGCAACCGCAAGGTGAAGGCCACCATCCACTGGGCTTCCGTGAAACACTCCAAGCAGGCCGAAGTGCGTCTGTTTGACCGCCTCTTCAGCGTGGAAGATCCTGACAACTGCGAAGAGGGCCAGACCTTCCTCGACCATCTCAACCCCAACTCCCTCGTCGTAACGAAGGCGTGGGTGGAACCCTCGTTGACACTTGAGAAAGCAATGGAGATCAAGCACTTCCAGTTCGAACGTTTGGGCTATTTCTATGCTGACCCCGATTCCACTGAGGATATGCTTGTCTTCAACAAAACGGTTAGCTTGAAACAATAACGATGCACTGTCTGACGGATTACGACACCAAGGTTTTAATTGCTTTCAATTTGAGCCTTCAGGGCGAGAAACAGTTCAGCGAGTTTCTGATGAAGAACGGTTTTCCCGAGTTGGAGGCGCTGGCGGAGGCCATACACTCCAATATCAAAGCCTTGGAGTGGCTGGCCGCCAATGGCTATCCTGAGTTCGCCGTCTTGAGCAACGCCATCGACGACGAGCTCGAAGCCATCGAGTGGCTCGAGAAGTACCATTGCGACTTTCTGTCCAAGTTCGCTGCCGCCTGCCGCCGCGACCCCGCAGCAATGAAGTGGTTCGCCAACAACGACCTCAAACTGTTCATTATGATGATCACCAACATCCAGAATATCTTGATGTATCAGTCGTGGGACGCCTCCGACATCCATAAGTTCCGAAGAAGCTAAACAGAATTAGGAATGAAAGAAGGAAGTCATTAGTTCATTGAATTGTTCTAATTTGCGCTTTTGGAAGATAAGTATATTGTAATCGGTCTTGTCGTTGTATCGTTTTTGCTCCCTCGTATTCCGGTGGTGGGCAAGTTCTTCAACATCATCAACACGGGGCTGCACGAGTTTGGGCACGCGTTGGTGGCGTTGCTGACGGGTGGGAGCGTGGAGCGAATAGAGTTGTTTAAAGACACTTCCGGAACCACCACCACAAAGTCCGAAAACGGCTTTTCGGCGTTTTGGGTCTCCTTGGCAGGCTATCCGTTTGCCGCTTCGGTGGCGTGGCTGGCGTTCTACCTCATCTTCCAGGGCGCGGAACAAGGACTGGTCATTGGACTTTCCATACTCTTTTTGGTAATGTTGGTTTTCTGGATACGCAACTGGTACGGAGCGTTCTGGGTTGTGTTGTTCTGTGTAGTCAATGGTCTGCTGCTCTATTATGGGAAACCGGAATATATGCACTATGTGGCCCTCTTCTACGCCGTGATGATTATGGTGGAGTCCGTGACCTCGGCCATCGTCCTAGTAGTGATGTCTTTCCGCGACCCGTCGCGCGCCGGAGACGCCACCAATTTGCAAGGCCTCACGCACATCCCCGCTTTTATCTGGGCATTCCTGTTTTTGGCGTATGCCGTCTGGGTGACCTATCGGGTGGTGATGATGTTCTTGTGACGATGGTCTCGGAAACGAGATTTTTGTATGTTTGCATCGATGATTCATTTTTGCTTTCTTGACCAATACTTCTTGTTATGAAAAAAACTGTTACCCTCGTGTTGATGCTGTCTTTTCTAACAGCAGTCTCCGCCCAAAGAGATGTTGTGTCGGAAGGGAAATCCGTACTTGTCGACCCTGCCGTCACCGTAACTATAACCAATGTGACCGAATCCTCTTTTACGGCGTCCTTCACGCCCAATGCCGAGTGTAGCCGATACGAGTATTTGGCAATGAACGACCAGGAAATTATGATATGGACGGCTTTGATGCCAGTGGAGAATCTCATCACTACGTGGGGAATCTCTGCTGTTGGTCCCGATACGCATACGTGGGAGGAGATGTTGCCGAATATGACATACAAGATTTTCGTCAAGCCATACGATACTGGTTCAACGCCATATCCCTACACCTATATTGAAGTGACAACCTTAGAGCAAGGCGGCGTTGGTACGTCTTGTATCTCCATTTCCGTTTCCGAGATAACGGACAGCACGGCTCGCGTAATCTGTACCCCCAACGATGAGACAGCCAGCTTCTTTGATGGACTTGTCACCACTGAATTATTGGATGAGATCGGACTTGATTCGGCCAAGACTATCATCAGGTCGAATCCCACGAATATTCATTATACGACGGACGACTGGGTATGGCCGTCGCTTTCTTCCGGAACGGGGTACACCGTTATTGCTTTCGGGCTGAATGCCGCGGGCGAGTGGGGTCCTGACTCAACCCTTGCGTTTACGACTCTGAGTGCAGGCGTTGGCAATTACGAGACGCACCATATTATTCTATACCCGGTTCCCGTAAACGGCCCTCTGCACATCGCGGGTTCTGATTTGGCCGGTTGTAGGGCGCAGATCTTCTCCATCAATGGACAGTTGATATCGGAAAAGACGCTGGAAGCAGATGACACCGTCGTCACCGACAAGTTGTCAGCCGGTGTGTACGTCTTGCGCGTCGTCGATGCACAAGGTACGGCGCTCGGACAGAAGAAAATTGTGGTGGAATAGCTCTCCCAAGCCCATCCCCATATCTTTTTACTATCTTTGCATTTCCAAAAAATAGTGTAATTATGTCACAATATCTCACTGAAAACGTAAACAAGATTACGACCAATATCCTGCAACGTATGCGCAACGAAGGCGAGCGCATCGCCATGCTGACGGCCTACGACTATTCCATCGCCACATTGTTGGACATGGCCAAGATCGATGTCATCCTGGTGGGCGACTCCGCCGCCAATGTGATGGCGGGCTACAAAACCACCCTGCCCATCACGCTTGACGATATGATTTACCACGCTTCTTCCGTGGTGCGTGCCGTGAAGCGCGCCTTCGTGGTGGTGGATATGCCGTTCGGCACCTACCAAGGCAACTCCAAGATGGCTTTGAGCTCGGCTATCCGCATTATGAAGGAGTCGGGCGCTGATGCCATCAAACTGGAAGGCGGTGCGGAAGTCATCGAGTCCGTGGACCGTATCCTCAGTGCGGGCATTCCCGTGATGGGACACCTCGGCCTTACACCGCAGTCCATCAACAAGTTCGGAACCTACGCCGTGCGCGCCACTTCCGAAGAGGAGGCCAATATCTTGATGGAGAACGCCAAACTCCTGCAAGAGCACGGCTGTTTTTCCCTCGTGCTCGAAAAGATCCCTGCCGCGCTGGCCAAGAAGGTGACGGATACTTTGCGTATCCCGACCATCGGCATTGGCGCAGGTGGCTCTACCAGCGGCCAAGTGCTTGTTTTCCACGATATGATGGGCATCACCCAGCAGTTCAGCCCACGCTTCCTCCGTCGCTATCTCAACCTGAGCGAGGAGATCGTCGGCGCGGTGGAACACTATATCGACGACGTCAAGAGTGCCAACTTCCCCAATGAAACCGAACAATACTGATCCTGTCGACTTCCTAAAAGACAGAATCCTGTACGAGGACAACCATCTTCTCATTCTCAACAAGAGGGCGGGGGAGATTGTGCAAGGCGACCGCACGGGCGACGAGCCCCTGCTGGAGTCGGCCCGCGACTATATCCGCGTGAAAGGCAACAAACCCGGCAACGTTTTCTGCGGCCTGGTGCATCGCATCGACCGCCCCGTCAGCGGTGCCGTCATCTTCGCCAAGACATCCAAAGCCCTCGCCCGTATGAACGACCTGGTGAAGAAACGCGACGTGCGCAAACTCTATTGGGCCATCGTGGAAGGCGTAGTGCCAGAGCCCAAGGGCCATCTCAGCCATTTCATCTGGAAGAATGAGAAGATGAACAAGAGTTTCGTCTCCTTGACGGAAAAAGAGAATTGGCAGAAGGCTGAACTGAATTACACGGTCTTGGGCGGCTCTGAACGATATACCTTGCTGGAGGTGGAACTGTTGACCGGACGCCATCATCAGATCCGGGCCCAACTCTCCGCCATCGGGCATCCGATCAAAGGAGACCTCAAGTATGGCGCCAAACGCTCCAACGAAGACGGCTCCATCTGCCTGCACGCCCACCAGTTGACGTTCGAACATCCTGTCTCTCATCAACTTGTGGATATAAAAGCAGAACCTTACAATCCTTTGTTTGTAAAGCTGAAAGAAAATTAAGATTACTAGACTTTAAATCAGATAATCCGCGCAGTTGTGCACGGAATTGGCATAGATGCCGAGGAAGATACGGCGCAACTCGTCTGCTTCGCCCGTCAGTCCGCGTAATCCAAACTCCATATATTGAACAAACGCCTCCAAATCGGCGAGTGTGTAATATTGGCTGAATTGGCGTTTGCCCTGGAGCAAGTCGCAAGCCATAAAGTTGGTTTTGTGCAACTTATAACCTTGGAATATGCGCTGGTCGATAATTTGCGCCAAACGGTTGAATTTCTGGTTCTTGTCGTACTGGTCGCAATCGGCCAACTCGTCAGCCGTGATGGTCGGCATCACTTCCATATGCACATCTCCCTTGGGTTGCATAATACCTTGGAGGATGCTTCTCAGATCTTCCCCCGGCTCTTTGATATAATTTTGATACTGGGAAATATACAATTCCTGCGTTTTCATGAAATCGCAAGGTTCGTATTCGTAGGAAACTGCCACGGGGGTGATGTTGAGTTCGGCCATATTTTCGCAAAACGACTTCTTGCTGCTGATGGAGAACATCTTGAGCACGGCGCTCTCCGTATGGTCGTCGCCGTCCTTGGTGCGTCCGCTGCGCTGGGCAATCCATGTGGACTCTCCCTTTTCGGTTATGGCATAGCGCATATAGGAGGAGACCTCCATCGAGTTGCGGTAGAAGTCGTGCACCGTGCCGCCGCGCATAATGCGGAACATCTTGTTCATCTTGCCGATGTCAATGACCAACTCGCCCTGCATCAAGTTATTACCGAAAGTGATCTCCGAGGTGCGAATGTCGTATTCTTTCAACAGTATTTGAAGAATGGCGGCATCCAGTAGGATGTCGCGATGGTTGGCGATGAACATATACCGATGGTCGTTGTCGAGGTTCTCGAACCCTTTGTAGGAAAGCCCGGTGCTGGT
The DNA here is from genome assembly GCA_024685175.1 of Bacteroidales bacterium. Classification (GTDB taxonomy): domain Bacteria; phylum Bacteroidota; class Bacteroidia; order Bacteroidales; family WCHB1-69; genus F23-D06. Next base: position 158,943 of record JAIKWD010000027.1, read on the forward strand.
TTTGTTCACAATACTCCAGATGGCCTTGAGCATCACCTTCTGTTGGAACTCATCAATCGTGGAGATCTTGAGAAAGTCGTCTTTGAAAGCATTGACGTCGATGTCAGGGAACAGATATTTGACGATGGTGCCGAAGAATGGATTGGCGGCCACGCGGGCCACGGCGGCGGGCATCTCGCTATCGTTGTAGGGTCTGGTCTCCTCGAACATAGCGGCTTAGTGTTTACGGTTGTCAATGAAGGTGACGGGCTTGCGGCTCATCGCGGGGAAGTTGACCTTTCTCACCTCGTCCACGGGGGCGATGACGATGCGCGGGGCCACCCGGATCTTGGCACGGAAGCGGTCCTTGAGGTCCTTGACCACGTCGAAGTCGGGTTCGTGGTGCAGTCCGATGGTGATGGTCACGTCGTCGGTCTCGGTGGTCTCGTTGGTGCTGATGGTGATGTAGTAGTTCTCCACATAGGACGCGTTGGTCAGCACTTCGATCATTGCGGGTGGGTAAAGTGTGGTGCCCTTGTACTTGATCATATGGTTTTTGCGGCCCACGATGGGGCTAATGCGGAAGGTCTGGCGTCCGCAGCGGCACGGTTCGGGGTGGATGCACGCCATGTCGCCGGTGCGGAACCGGAGCAAGGGCATGCCTTCCACGCCGAGGGTGGTGATGACCACCTCACCCACTTCGCCTTCGGGCACGGGCTTGTCGTCTTCGCCAATGATCTCCACAATCAGCAACTCAGGGTGATGATGGCCGCCGCAGCCGTACTCGCACTCGGAGAACGTGGCCGACATTTCGGTGGAGGAGTAGGTGGCGAACAGGTCCACGTCCCACTTCTCCTTGATCTTGCGACCCAACGAGTTGAGCTCGAAGTTCTGGTCGCGCAGGCCCTCGCCGATGCCGATGATACGCTTGATGGACGACTTGCGGTAGTCGATGCCATGTTCTTCGGCATATTCAATCAAGCGCAAGATGAACGATGGAATACACATAATGGTGTCAGGCTGGATGCGATGGATGGTGTCCCATTGCAGTTCGGGGATGCCGTTGCCCACGCGGATGACGCCTGCGCCCATTTTGCGCAGTCCCAGAAAATAGGCTAGCCCGGCCATAAAACGCTTGTCGATGGTGGTCATCAACTGTAGTACGCTCTTCTCCGTCAAGCCGGCGCACGAGAACGAGATGGCCTCGTTGTATGCCAAACGCTCCAAGTCGGCGTCGGTGCACGCAAAGGTGACGGGATCGCCCAAGGTGCCGGAAGTGGTGATGTAGTCCACAATCTTCTCTTTGGGCACGCACAGGAAGTCCCAGTTGTGCATCTGCAGGTCCTTCTTGTCGGTAAAAGGCAACTGTTGCAGGTCCTCCAACTTGACAATCTTGGCAATGTCGATGTTGTGCTCTGCGAAGAGCCGACGATAATAGGGCGAGTTGGCTTGCAGGTAAGCCAATTGCTCCTGCATCTTTTTTTCTTGGAAGGCCTTGATGACCTCTTTGGGCTGAAATTCTATTTCGGGGATAATTTGCATGTAGATGATGATTTACGAGATAAACTACTTAAGCATTCCAATCTCTTTGAGCCAAGGGATTAGTTCGTATTTCCACTTGCCGGCTTCGGGGGCGATTTTCTCGTCCATGCCGTAGCCATGGCCGCCGGTCTCATAGAGTAGGAATTTGTGCGGGATGCGGGCTTTGATGAGGCTTCTGTCCAGCTCGACGCTGTTTTCGTACTTCACCACAGGGTCGTCTTTGGCGGTCACCAATAATACAGGTGGCATGTCGGGCGGGATGCTCAGCTCCATGGAAAGTAGTGACCGCATCTCCGGTGTATATTTGCGTGTCAACAGGTTACGGCGAGAACGCTCATGGGCGATGCCGTCACGCATGGAGACGACGGGATATACGGGCACCACGAAATCTGGACGGATGGAAATGTTGTCTTTGATACCCAAGTAGGGGAGCGTGCTGCGCTTATGGAAGGCACCAGCCATGGTAACGAGGTGGCCGCCGGCGGAGAAGCCCATGGCGCCGATCTTGTTCGGGTCGATGCCGTACTCCTTGGCATGCTGTCGCACATAGTGGATGGCGTATTGAACATCTTCCAGCATGGCAGGAAAATGATATCCCTTGTTCCCTGTTCGGTACTTGAGCACGAAGGCTGTGATACCCTGGCTGTTGAGCCATTCGGCCACGCCGAAACCCTCGGTAGCGATGCCCATCGTGTGCGAATAACTGCCGCCGGGGCATACAATCACCGCCAAGCCTGTGTTGTTGGCCTTTGGTGCGGGGTAGATGTAGAGCTTAGTGGGCTGGGACTTCTTCATCTCGGGCGCCGTCTTCCACAGTTGCAAGGGCTTGGGCTGGCCGAAGGCCAGCCCTGCCATTAGCATTATCAGAAATAGTTGTAATACTCTCTTCATTATTTAATCTTGTTGATTTGCTTGCCGATGGCTTCGCCGATAGAACTGAAGGCCTCGGCTACGCGCAATTCGGTCTTCGGGGTCATAAAGTAGGGATTGCCCGTGACTTTCTTCAACTCGGCCGTGGCGAAAGCAGACTTGGAACCCGTCTTCATGAAGGACACCATACCGGTGATCTTGGTGGGTTGCGACATCGGGCCTGCAAAGGAACCTGGGTCGATGTCCGACAATTTCACCACCATCGTGTAAGCGGCATCCGGGAACTCACCGAATTCGATGTCGTGATTCTTGATTTCCTTGTTGAGGTCTTCCAAAAGACGCGGCTGCCAGTTCTCGGTGCGGAAAGAGGTAGTCCAAGCGGCTTTCCAATCGGCATTCTTAGCTGCGTCTTCCTCTTTGAAGAACTTGGCTTCGCTGTCGCCGTCATAGGTAACGCCCGTGTAGTTGAATATGACGTTTACCTGTTTTTGATTCTTCAAGCAAGAAACGTCGCCTTTGATTTTTTGGGCTTGCAAAGCACCGATGCAGAACAAGGCCAAAACGGCCAATACTAATTTTTTCATAATTGATATAATTTTTAGTGAATAAAAAATGATTTATAGACTTAATAATCCGGACATTTATTCCAGCATCGCCTTCACCTCGTCTTTTTCGAGTTGGCGATATTTCGGGGGCTCGTTTTCCGAGAACTGCACCTCGAAATACTCCTCATCGTAGAAGGAGAGCTTGGAATTGGTGTTGGGGTTGCATTCGATATAGGTGATGTCGTTGAGGACGAGGCCTTTCTTCTCGCAGATCTGGTTGGCGAGCGAGACGCCGGCATAGGTCACGGACGTGCCTGGGTTGTCCTGATAGAGTTCGGTGACAATCACATAGGTCTTTTCGGGTTTGCGGATAATCTTCAAGCCGCAACTGCTGGGCATATCCCATTGCCCGGCAAACTTGAATATTTCGTCGTAATATTTTTCGGGTACTTTCATTTTGTAAATTAGCTTTTAGATTCGTTGGGTAAAAGAGGCGATGTTAGAATTCATTGAAGTGGCTCTTGCTGCGGTCCACCTCCTTGCCGAAGCTCTTGTTGGCGAGTTTGCGGTCGCGTGGGCGGTAGGTGCCGTCTTCCATCTCGCGAAGCATCACCTGGGTGAAGAGCTTGAACATCTTCTCCTCTTGCGTCTCGTCCTGATAGAAGGCCTTCCAGGCATATTCGTAGAGTTCTTGCAAGCGGTCGGGGCTCATGTGCTTGGGTTGGTACACTACCTGTCCGGCATTGTAGTGGTCCCAGTCGTGGTCGAAGATACGTCCTTGGCGCATCAGGTCGTCGTAGGCCTTGGTGTGCGGGAACGGCGCAAGGATGGTGAACTCGGCCAAGTCGAGGTCTATTTTGAGCAGGAAGTCGATAAGGCGGAGGATGTCGTCCTCGGTCTGGTTGTCAAGACCAAAGAGGATGGTGCCCTCCACGCCGATGCCGTAGTCGTGGTATCTTTTGACGCGCTCCTTGATGTAGTCGGAGGTGTCATAGACGGCTTGATAGACATACCAGGCGCCGGCCTGCGCGGCCAAGTCAAGCACCTGCGGGTCGTCCTCGATGGTGTGACTGATCCATTTCTTCTTGAGCGGAATCATCTCGCGGAAGAGGTCCATCTCCCATTGCTTGTTCTGGGCTAGAGAGTTGTCCACGATGAAGAGACGGTTGTTGTCGATAGTCTCCAGGTCGGCGATGGTCTGATCGATGGGCCTGGGGCGGAAACAGCGGCCTCCGAGGTAGGAGACGGCGCAGGGGTAGCAACTGAAGCGGCAGCCGCGGGAGGCATGGAATAAGTCGACCATCTGCACACCCTTGTGGTTGTACAACTCGCGTTTGTAGAGGTCGCGGCGCGCGGGCCCCACCAAGGCGATGTCGGGCTGGTTGCCCATATAGTTGTACACCTTCTTCAGCTTGCCGTTTTTGAGGTCCTCGATAACTTGGGCGGAGCGGCCCTCCGACTCGCCGAGGAAGATGGAGTCGGCGTGCTGCAG
>JAIKWD010000005.1 GCA_024685175.1 Bacteroidales bacterium
TGTGGGCCCAACCCTGCCCATTTTTGCCAGACCACATCGTTTCAAGCTCGACCTTGCCGTCAGCACCCTTCTTGCCGCAGAACAACTCCTCGATCTTCGCGTCATCAAACGCTTGTAACGCCGCTACGGTCAGCGAATCGAAGTACTCACGGATACGACCATTGACCTCGCGCCCAGACTTGAGCCAACCTCCTTCGCCTTCATCCTTCCGCTTCTCGGCAAACATCTTCAGCGCGACACCCAACCGATCAACACTCGTCATCGGCATTTCACATGGGCCATTAACGCTTGCGGAACCTGCAACGAGTAACGCTAACAAGTCAGGGTTTTCTGATAATTGCTTGGCCACTTCCGCAATTTCATTTTGTGTTTCTGCATTCAACCGCGCAGCCTTCATCAATGGTGAAACGAAAAAATCATTTGTTCGTTTTATTTCTTTACCCTTACCCCACCATTGGCTCGGCGTCTTCTTCGTCTCAGACAAAAACTTTTTCAGCCATCCTTTTTCCTCTGTGGAAACTCGATGAGAAGCATCTACGTACCCGAGAGCAGTTGGACTCACATTTCCGTTACTGTCTTCTTGTTCATCAAGATTCGTCCCGTTATCATCTAATATTTGGATAACACTTTGACGATATTTCAATAGTTCTTGATAGTAAGGAACTAGTTTAGATGCAATAAGGAATCCTACAGACGGAAAGAATATTCGCTTATTTGTCCTATCCGTAATAAATTCTACGACCCCTGAATTGCCAAGCCACTTAGCTTTCTTGTAGGAACAAAAGGAAGAATCATGTTCTACTTTCGCAGAATACGCCTCCATAAATTGCGAAGAAACTCCGCCGTCAACATGTGACAGAAGCGAGTCGCATTCCGCCTGTGCATTTAAAAAGCACGCATTCAAATTCTGTAAGCTCATAGCAACTGCTCCTTGATAGCTCTGGCAACCGCCGAAATAACTGGCACCGATACACTATTACCCGCTTGCTTGTATGCTTGTTTCTCGGATTGGTTGAGTATGAAATCATCACCATACCCTTGAAGTCTCGTAGCCTCACGCGGTGTCAGCGTTCGCGGATTTTGCCCAGGTTGCGCTATCAGAATCTCACTGCCATCTTTCCAATATCGTGCAGATATCGTACTTGCATACGGCGAATCTGGCGTAAACAAACTATAACCAAACCCTTTGCCTGCTGCTTCGTTTCTCGCTTTTCTGTTCTGATGTCCAATCCACATCCTGTCAGTGATTGTATATTTGGGATCTGGATTTTCTTCCAGAATGTCACCGAGTCGTGTAGGTGCAAATGTCGGCTTGGGATAATGAAAATAATCCACGCCTAAATCCTGCCTCCACAAGACGATGTATATTCTTTGCCTATTTTGCGGGACACCAAACTCACGGCTCTTCAAGACCATCTTTTTACATTCATCTTGAATGATTGCAACATATCCTCGATCATTGCCCGTTGTCACATCACGGTATGCTTGGTCAATAACACCCTGATGAATATTACACCGGTAACCTGTGTGCGTGATAGTGTGTAAGATTACCGTTATGGTCTTACCCTTGTCGTGGCTGATTAGCCCTCGAACATTCTCTAGGAAAGCAACTTTGGGCTTGCGATGACGAAGGATATCGGCGATTTCATAAAACAGGGTTCCACGTGTATCGTCAAACCCCATCTTCAATCCAGCGTTGGAAAATGCCTGACAAGGGAACCCTCCGCAAAGCACATCAAACTCTTTCGGAATCGCATCCTTTGTTTCTTGTTTTGTGATGTCCCCAAATAGTGGAGTATCAGGGTAATTAGCCTTATAAGTCTCTTGGGCGTATGGATCCCATTCGGATGCAAACAAACAAATGCCACCATTAATCTTACAACCTTGATGAAACCCTCCGATTCCAGCAAAGAGATCTATAAAGGAGAAGGCGTCTTTGCCACATTCCACATGTGTTGTACCACCGGAACCAGCGATGGCACATTTGCACGGCAACTCACCCGTTCCAAAACCGTTGTTTTCAATTTTCTTTTTCATGGCTGTGATGCGACTGCACCACTAGCCAGAAACAGGGCATGAACGAGAAGAGAAAAAGAGCGTATCCTCAATCATGCCCTCTCTGGAGGCCCTACCACAGGCCTGACTGAATCGCACGATGAGGACACGCCCATGGTGGGCGCGTCCTGCTTATGGATTCAGTCAAGGCTTGTTTAAGACCTTGCTCGAAATGAACGACGAGG
>JAIKWD010000001.1 GCA_024685175.1 Bacteroidales bacterium
GGACTTGATGAGCTTGAGCGGCTCGCCCTGCGACACCTTCACGCTGGTGATGATCTTCTGCCCGCGCGCTATGCACGTCTCGAGGTTCTTCAGCGACTCGTATCCCCTGTCGGTGATGAGGACGAGGTTCCTGAAGCCCGCGTGCTCCAGTTCCGTGAGTATCAGCTCCACCGTCCGGCTGTCCGGCATGTTTCCCGGCAGCTCCAGGTAGTAGATGGGCATGTGGGAGGCCAGCGAGTAGACCACGACCTCCACGGTCTGGCGCAAGGGGAGGCGCTCCTTGTTCTTGCCCCAGCGGATGTCGACGAGGTTGAACCCGTAGGTGGAGATGGACGTGGAGTCCACGGCGCAGAGCTCGTCCTTGCCGACCCGCCTTGCCCTCTGGCGGAAGAGGTCCATCCTGTTCTGCTCCGTGATGGACTGTGTCAGGCGGGTGACGGCCGTGCCGGTCAGCCTGCGCTCCGACGGGGCCTTCACCTCGCGCTGCCACTGGTGAAGGTGGTTGTAGGATAGGTTGTCCAGGAACGGGTAGTAGGCCATCGTGAGGATGTCGTCCACGATTTCCTCGTTGCCGCCGAAAACCGCCTTCAAGTCCTCGCGCAGCCCCGTCTTCTCCGCAACCCTGTCGAGCAGCCACGTTGCGCCGTACTGGCGGTCGACGTCGTCAGCCTCGTAGGCGACGCGGCCGCGGGGCTTCTTCTCGGTCAGGCCGCTCGCACCGCTCAAGTCCCACCCGGAGGGGAAGATGAGCTTGCGGCGTTCGGCGGGCGGAGCGAGGAAAAAATTCTGCCCCGGGTGGAACTTGTTCTTGTCATCCACCGTTCCCCAATGCTTGTACGAATATGTCTTCTTGCCGTCCTCGCCAAGCGTGTACTGCTTGGTGGATGCGTAGCGGTACTTGCCGTTGGCATGTACGATTATCTTGTATGCGGTGTCCGCATTTGCAGGTCTTCCTTTTGCCATTCCCAATCTATTTACGGGTACAAAAGTACCTAAAATAAAGCGAACTGCAAAATTGGAACCCGTTGATTTAACGTAATTTAAGATTTTTGGGTACAAATTAGTGAAAAACTCGGATAAAAAAGGCAATTATAGGTCTGCTGTAATTACCAAAAAAATCCATCTCTTCAGGACCGTCGTGCATGGTGGTTCTGAAGAGATGGATGATTTTTTCAAGTTGGGAACTATAAATTATATGGTATTGGAGCGAGTTTGTAGCCTTGTTCGAGCAACCATTCGATGGAGCGGGGCAGGGCATATTTCATGTTTTTCTCCGCTTTGATGGAATCGTGGAACACGATGATAGAACCATTTCGTGTCAATCTTTTCACATTGTTGAACACCTGTTCGCCGTTCAGGTTGCGGCTGTAGTCGCGTGTGACCAGGTCGTACATGATGATGGCGAATCGTTCGCGCAGCACTTTGGATTGCCCCCATCGGAGCAATCCGTGTGGTGGTCTGAATAGATTGGACTGAATGAGTTCATGGGCGTGGAAAACGTTCAGCAGATATCTCTTAGTGGTCACAAACCTTCCTTGGAGGTGGTTCATAGTGTGGTTGCCCACACTGTGGCCGCGCCGTTTGACTTCTTCAAACAGTTCGGGATTGCGTTGCACATTCTCTCCCACGCAGAAGAAAGTGGCTTTCACTCCATACCTGTCGAGGGTGTCGAGCACCCAGGGAGTGACTTCGGGCACTGGTCCATCGTCGAAAGTGAGGTAGACCGTGTGTTCGCGTTTGTGTATGCGCCACACGGTCTCCGGAAATAGCATGCGATAGAGCAGTGGCGGTCGTTCAACCAGCGAATGCATTCTGTTATTTAGTTGTTGAATCTGATGCTTCTTGTAGGACGATGGGTTGAGAGGTTTTTTTGGTCTGTTGGGATAAAAATCCGAAAGTTCTCTCCAAATCCACACCCATATCCGACAATTTATTGCCTAATGCTTCGGTTCCTTTCTCGTTGAGTGTCTTGTATTCAGTGATCAACAAGGGCAGATAGTACTGATCGATATACCGGTCGTAGCGTGTGAGCCGGTCGTAGTCAACTGCCGAGAGTGTCTGATAGAAGCGTGCATAAGAACCAAAGCGCAGAATCTCTTTTTCAAGCAATTTGATGGCAATATCCTTAGCACTCTTGTCGCCGGCATAAGTCTCCAGATCGGCGTAAGCCATGGCGATGCGTTCGCCCATCTGAATGCTGTAAGGTGCGTTGTCGGTAGGCAGTTTTGCCAAAATCAGGTCAAGCACCTTGCGGGCGCGGGTGAATCGGTCTTGCGCAAATTGTTTGGGATCTTTGCCCAAGAAACTGTTGTTGCCATTGTCGGCTGCTATGAGCGCTGTCTGTCCTTCGTGAATGAGGTCGTTGGCGAGTGTGACCATTGCGCTGCGGATGGTGGTCACCATTCGGCGCACGGTCTCGTCAAGGTAAAGTTCGCCTGGTTTAGCCACGTCGATGCCTCCCCAGCGGAACTTGTTCATCACGATGTCGTACATCTTGTCGGTGGCGCTCTGGATGTCACGTTCACTGCCAAGTCCGTAGAGCGGCGTCACTTGGTAGGCCATACCGGTATTGCGCAGGTAGGGGGTGAGTCCAAGGTAATAACTCTCAGGGACAGTCATGGCGAAGTAGCATGGACGTTTCCATCCGTCGATGATGCTGGAGTTGATGATGTCCAGACTCATCAGTTGGCTTGAAGTGAGTCCGCTGCCCATGTTCTGCAAATTCAGATTGATGCTTTCAACAGCCATGTCGCGTTGGTTTTCGGGCACCACTCCGGCCTTGACAGCCTTATCGGCATCGATGGGAATGAACACGTGCGGATACTTGATTGCCGACATACCAAAGCGGTTGTCCTTGTTATCGTTGCCATAGACTTGTTCGATGCACTTCGATGCTGGAACAGCCACGGTGGTGTCCATAACATCGTCAATCAGATAATTG
>JAIKWD010000029.1 GCA_024685175.1 Bacteroidales bacterium
CGACGGCATGATAATCGATGACCGCATAAGGAGAACCAGCCCTTCCTTTGGTGATGTCCGGGTGAGTGCCCGTGCTTTCCGAAGCGTGTTCCAAGATGCCCGTCAACCAAATGTGGGAGAATCCCAAATCTTTAATAGCCAGAAGTGCCATATCGTCAACATCCTTGAACGTGCCGCAACCATTTTCAGCCTTGCTGCCATTCAATCGGAACGCGGTTTGCTTGTTGCCAAAAAGGCGAGGAAAGAGTTGATAGATATTCATTTTTTCGTTTTTTATGGGGTAAAATTACGAATTTCCATTAAAAATGCGTAATCTTGCATCATAAAATTTCAAACATTCGGAATCATGAAACGCCGTTTTTTGTGTTTTACCGCCTTATTGCTACTATCCAATCTATTACAAGGCCAAGTGCAACCCACCTGGGAATCCATCAACGAGCGGGGTTATCCGCAATGGTTTTCTGATGCCAAGTTGGGCATTTTCATCCATTGGGGCGTGTATTCCGTACCAGCTTGGGCCAGCCTTGAAGGCTATGCCGAATGGTATTACCGTGGTCTGATGACCAACGACGACCGTAAGGATTTCCAAGAACGCATCTATGGCAAGGACTTCAGATACGAAGACTTCGCTCCAATGTGGAAAGCCGAGCTATGGAACCCAAACGAGTGGGCTGATTTGTTCAAGAAATCGGGAGCGAAATATGTGCTCTTGGTTTCGAAGCACCACGATGGCTTTTGTCTTTGGCCAAGCAAATATGCGTCTGGCTGGAACTCCGTTGAGGTCGGACCTCACCGCGACATCTGCGGTGAACTGACCGAAGCCGTACGCAAACAAGGCCTCAAAATGGGCTTCTACTACTCCTTGCCCGAATGGAAAAGTGATATCCATCGCTGGTATGTCGACCCCGATGATCAAATCAGCACATACGTTGACACTCACATGATTCCCCAATTCAAGGAGCTGGTCACCAAATATAAGCCCACTATCCTCTTCACCGATGGCGAATGGCGCAACAGTGCTAAACAATGGCACGCTACCGAACTTATTTCGTGGTACTACAACACCGTGGGCAAGGACGCCATCGTGAATGACCGCTGGGGTGATGGTCAGCAGCATGGATTCCGTACGCCTGAATATAGTGCCGGCATCACGCTTACCGACAGGCCTTGGGCTGAATGCCGTGGCTTGGGCCGCTCGTTTGGCCTCAATCGCAACGAGCCTTTGGAAAACTATATGACCTCCGACGAGCTCATCCGCCATTTCTGCGTCCTCGTGGCTGCTGGTGGCGGCATGACACTCAACGTGGGTCCCGCCGCCGACGGCAAAATCCCACTGCTACAACAAGAGCGACTTTTAGAACTCGGCAAGTGGCTTGACATCAACGGGGAAGCCATCTATGGCACACGTCCATATAAGAAATTCTACGAGATGAAACTCGTCACAATTTCGCGTATTGACTCAATAATTGACTTTGACTGGAAGCGCAACTCGCCCGACCCTGCCATCAGCTGCGACCACTTCCAGGCACATTGGCAGGGCGTGTTCACCTGTCCGGATGACAACTACATCTTTGAGATTCAAACGGATGACCAGGCAAGATTGCTCATCGACGATCAGGAAGTTATCTGGGATGCCCGTAAACAACCGTGGAGTTCAATTCATCTTTCTGCCGGACAACATAAGATTGGGGTGTTTTACGTGGAAAACGATCTTGAGGCTACCATCCACCTCTATTGGTCGTCACCGACAATGCCCAAGCAGTTAATGGACGGCTTTCGCATGGGAACCATGTTACCTGCTCAGGGACTTAAAGCCTCCTACATCTGTGAGCAGCCCAGCGTTTGCTACACCCAAGGCAAAGACGCCCTCTATGCCATCGCTCTTGATTATCCTGAAGACCAATTGGTGTTGAACGTCGACAAGCCAGCCGATGATATGAAAGTAACGCTGTTAGGTTGCCCAAAGGTTTTGCCATGGAAATATCAAGATGGGAAACTTTACATCGACACTGGCGGACTGAAGCACAACGACATCCGCAGCACGGCAGCTTGGGTGTTCAAGATGAAATAAAAAAAGCGGCGATTGCCGCTTTTTATTTTAGTCCGTCAATTCTTTTATGCCTTGGTAGCCCAAGATTCGGTCCGTTCTTTTAGGTACTCGCTTGATATAAAAGCGTTCATCCTCCTGAACAAATTTGAAGTGCAACATGTCGCCCTGTGGAAAACAGTCAATAGCCTTATTGCGTCGCCATTGCGACTGATAGGAAAAATCAGACGTCTTGACAAAGGTGATTCTCTTTCCTCCTTTGATAATACTGTTGTTGAAGCCATCGAAATAGTTGCGGTTTCCCCATTTTCCGGCAAACTGTTCGGGATTCTTCAAGTCGTGGATATAGACACGGAACTGTTTGGCGTTTTTCGGTTGAACCTCAAGAACCTTTTGAAGGATGACTTTCTCATTCATGGAGACCTCCAAATAAAGCCATTGGAACGGGTTGCCCATGTTTTCCCAAATGGGGGTGAAATGTGCCTGCGCCGTCGTGGAATCGTTCACGATGACGGTGTAGTCGCCCTGCATGGTACGATAAAACTGTTTGGCATCCTCAACGGTAAACTTGGGTTGCTTCTGTGCAAAACCATTGAAAGCCAAAAATATAGCGGCTATAATCAATGCAAATCTTTTCATTTTTTCCTGTTTTTATTATCCTTTAAGCCTGCAAAAATAAGGAATCTATTTTTCTTTCGCCAAAATTCGTGCATTAATATCTGTGACAACGTCATTTAGCGCATTGACAACCCGTATTTATATTTCGCTTGGAATGTATTGTCTAACAATCATTGACGATATTCACCGCAATTTCGGCATTGAATTGCAACAACCTCTTATTAATTCTGAAACACCGCTGTAACATCCTTCTCGGATTTTTGCACCGTCAACGCAGTCCATAACCATCCCCTTCGTTGACCTACC
>JAIKWD010000025.1 GCA_024685175.1 Bacteroidales bacterium
TCCTCAACCGTGAGATCTTCGCCTCTCAAAAAGCCAATGGCGTCAGCCAGAAGATCGTGGGCTTCGAGATGATCGACCGCGGTATCCCGCGTAACGGTTACGAAGTGTGCGACGCCGAAGGTCATGTCATCGGCATGGTCCGTTCCGGTAGTCCGTCACCTTCGACAGGAAAGAACATCGGCACCGCCCTTGTTCAAAAGGCCTACAGCAAGAAGGATACGGAAATCTTCATCCAGATCCGCGGCAAACTCGTTAAGGCTGTGGTGGTGAAGATGCCATTCCTGCCCTAAAGAAACAAACAGAGTTTTTGTTTTACCGACTGCTTCGGCAGTCGGTTTTTTTATTGTTGTTTTTTGGGAATATGTCATTTTTTCCGACTTTTGCATAGGTATACTATTTGTTGTATCTGCTCCGTATGGACGATAATCGCGAGAAAAAGAAGTTTTTATCAAGTCTGGTCATTCCCGTCATCTTTGTAGCGTTGATGTGGGTGGTTAAGGTTGTGGAGTATTGCTTCGGCCTGGATCTAGGCGTGTGGGGTTTGCGTCCGCACTATTGGAAGGGCCTTTATGGCATCTTCACCATGCCTTTTTTGCATGGCAGCTGGGAACATCTGATGACGAATTCGGTACCAATCCTGGTCTTGGGAACAGCGCTTTATTATTGCTATTCGTCAATTGCCACAAAAGTGTTTGGTTTGTCATTTGTGCTCAGTGGTTTCCTTACTTGGTGCATTGCCTCACGGGGCGTCCATGTCGGTGCTAGCGCATTGATTTATGCGCTTAATCTTTTCCTTATCGTTAGTGGACTCATTCGTCGTGATGGCAAACTGATTGCCATCTCGCTTATCATGGTTTTCCTCTATGGCAGTTTCGTATGGGGTATGATTCCCTCTTTGGCAAAGTTTCAGAACATCTCATGGGAAGGACATTTGGCGGGTTTTATCACTGGAGTGTTTTTGGCTTTTGTCTACCGGAAGCAAGGTCCTCAACGTGAAGTGTACCATTGGGAAGAAGATGAAGAGGGTGAAAAAGACGATGATGACGATGATGAACATCCTGATGGTGGCGAGAAACCATACTGGGATGTGCCCACACCGAGCAACGACGAACTGACGGTGCGTTATAGGTTTAGACACTAGAAGAACTCGTTTTCGAGATAATCAATCACCTGCTCGGCGATATCGTTCTGACCCTCAGCATCAGGATGCGCCCATTTTTTGTGGATGTCATGCAAATCAATACAATCTATTCCATAATGACGGGCAATGGTATGTGCCGACTCTACGAATATTTGCCCAGTATGATCGTAGTCGGTAAGGGATGTGTCAATCATTAAATAAACTATTGCCTTGGGATAGAGTTGTTTCAGATTCTCAAACAAATACGCCAATGCCGGTCTGTACTCTTCAAGTTGTCTTTCGGTCCAGTCAGAATAAACGAAATCGCCATAATATGCACCATTCCAAACATCGTTGGTGCCTCCAAAAATGAAAATCACGTCAGGGTCGCCGAGATTGTCCATACGGCGAATAAAAGAATGCGGACTATAGTAAGGTCCGGCATTGTAACCCCAGAAATTGCAAATCAAAGAGCCGGAGAATGAGTTGTTTTTGTCAAGTATCCAGCCCATCTCAGTGGCCACCTTGTGCCACCACATCTGTTCGACTTGAGTCACATTGATATTATTGTTGGGCGGCGGGCAATACCAAGCGTCGTTTGAATCGGGATCCACATAACCCTTAAAAGCAGAAAAGCTATCTCCCAAAATGGAAAAGTGGATTTCCTTGAGGTCAGTGTGCTTTTTGCAAGCTGACATGAGGAGGGTCAATGCAAGTAATACTAAGGTGGCCTTTTTCATGTTTAATCGATGATAATCATTTCTGTTCTGCGGTTCAAGGAACGATGGTCTTCAGTGTCGTTGGGAGTCAAGGGCTTTGAGGCTCCGTAGCCTTTGGCTGTCAATCGTGATTCTTCGATACCATTGGCAATCAAAGCTTTTTTGACCGCTTCGGCACGGTCGAAGGAAAGTTTCAAGTTATAGTTGTCATTACCCACATTGTCGGTATGTCCGGCAAGCTCCACTTTCAATTCAGGGTTGCGCTTGAGGAAGGTGGTCAATATCTGGATGCCCGACTCTGAGTCGGCCGCACTGGTCGCCGCGGTTCTCCATGTTGCCGGGCTCGGAAT
>JAIKWD010000026.1 GCA_024685175.1 Bacteroidales bacterium
AGTCCGTAACATCGAGTATGTCGTATTCGACATTGAGCCTTCCATGGAAGACCGTCAGGATGCCCTTCAATTTATCAAGGACATCAAGCCGGAATTCACCGATAGTGATAATGCCGCCAGCTTTGTCAATGCCAATTCTGACCAACGCTACGACAGCACCTGGATGGGAAGAAAAGACGTCCCCCAACAGATCGAAAAGCCCATCTTCGATGATGGCAACGGAATTGGTTATGTGTTCGGACCTTATGAACATGACGGTTCCTACAATCTCGTTCGCATCGTCGATATGCAGAACCGTCCCGACTCTCTGAAAGCCAGCCATATCTTGATCAGTTATGCCGGCGCTTTCAACAGCCAGGCTACGATTTCAAAGGAAGATGCCAAAGCCAAGGCTGACAGTCTTTTGAATGTTTTGAGAGCCAACTCGAAAAACGAAGGCCTCTTTGCCGACCTGGCCCGTCAATTATCAACCGACCAAGGTTCAAAAGACAAGGGTGGAGACCTCGATTGGTTTACCGATGGTACCATGGTGAACCAGTTTAACGAATATGTCGTCAACAACCCCGTGGGTAGTATCGGCGTTGTCGAAACACCTTTCGGCTATCATATCATCAAGGTGACCGGTAAGACCGTCGCTCTTCCTAAAGCACGTTTGGCCGTGTTGAGACATGACATTTCGACCAGCACCAAGACTTATCAGAACATCTTTGCCGATGTCAACAGATTCGTCACGGAGAACAAGACCAGCGAACAGTTCAACACTGCCATCGAAGAACAGGGTTTGAACAAGCGCACCCAGCAGCGTCTGAGAAAGTCGTCGTATCAGATTGCAGGTATCGACAATCCGCGCCAGATTATCCGTTGGGCTTTCGATGATAAGACGAAAGTTGGTGACATCTCCAATATTTTCGACCTTGACAATATGTTTGTTGTGGCCACTTTGACCGATATCATCCCCGAAGGTTACGCTCCGATGTCAATAGTCTCTGAGCAGGCCAAATATCAGATCCTTAACCTGAAGAAAGGCGAGATGGCGGTTGAAAAGATGAAAGCCTGTGGCAATGATGTCAAGAGAATGATTGAAGAATTAGGCGCCGAATCCGATACGATTACCAGCATTTCGCTCAATGACCGTGTAATGGGTAATTTTGGTGTCGAATCCGATATTATTGGCACGATCTTCGGGATGAAGGAAGGCCAGGAAGTCGGCCCTGTTGCCGGTAATTCCAGCGCATTCATCATCAAGAACGTCAAATTCGACGAAGCCCCCAAGAAGGATGATTTCTCCGAAACCATAAAAGAAAGAGTTACTCAGTTCCGCAACAAGGTGCTTAACGACGGTATCTACAAAGCCCTGTTTGATGGTGCCAAGGTTGAGGATAACAGAGTTACCTTCTATTGATTTTATAGATAGTATCGTTATTAAGAAAGGGATGTCGAATCAGTTTCGGCATCCCTTTCTTAATGGTACTCGGTTGCTGAGGCCGCGGTTTAGAATCCCATGCTAAACCAATACCAGAACTTGTCTTCCATTTCCTTCCACGCTTGCCGTGTAGCGCCAGCGAAGTCGGAACTATATTGGTTGAGCAAAAGGGTGGCTTCTTTTGTCTTGCCGTCCTGGATGAGTGCCAGGGCTTTCTTTTCCACATTTGGAATCTCGTCGAAAGCCTTGTCTTCGAAACGGACTACATTATTAAGCAATGTCTGGCGGGTGCGTCCCCATTGCACAGTGGCTAGTTTGTTGGCCTTGCGATAATGCCAGATCCAGGCTTCGTCGCGATACCTCAGCTGTCCGCATTTGTCGAAGCCGTCAGGAACGACGGTCGATCCCGAGAACAGCGGGATGCGCGGGCTCTGACCCGGGTTGTCGCAAGCCATCCAACAGATGGCGCCGATTTCGTCGGGCATCCAGCTGCGGCATTGGATGATGTGATGGTAGCTGCTCCATGCCACGGAGACGGTACGCTTGAAATCGACGGTGCCAGGAGCGAGGTAATTGAGCGTGTTCATCATGGCGCTGCCAATCCAGGGATTAGCTACGGGACTGATTATGGTGTCGTTGACTACGGTGCCGTCTTCCAGTCTTTTCTTGGTCACCATCTTGATGTTTTGCGTCATGTCCATATCGGTGCCTTCATAGGTGGTCTTGAATAAGTCCATGACGGTGCGAACGTCAACTTTTTCAGCTGGTTTCACCGAGAAAGGCAATTCGTCCATATCCATGTTCAGGTTGAGCGAAGGAGCCAGTTGGTTGAGAATGAAGTACTCGCGTTCACGGTAGTTCTTTCCGTTGCTGTAGTCGCTGCCAAAAGCCTTAAAGAAAACGAAATCGCCTTTGCCGTCCCAAAGACCGTATTTCTTGGCTACGGCCTCGCAGTTGTCGCTGCACATGAAGTCTTTGCTCTTGCGTTCAAGTTTGCCGATGCGGGCGATGTTGGCCGAAACTGCCACCTCGTCGTCAGGCACGCGCTTGGCGGCCCAAACGCCACCGATTTTGTCGGGACCTTCGCCGAGGACCTCCATCTGCCATACCTCGTTTTTGTCGGCGATGGTGATGCATTCGCCACCGTCGCCATAACCATAGTCTTTGACAAGTTGTCCGATGAGTTTAATGGCATCGCGCGCATTGTCGCAACGCATCAGGGCGACACGCTCCAGTTCTTCGATGAGGAACATTCCTTTCGGGTTGACCAGGGTGTCAGGACCGGAGAAAGTGGTTTCGCCGATAGCCAGCTGCTTTTCGTTCAGGCAAGGATAAGCGGTGTTCAGGTAAGCATAGGTGTGAGCTACTTGAGGGATCTCTCCCGCCAGTTCTACGCCACGGTTGTCGAAGGGGTCCTCAGTGTGCATGGTGCCTTTGTAGACCTTGTGCATCTCGCCTT
>JAIKWD010000028.1 GCA_024685175.1 Bacteroidales bacterium
CCTCATACTAAAGCCAAAACCATGAAAATCAGACTATTATAGTTCAATTTTTCATCACACAAATAAAAAAACTCCGAAACGCCATTATCGCATTTCGGAGCATTTTTATCGTATTACTGGGTTTTCACCCAATGAATTATCAAGATATAAAATTAGACAAACAAAAGAGAAATAAAAATACAAATCACTTGATTTTTAGACAAACAAATAATAGGTTAAAACAAGCTAAAACAAGGTAGTTAAACAAAAAAACGCGCCATATTAGCGCGTTTTATTTACTGGCTTTCAGTTGATTTGATGTATCTTCGGCAATAAGAAGATTCCTAATACTCATCTTCGTGGAAGAAAAAGTCCTCCTTGGTAGGATAGTCGGGCCAAAGGTCCTCTATCGAATCATAGGCTTCTCCTTCGTCGTCAATTTCTTGAAGATTCTCCACGATCTCTTGCGGGGCACCGGAACGAATGGCGTAATCAAGCAATTCTTCCTTTGTTGCAGGCCACGGAGCATCCTCCAATTTTGTCGCTAATTCTAATGTCCAATACATATTCGGTTATCTTAAATTAATGGGCGGCAAAAGTATAATAATTATTGAAAAAAATCAACTTTATATAAAATTTTATCACGCTGATTACCAGCATGTTTCGTCAATATTCATTTTTTTATGATAAAAACGGGCCAAAGTAAAGAAGAAATCGGACAGTCGATTCAGCAACTTCATAGGGATTTCGTAGGCCTCATTGGTCTGAAACAGGCCTACGGTTTCGCGCTCCGCACGACGGCACACCGTACGGCACACGTGAGCCTGCGCTATCATCGCGTTGCCCTGGGGCAAAATGAATCCTTTAAAAGGGGGCAGCTCGGCCGTCATCTCGTCAATCATGGCCTCTACCTTGTCAATGAAACCTTGTATGTCGGAATCCTTCCAAAATTTCTCCCATTTTTCAGGCGGCGTGGCCAACATACCGCCAACCACGAAGAGCTGGCGCTGGATGTCCGTCAGGAACTCCTGAGGATCCATGGCGATCAAGACCCCAACTTGAGCGTTGAACTCATCCACTGTGCCATAGGCATTTAGCAACTGGTCGGCCTTGCTCACTCGAGTGCCGCCAACCAATGAAGTCGTACCTTTGTCTCCTGTTTTCGTGTAAATTTTCATCCTTGTTATTTTTTTTTGCAAATGTACAAAAAAAATGTATTTTTGCAGCGTCAAACAGAGACAACAAGTCCCCGTAGCTCAGCTGGTAGAGCAATTGACTCTTAATCAATGGGTCCAGGGTTCGAATCCCTGCGGAGACACACCGAAAAGGAGAACGCAAAACGTTCTCCTTTTTTCATTCTCTCGTCCTTCATTTTCAAAATCCGAGCTTTTTTTTGTATTTTTGCAGTCCATTAATTACAACCTATGTCAGACAAAAAAGACGAAATAGAGGACAGCGGCATGGACGAACAGCTGGACAATACCGTATCCTCAACCAACAATAACGAACAATCCGACCTACACAAGGTCATCTTTGCGCAGACCATGTACCGTGAATGGTATTTGGACTATGCCTCATACGTCATTCTCGACCGAGCCTTCCCAGACGTATACGACGGTCTGAAGCCCGTGCAACGTCGCATCTTGCACTCCATGGATGAGTTGGAAGACGGACGCTACAACAAGGTGGCCAACATCGTGGGCAACACGATGAAATACCATCCGCACGGCGACCAGTCCATATACGGCGCCCTCGTGCAGCTGGGCCAAAAGAAACTTCTGATTGACACTCAAGGTAACTGGGGCAACATCCTGACTGGTGACCCGGCCGCCGCCCCACGATACATAGAGGCAAGATTATCCAAGTTTGCCTTGGAGGTCGTCTTCAACCACAAGACCACGGAATGGCAAGTGTCGTACGATGGCCGTAACAAAGAACCTATCGCACTGCCCATCAAGTTCCCATTGTTGCTCGCGCAAGGCGTGGACGGCGTGGGCGTGGGCATGTCCACCAAAATCCTACCCCACAACTTCAACGAGCTGATCGATGCCTCCATCAAATACCTTCGGGGCCAAGACTTCGAGATCTACCCCGACTTCCCCACCGGCGGAACCATTGACGTAAGCAAGTACAACAACGGCGCACAAGGCGGCAAGATCCGTAACCGTGCCAAGATCAACATCGTGGACAACAAGACGCTCGTCATCACGGAGATCCCCTTCGGCACCACCACTGGCAAGCTGATCTCGGAATCCAAGAGTTCCATCACCAACGCTGTAGACAGCGGCAAGTTGAAGATCAAGAAGATAGACGACAACACGGCGGCCAACGCCGAAATATACCTGCATCTCCAGCCCGGGGTATCGCCCGACCAGACCATTGACGCGCTCTACGCTTTCACCGACTGCGAGATGACCTACTACACCAACGCCTGCGTGATTTGGGACGGCAAGCCCCGTTTCACCAATGTCAAGGAGATTCTCAAAATCAACACGGAGAACACCCTGCAACTGCTCAAACGTGAGCTGGAGATCCAGTTGAACGAACTCGATCAACAGTGGCACAAAATCTCTTTGGAGAAAATCTTCTTCGAGAAAAGGATCTATAAGGAACTGGAGAAAGATACTGACACGTGGGACACCCAAGTCTCCAACATTGAGCGTGCCTTTGACCCTTATCGCAAGCTCTTCCGTCAAGAGATCACTCGCGAAAACGTGCTCGCCCTCTGCGAAAAGCCCGTGCGCAAAATTTCCAAATTCGACATCAAGAAAGCCGAGCAGGAAATCGCCGACATTGAATTATATATGGACGAGGTGCAAAACAACCTGGCCCATCTCGTCGATTACGCCGTCAACTATTTCCGCCAGCTCAAGAAGAAATATGGCGCCGACAAGCAGCGTCTTACCGAGATCAAGGAGTTCGACAACATCGTGGCCGCCACCGTAGCCGTGGCCAACCAAAAACTCTACGTCAACAAGAAGGAAGGCTTTGTGGGCACAGCCTTGAAGAAGGACGAAGGTGTGGAATACGCATGCGACTGCTCCGACCTGGACGAGATCATCACCTTCCATGAAGACGGCAAATTTTCGGTCACGAAGGTGGCCGACAAGCACTTCGTAGGCAAGAACATCCTGCACGTGGAGGTGTTCAAGCGTGGCGACGACCGTCATATCTATAATATGGTATATACCGACGGCGCCACCGGCCCGGCACTGGTCAAACGTTTCGCCATCGGCGGTATCTCGCGCGACAAGACTTACGACCTGACCAAGGGCAAACCGAACTCCAAGGTGATTTATTTCACGTCTAATCCCAACGGCGAGGCCGAGGTCATCCGTGTCAAACTCAAGCCAAAGCCCAAGCTCAAGAAACGAGAGTTCGACTTCGACTTCAGCCAACTGGCCGTCAAGAGCCGCTCTGCCATGGGCAACATCCTGACCCGGAATCCCGTATCCAGGATCGAGCTCAGCCAGAAGGGTGTCTCCACCTTGAGCGCCATCAACGTCTTTTACGAGGAGTCCGTCATGCGTCTCAACAACGACGGGCGTGGTACGCTGCTCGGCGCCTTCAAGAGCGACGACAAAATACTCACCGTTTACCAAAACGGCTGGTATCGCATCACCGGTTTTGAAGTGTCCACCCATTTCGAGGACAACTTGAAGTTCATCCGAAAGTGGAACTCCAAGCTGATGATCACTGCCATCTATTATCAGAGAAAAGAGGACAAATACTATCTCAAGCATTTCCCGGCCGACAGTTTCAACAAAAAAGTCGATTTCATCCCAGACGAGCCCGAGGTGAAGATCATTGACCTCTCCATCGACTATCTGCCGCAGATTCTGGTTACTTATCGTAGAAAGAAAGATACGGAGGACAACGAAGAGATCATCTCCGTCACCGAGTTCACGGAGCCGATGACCTCGCGTGCGCGTGGCAAGCGCATCAGTTTCCCAGGCATCAAAAGCGTGAAGTTCATCGACCCGCTGCCATACGAAGAGCCTGAAGAGGAAATAGAGGAAGAGGTGGATGATTTTTCCACGGACACAATTCCAGAGAGCGTGGACGATGCCATTGCCAAGGAGATCTTCAACAGCGATGAAGAGCAATCGAAGGCTGTATCCGACAAACCCGCCGAAGACGAGGGCGTACAACTCTCCATATTCGATGAATAATGCGAGTCGGCAGCGGTCCTTGCGCCTTGTGTGCCTCTTGTTGGTGCTGCTCTGTTGTGCCTGTCGTCCCGAGCCATACAAGCCCACCCCATTGAAGTTGGAGATCCCTAACGGATTCCCTACAAACCTTAACATCCCCACCAACAATCCATTGACCGTGGAAGGTGTAGCCTTGGGCGAGATCTTGTTCAACGACCCACATCTTTGCGGTTACACTGGCAACCATCCCGACTCGTTGATGTCGTGTGCCACTTGTCACGACAAGTCACACAACTACGATATCGGGTCCGACAACTCGCACCTGGTAAATGGCAGAGCCATGGGCCGCAAAGGCAAAACCACCCTACACAACGTAATGCCGTTGACCAACGTGGTCTTCAACCACGAAGGCTATTTTTGGAATGGCAGCATTTGTCCACAAAACCCCAACGAAGGCTTTAGGAGCCTCGAGGACATCGTATTGATGGCCATCGTTGCCGACGACGAGATGTGCAGCACCGAAGCGCAGACGCTGGCTGCCATCCGAGCCGACAAGCGCTACCCTGCCCTCTTCAAGAAAGCCTTCGGCACGGAAGAGATCACGATGGAGCGCATCCAAAAGGCCATCGCTCAATACGTGCGCACGCTGGTGTCGGGCAACAGCAAATTCGATCGTTATTTGCAGGGCCGCGAGCAGCTGACCCCACAGGAGTTGCACGGCTACGTGCTCTTCACCACCGAAGAAGGGGCCGACTGCTTTCACTGCCACGGCAGCGAAGGCTCTCCATTGTTTACCACTAATCAATTCTACAACAATGGTTTAGACATATTGCCCACGGACGACCACGACCGTTATTTCTTCACGGGTCGGATGGCCGATCGAGGGGCTTATCGGGCACCGTCGTTGCGCAACATCGCCATATCCGCACCCTATATGCACGACGGGAGGTTCAACACCTTGGATGAGGTGTTGCGGTTCTACAACAGCGGCGTACAACCTTCCCCGTATATCAGTCCGCTGATGCACCACGCCAGCGACGGCGGCACCCTTTTGACGCCTTCAGAAATAGCCGACCTGAAAGCGTTCCTGCTGACATTAACAGACGAAGAATTGCAATAAAAAAAATAAAGCGGCTAAACCCCGTCTCACTGCTAACGTCTATCTGCTATCTGTTAACGGCTAATTTTTCACAAACTGCAACCAATTACATTTTTTCGTACTTTTGCCGCGTTTAATAGATAACCTTTAAAAACCAAATACAATGAAAAAAAGAATCACCCTTCTGATGGCTCTGTTCATGATTTTCGGTGCCATCACCACCTTTGCCCAGAAACCCTTTGCGGGTACTATTATCTTCGAAACCTCTGCCGAAGGCACCGATGATCCTAATGTAGCTGCACAATTGGCAGAGATGTCTCAAGAAGTTACCATTATGGGCAACAACACCAAGACTGTCACCAACGCTATGGGTGTCGGCATCATCAACATCACCAACGGTGACTACAAGTTGGTAACCACAGTTATCGACATTCCCGGTTACGGCAAATATTATATCGAGCAAGAGGCCGCCGACATCACCAAAAAGTTCGAAACGTCCAAGATGGACTTCGATTATTCAACCGAAACCAAAGAGATTGCCGGCTACAACTGCAAGAAGGTGAACCTCAAGATTACTGATCTCGAGTCTGATGAAGAGACCACTTTAACACTTTGGGTTACAGACGATCTGATGACTGGCGACCAAATCAATTTCAGCACCTATCCCGGCTTGAAGGGTTATCCCATGCGCGTGGAAATGCCTCAAGAGATCAACGGCGAGTCATTGACCATCATTCAAACGGCCACCACCGTTACTCCGAACAAGAAGGTGAAGGCTTCCAATTTCCTTCGTCCTTCAGACGCCACTTCTATGAAAGATGCTCCCGCAGAGATAAGAACTGCTTTCGGTATTGGTGATAGCGAAGAATAGTCAATAATTCATAATATTATAAATCCACCATTCACATCCGCCGTGCCTATGGCATGGCGGATGTGATTTTTAAAACCTCAAATGCAAATATCCAAATTAAGAAACATCGGAAT
This sequence comes from Bacteroidales bacterium, assembly GCA_024685175.1. Classification (GTDB taxonomy): domain Bacteria; phylum Bacteroidota; class Bacteroidia; order Bacteroidales; family WCHB1-69; genus F23-D06. The sequence goes on from JAIKWD010000028.1 coordinate 6,214, forward strand.
TGCCGCACACATTGATGCAGGCAAAACAACAGTGTCTGAGCGCATTCTATTCTTCACGGGTGTAAACCGCAAAGTCGGAGAAACTCATGATGGTCAGGCCACCATGGACTTCATGAAACAGGAGCAGGAGCGAGGTATCACCATTGCGAGCGCGGCCATCACGGCTCAGTGGAAAGAGCATCAGATCAATTTGATAGACACTCCGGGGCACGTGGACTTCACCATCGAGGTGGAGCGTTCCTTGCGCGTCATTGACGGCATGGTGGCCGTCTTCTGCGCCGTGGGCGGCGTAGAACCCCAAAGCGAAACCGTATGGAACCAAGCCGACAAGTACCGTGTGCCGCGTATCGCCTTCGTCAACAAGATGGACCGCACCGGCGCCGACTTCAACGAGGTGGTTGGCCAGATGAACAAGTACCTTGGCGCCAACGCCACGCCCATCCAACTACCGATGGGCTCGGAAAGCGACTTCTTGGGTATGATCGACCTCGTGGCGATGAAAGCCGTGACGTTCACGGACAAGGAGCGCATCGTGGGCGACATCCCCGAAGAGTATATGGCGGCCGCCATAGAGGCACGCAAGGCGATGATCGAGAAAGTGGCCGACTTCGACGACGATATCGCGATGCTCTATCTTGAGGACGGCGAAATCAGTGAAGAGATGCTCAAGAAGGCCTTGCGCAACGCCACCATCAAGCTGTTGATCACCCCTGTTTTGTGCGGAGCGGCGTACAAGAACAAGGGCATCCAGCTCCTGCTTGACGCCGTCATCGACTATCTGCCCTCCCCCACCGACATCGGTGCCGTGATGGCGCACAACCCACAGGACGAGGAGCGCACCATCCAGCGCAACCCTACCATCAACGAGAAGTTCTCCGCCCTGGCCTTCAAGCTCATCAACGACCCGTATGTGGGCCAGCAGACCTTCATCCGCATCTTCAGCGGAAAGTTGAGCAGTGGTATGAGCGTATTCAATACCAACAAGAACAAAAACGAGCGCGTGGGCCGTATCTTCCGCATCAAGGCCAAGGAGCGCGAGGAGATCAGCGAGGCTGGCGCGGGCGAGATCGTGGCCCTGGTGGGGATGAAACACACCCGCACGGGCGACACGCTTTGCGACGAAGCACAGCCCATCCTTTTGGAGTCCATCCAAGTGCCCCCCGCCGTCATCGAGATGAAAGTGAACTTGGAGGACAAGAAGAGCCGCGACAAGTTGGGCGAGGCATTGGCCAAATTGTGCAACGAAGACCCTTCTTTCCATTCGCATTTCGATGAAGAGACGGAGGAGACCATCATCTCCGGTATGGGCGAGTTGCACTTGGAAATATTGGTGGAGCGCATCCGCGACGAGTTCAAGGTACCCATCAGCGTGGGCGAGCCAAGTGTGTCGTTCCGCGAGACCATCACCACATCTGTGGAGAACGCCTACAAGCACGTCAAGCAGAGCGGCGGCAAGGGACAATTCGCCAATACCGTCATCCGTTTCGAGCCCAACCCAGGCAAGGGATTCGAGTTCATCGACGTCACTAAGGGCGGCGTCATCCCCAAGGAGTACATTCCATCCATCGAGAAGGGTCTGCGCAAGGCTATGGAGAAGAGTCCCGTAGCCGAATATCCGGTAGTTGACGTCAAATGCGTGCTTGTGGACGGCAGCTACCACCCCGTGGACTCCAGCGACATGGCCTTCCAACTATGTGCTGCACAATGTTTTAAGCAGGCCTTCAAGAAAGCCAATCCCATCATCATGGAACCCGTGATGAAGATTGAAGTGAACACACCGGACGATTTCATCGGCAATGTCACCCGCGACTTGAACAAGCGCAGGGGACGCATCGAAAACATGCGCCGTTTCCGAAAGGGATCGCAGAAGTTGGACGGTTTCTGCCCGTTGATGGAAATGTTCGGTTATGCTACCGCCTTGCGAAACGTCACCTCCGGAAGAGCCAACTATTCCATGGAATTCTACCAGTACATGCCAATGCCTGCCGTAAAGCAAGAAGAAATCATCTTGCAAAGACAGAAGGCTAAAAATGTTTAAAGGGACAGTTTTGAAACACATAGCAAGCCCATCAGAAATACTTCTGGTGGGCTTTTTTATAAAAAGATATTAACACTCGATGTTTTATAAGTAGATAATAGTATTTTAGCACTTTCATTTTATCCACTAAAAATTTTCCAAATGAAACATTTCTACACTATCACAGCAACCTTAATAGCTGTACTATTGGCATGCTTCATGCCAAAGGCCTCACAAGCCCAAGCCATTTGGAACGGCACTGCCGATGTCAGTTGGTTTGACCAAAGTCAACACAACTTTGACATATACACGGCAGAGCAATTGGCTGGTCTAGCCCAAATCGTAAACGACAACACGTACGATTTTTACGGCGATACCGTCAACTTGATGGCAGACATCTGGTTGAACGATAATGGTTCCACGTCCAACAACTGGACCCCAATTGGGGGGTCTGCCTCTGCCACAAGTGAAGATGGTGGAAATCCTCGTTTCTTCAGAGGCAATTTTTTCGGAAACGGGCATACAATATATAATATGTACGTGGAGAAATCCAGCTATTATCAGGCCGGACTTTTCGGTGCTATAAAGCTCCCTAGCAACACGGATGGCTATATCACCAATCTAGCCATGATCAATCCGACTGTTACGTCGAAGGGCATGATGGGTGCAGTGGTAGGTTTTCTCGGCAATGGAGGAACACTTCATATCGAGAACTGTATCGTCATCAATGCAAACATCACGGGCACGGGTGGAAACAATACCGGGTGCTTCATCGGTGGCACATGGCCCAACCAAGTCAACACCTACATTAACTCTTGTGGTGCTACGGGACACCTCAGTGGAAAATACATCGGCGGCTTCGGCGGCAATGCTGACCGCAGTTACTACACCAACTGCTACTTTGCCGGCACTCTGTCGCCTGACGATAACCATCACGGCGGATTCACCGCCCATAGCGGCACACTTACCAATTGTTACTCCTTTACGAATCAAACGGCTGAAGACGGCAGGGACGGCACAGTCGTGACAGAAGACGAGATGAAATCCGCGCAGATGATTACCACACTGGGAGATGCTTTCATGATGGACATAGGGATCAACAACGGGTATCCGATCATGTCGTTCATGAGAGGTGTCAGAGGCGATGCTTTTGACATTTGTCTTGGTGAGAGCGTCCTCCTCGAAGCCTTCGGCTATTCAGCCTACTCTTGGAGCACTGGTGAAACGACAGACAACATCACAGTATCGCCCACCACCAATACCACTTACACTGTGATAGGAACCAACATCGACGGCACGGCAGACACGAACGAAATTTTGGTTACCGTTCATGCACAGGCTGATGTCACAGCCGCCATCATGGCCAGCGCTGATGGACAAACACACGGCACCGTCTCCCCCGAGACCGCGAGCGTGGCCTGTGGCAGCACCGGCACCGTCACCTTCACCGTAACCCCTGACGTAAACTATCGTGTTTCCCGCGTCACTCTGAACGGCGAAGAAGTCTATGGAGACATCTTTGGCGAGGGAACGCAAAACATCACCATCAATCCTAACGGCACGTTGGGTGAAGTCAAGATATACCTTTCCAACACCTACACCATTACCACCACCACGTTGCTGAACACAGGCGAGCCCCTTAATTTGTCGAATTTGGTTACTCCTTACAGCGCTGACGGCGTTTACACGGTGCCTGCCGGTTCGAGTTTAGTCTACACTTTCAACAACACGGCACGTTACGCTCTGGTTGATGCCACTATTGACAACATATCCGCTGGCGTAATCACCTCATACGAATTCAACGACATCCATGATGACCACACTATCGTGGCCACATACATGGACGACTGCGGCATATCAGCGCTTCCTTTCGTAGAAGACTTCGAGACCACGACCGCTTCCTATTCTTACAGCGAATCAAGCATTCCCGAGTGCTTTGCCATCAATAGTAACGGTAGTTATCCATTTAACTACTCATATAGCACTACGGCACACAGCGGCAGTGGATCCATGTACACCTATAACTATAATTATGGTGAGAACAGCTCACAGGTGCCTACACTCATCCTTCCCAAATTAGACACTGAAAATATCCCTGTCAATTCCATCATGATGAAATTTTACGGATATATCAACTCAAATGATGGCGAGTTTGTTGTAGGTGTTATGACAGACCCCAACGACATCTCCACTTTCACGAGAGTACAATCTGTGAAGCCAAGTACCACCAGCACTTTCGAAGAGCTGACCGTCTATTTCAACAATTATGAGGGTGAAGGCGAATACATTGCCATCAAAAATGCCGTAACAGCCTATTGCAACCTCATCTTAGATGACATCACCATCTCGGAAGCTCCTACATGTTCGTCCATCGAGAACCTGACCGTTCACGATGTCTATGGCACCAATGCAACTCTTGACTGGGAGCCCAACATTGTGGGTGAGACGACCGACTACGAAATCACTGTCACCGATGCCGATGGTAACGAATACAATGAATACACAACCGACACCCACTACACGTTGCTCAACTTGGACGAGCAAACCGCCTATACGGTTAGTGTGTCCGCAATATGCGGCAACGAAACGAGCGACGCCATGACTGTCTCCTTCAGAACCCCGTGCGTCAACCCATTGGAAATCGTCAACAACAGCTATCCGACCTCCACATACAGCACTGAAGGCAACCACTTCCCGATGTCCAACCACTACCTGAATTCCTACACGGAGCAGATCTATTATCCGAGCGATTTTGACAACACTTCAGCAGAGTTCACCGGTCTCTCCTTCCAATACAACATTTCTACGGAGATCACGCGTACATTAGACATCTATCTTGCCCACACTGCGGACTCCATTTTCGAGACCGCCGGCGTCTGGGCCACACCGCTTGACGAATACGTCCATGTCTATCATGGCCCTGTCGCGTTCAACCGCAACGGTGTCGATCGTTGGGTGGACATCGTGCTTGACGAGCCATTCTTCTACAATGGCAGCGACAACCTTTTGTTGGTAGTAAACGACGTCACTGGCAGCAAATACAGCAACAGCGAAGCCAAGTTCTACACGATACAAACGAACATCAACCGTTCCATGTGTGAATACAGTGATGCTACGACGGACAATTACAGCATAGAGAACAAACCGTCGACGGGCCGTTTGCACACGCAAGTGGACAACATCAAGCTTTCCGCCTGCGACGACTATGATTGTATTGCGCCCAACACGTTTTCATTATCCAACATCACCTCTTCGTCAGTCGACATCCAATGGGTGAACCCCAACGTCAGCACGGATTGCGAGGTTGAATATCGTCAGATTGGCGATACGGATTGGATTTATGCAGGAAGCAACATTGACGAACTAACGATCAATGGTCTTGATCCCAACACGCAATACGAAATCCATGTACGTGCCACCTGTAGCACCGATGACGATGATTGGTCTTCTGCCATCACATTCCGTACAGAGTGCGACGACATCGAAGATATGCCCTACTCACAGAACTTCGACAACAACTCCGAAGTGTATGGTTCAGGGATTAATGCATACCTTTATTGCTGGGATCGCTATGCTTCCGATCCTTCCAAGACCGTACACACCTACAGCACCTCCGCTGCACATTCAGCCGGAAATGTCCTTCGTTTCTACGATGGAAGCAATGCCAACAATATCGCCATCATGCCTAAGGTATCCGAATCCATCAGTCTGAGCGAGTTGCAGATTTCCTTCTGGGTAAGAAAGACCCAAGCATCCTCTCAAGCCATCTTCGAACTTGGCGTGATGACCGACAAGAGCGACATCTCCACCTTCGAAGTCTTGGATACCATCCCCACGGGCGACTGGGCTTTGGTAGAATATCCGATGTCAAATTATACCGGAGACGGTCACTACATCGCCTTCCGCGTATCCAATGGTGACGGCCAAAACTCCATGCGTCTTGACGACATTGTCCTCGACTACATCCCTGTATGTGTACACCCTGTTGATTTGCAAGTTGATGAGATCACGGACGAGAGCGTAACGATTCACTGGAGCGAAGTCGGCACCGCATCTTCATGGTTGATAGAGTATGGTCCCGCCGGATTCACTCCGGGCGAAGGAGATTTTGCAAATGCAACTGACACGGTTACTACCATTCACGGTCTCTCTCCCAACATGATGTACGATATTTACGTGCAATCCAATTGTGGAGAAGGTTTTGTAAGTCCTTCCATCAGCGCTTCATTCCATACCGAATGTGCCGATCTTGTGGATTTGCCTTATACACAAAACTTCGACGTTGAAGTTTATGGAACAGGCAACGATGAATATGTTTATTGCTGGGATCGTTACGCATCCAACTCTTCAAAACCGACCTATGTATATCAAGCCGCTTCCAATCATTCCAGTCCTAATGTCCTTCGTTTCCTTGATGGTTCCGGCGCCGTAAACATGGCCATCATGCCGAAAGTATCCGAATCCATCAACATGAACGTATTGCAGATCTCCTTCTGGATTAGAAAGATGGAAACCTCTTCACCGGCCATTTTCGAAATCGGTGTGATGACCGACAAAAACGACATTTCCACTTTTGAGGTCTTGGACACTGTCGATGCCGCTGATTGGGCCTTGGTTGAATATCCCTTGAACCAATATACAGGTGCAGGCCACTACATCGCATTCCGCGTATCCAATGGCTCTGGCAACAATGCCTTTCGTGTCGACGACGTTGTGCTCGACTACATTCCTGCCTGTCCGCATCCCTACAATTTGCAAGTCACCGAGGTCACAGACGATGAGGCGACGATTAATTGGTCGGAAGTCGGCAGTGCCTCTTCCTGGTCGATCGAATATGGTCCTCAGGGCTTCACTCCTGGCGAAGGTGACTTTCTTGATGCCAACGACACTACCGCCACCATCACGGGTCTCTTATCCAACACGAATTATGACGTCTATGTAGCGTCCTATTGCGCAGATGGCTCCACCAGTACATCGATCAGCACCTCCTTCCGTACGGAATGCGGACCGATCACCGAGTTGCCTTATTCCGAGGATTTCGAGGATGGCATCTATACCTCCGATTCGCAACAAGACTACATCGTCTGTTGGAACCGCTACGCATCCGACCCTGCTCATTACGTCTACATCCCGAGCAGTACTACTTACTCCCACAGTGGCAGCCGTTACTTGGATTTCCATTGGACAAGCAGCTGTTTCAACATCGCCATCATGCCTGCTTTGGAAGAAGACATTGATGTCAGCACCTTGATGGTTAACTTCTGGGCATGCAGGACTGGTTCTTCCGGCACATTGGAAGTCGGTATAATGACCGATGACGAAGATCCCACCACTTTCGCGCCTATCGACACCATCAACTTGTCGGCTTATAACACATACGCATACGCTGAACAATTCGTCACCTTCAGCAATTATGAAGGCACAGGTCGGTATATCGCTTTCCGCGTAGCCAACGCTACATCCTGCGGCTACTATATTGACGACGTTGTCGTGGACTACGCACCCGACTGTTCACCTGTCAGCAACTTGGAGGTCGACGAGATCACGGGTAGTTCCGCACAACTGACCTGGGAAGCCGGCCATTTCGGAACCGCCGAGAGCTACACGCTTGAATATTCTGTGAGAGACGAAGACAACTGGACCACTATTGATGACATTGAGGGAACCACTTATCTTTTGGGAAGTCTCGAGCCCACCACCTACTACGTTGTGAGAGTACGCATGAACTGCGACAACCTCACCGAAGGCGACTGGACGACGGTGACCTTCCGCACCAACTGCCTATTGGGTGGAGACGTGCAGATAGGCGAAAGCACCAGCAGCAACACTTTATTGCCCAGTTATTCATTATACAACTATTCACTTACAGAGCAAATCTTCACGGCTGAGGAGCTCGGTGGACACAACACCTTCCACTCCATCTCCTTCCAGATACAAACAGCTAACGCTCCCACCCGCAATTGGAGCATCTATCTCATGCCGACCAGCAGCACAAGCCTAAGTTCATCCTTCATCAACCTGGATGCCACGGGCCAACAGGTGTACAACGGCGATGTGACCCTTTCTGCAGGGTGGAACACCATCAATTTCGACAATGACTTCGAGTATGATGGAAACTCCAATTTGTTGCTTATCGTGGACGATAATACAGGTAGCTGGAGTAGTACCAATTATTTCTACACCACGAACGGGGCTAGCGGTTGCGGACGTTATGTATACAATGACGGCACCAACTACGACCCGACGGATGTAAGCGGCGGCACGGCTGTCAACTATCGCAGCAATGTCATCTTCGGCGGCGAGTGCGACACTACCACGACATGTATTGCCCCACACATCAGCATTAGTGCTATCACGAGCAGCGGTGCAACCATAAATTGGGTGCCCGGCTATCAAGAATCCGCTTGGGAGATGGAATATCGTCCATTGTCCGACACCAACTGGATCAGCATCGGTTCCGTGACCACCTCTCCCGAGACGATCACAGGTCTTACCCCTCTAACCAGCTACAAGGTACGCATGCGTTCCGATTGCGGCGGCGAATACAGTTACTGGACAGAGGCCGACTTCACTACTGACTGCGGCCCGATCACCATCACCGAAGACACTCCATGGGTTGAGGATTTCGAGGGATACTCCGGCAACGGCCAACAGCCTTTCGTCTGTTGGATCAGAACCGTCGTCGACCAGTCGTACAATTCACCATTCGTGTATTGTCAATACGGCGAATCCTGCCACTCTGGCGTAAACTCTGCAGAGTTCAAGGGTTCTTCAGCCATGCTAGCACTGCCTGAGTTCACTAATGACATCCATGAGTTGCGTCTCTCCTTCTGGGCCACCTCCACGGACACATCCTATGGAACACTCGAGGTGGGTGTTCTCACAGATGCCAATAACCCGTCCTCCTTTGAGCTGGTTGGCCAGACCGGAAGACCTGGACAGCGCGGTAGCTCCAGCGCTGGCAACGGTAACTTCATGGGCAACTTCGACTTCAATGGTGTAACCGCCCAAAGCGGGCGTATAGCCTTGCGCTACACCAATACCAGATCAACCGAATCTTGGAACTTGGATGACTTTATCGTTGAAATCATCCCCAGTTGTCCTTCTCCTGTCAAGAACAGCGTGACTGCTACCAACCTCGACGGTCATACTGCCGACATCTCCTGGGTTGACAACGATCCCAACCACAACTCGTGGACCGTCTACTACAAGGAGAGTAACGGCACCACATGGAGTACGATAGTTGTCACGAACGTGACCACCGTACATCTTACCGGTCTTTCCGCGTTGACAAGCTATGACGTCTATGTCATCACCAACTGTGGCACCACAGAGGATAATCCAGATGCCACCAACACTATTACCTTCTCCACGACGGCCACCTGTCCGCCTGTTAGCGACATTGTTTCCTACAACGTCACCTCCTCCAGCGCAGACATTTCCTGGGTCAGTCCCTCCTCCATCTCTGCATGGGATGTCTATTACAGCACCTATGAGTATGACAACCCAAGCACGGGCAGTGGAGTCACCTTGCAGGCCACAACCACTTCCCAAAGCCTCACCAACTTGGTCTCCAACACACGTTACTACGTTTGGGTGCGTTCTTACTGCGATGTTGACGACCAAAGCGTATGGACCGGTCCTATCGATTTCAAGACAGCATGCGACGCTTTCAACGTTCCGTTCTTCGAAAATTTCGACAGCAACTCCGACTGGGAGTCACCAGACTGCTGGAAGAAATTTGAATCTCCCAACATCACCGGCTACGCATACGTGTACGGAACCTACTCATACTCCAGTCCAAAGTCTCTGAAGATTGGAACGCAATATGGTGCCAACTATTATGGTTATATTCGTTTGCCTGAAATGAACGTGAACGACATCAGCGACCTCACCGTAACTTTTATGGCAAAACGCACTAATGGTTCTCAACATCCGTTGCAAATTTGTATCTCCAACGATGCCAACAGCGTTGCCAACATCACGGAAGTCGCCTCCTTCACTAACATCACATCCGATTGGGTTGAATATAGTGCTTCACTTGCCAACTACACTGGCAACGGCCGTTACATTCTCATAGGCGTTCCTTCCGGTTATTCCGAGAGTTGTGATTTTTGGGTGGACGATATAAACATCGACTACACAGGAGGTCCGGGCAACTGCGATGTTCCCACCAACTTAGCCGCAAACAACGTCAACGAGACCACTGCCGATATCACATGGACAGCTGGTGGCACTGAGACGAGTTGGAACCTGCAGTACAAGACGAGCACGGGAGACTGGTCCAACGACATTGTTGTGACTGGCACGCCTGCATACACGTTGAGCGGGCTGACTCCCGGCACTTCGTACTTGGTACGCGTACAGGCCGTCTGCGATATCAACAACACCTCTGTATGGTCTGCACCGGCCAATTTCACCACTCAATCCGTTGTCATCAACGACCCCACCGTCACCACCGGTACCGCTACCGATATTACGCAAACTTCCGCCACCTTGAGGGGTACCATCTCCAATCCCGACAACGTGACCATCACGGCTCAGGGCTTCGAATGGAGAGTTACTTTAGGCGGCGCCTACACCTCTGTCAATGCCTCCGGCACTAACATGACCTACAACCTGAACGGTCTGACCGCCAACACGGGATACACCTTCCGCGCCTTCGTGACCACCGCCAACAGCACGTACTACGGCGACGAGGTTTTCTTCTCCACACTGCCAGAAGGCGTGGAGCCTTGCAACGCGCCTACCAACCTGACCACTGCCGACATCACTGCCAACAGTGTCACCCTCGACTGGTCACAAGTGGGCACCCCTGACAGCTGGACGGTAAAATACAAGAAAGCCGACGACTTAAGCTGGACTGACGCTTCCACCACCACTCATCCTTACATCATCACCAACCTCGAAGCCGAAACGCAATACGAGGCCTACGTGATGGCCGTATGCGACGAGAACGAAAGCGACACCTCCAACCATGTCACGTTCACCACACAACCTGACGGCGTCAACGAGTACGAATTGAGCAACACCATGCTCTACCCGAACCCGACCACCGGCATGTTGACCATCCGCAACGAGGAGGTCCTCATCTCCGAAGTGGGCGTGTACGACGTCTATGGCAAACTGCTCAAGAGCGAGAAGGTGGACGGCAACACCGCCGCCATCGACCTCGCGGACCTCGCCAGCGGCATGTACTTGGTGCGCATCGTCTCCAACGAAGGTGCCGTGATCACCAAGAGCGTCGTGAAACGGTA
>JAIKWD010000035.1 GCA_024685175.1 Bacteroidales bacterium
GACATTCCCGTAAGAATCTACTTCGGGCGCGACCAACTGAAACACCTTGGCGCAGAACTCAAGAAATACGGCACACGCGTGCTGATGACCTACGGCGGCGGCTCCATCAAAAAGATGGGATTGTACGACCGTGTGGTTACAGCAATCAAAGATGCCGGACTCGACCTGTTCGAGCTCTCGGGCATCGAACCTAACCCGCGTATCGATTCCGTGCGCAAAGGTGTGCAGATGTGCAAAGAGCACAACATTGATGTGTTGTTAGCTGTGGGCGGCGGCTCCACCATCGACGCCACCAAGATCATGGCTGCCGGTGCCTGCGTCAACCACGACCCTTGGGACTTCCTCGACCTCAGCAAACGTGCCCCCATCGAGCGCGCTTTGCCCATTGTCAGCATCCTGACCCTTTCGGCCACAGGCTCGGAGATGGACACCGCTGCCGTCATCAGCAACCCCGAGACCAACGACAAAATCGGCCGTCTGGACCCCAACATGTTGCCCAAGGCATCCTTCCTCGACCCGAGCATCACCTTCAGCGTCAGTCCCTATCAGACCGCCTGTGGCTCGGCCGACATCCTGTCGCACCTCTTCGAGGTCTATTTCAACATGGACAAGGACCTCTACATGCTCGATTGCTTCATGGAAGGCTTGATGAAGACCGTCATCCGCTTCGCCCCCATCGCCATGCGAGAGCCCGACAACTACGAGGCGCGCGCCAACTTGATGTGGGCCTCCTCATGGGCCATCAACGGTTTCGTGAACGGTGGCAAACGCAAAGCTTGGAGCTGCCATCCTATGGAACATGAACTGTCGGCCTTCTATGACATCACCCATGGCCTCGGCCTCGCCATCCTTACCCCGCGCTGGATGCAGTACTGCCTCAACGAAACCACGGTTTCGAAATACGTCCAGTTCGGCACCAATGTCTTCGGCATCGACCCGACCCTGCCTCCGATGGACATCACCCATCAGGCCATCGACAAGTTGAGCGACTTCCTCTTCAACACCTTGCAACTGAAGCGCACCTTCCCCGAGGTGGGCATCGACAGGACCCATTTTGCAGTGATGGCCAAGAAAGCCGTCGGTGGAGGCACCTTGCCCGGCTTCAAGCCCTTGCAACAGGCCGATGTAGAGAAGATCTTTGAGATGTGCATGAAATAACACTAAATCCTATTCAATATGAAAAAACTATTCTTTCTCGCGGCAGTGGCACTGTTGACGGCCACGGGCTGCAACAACAAGAACAACAAGACCACCCAAGTTGCGGCTGAACCTGAACCTTTGGTCGAGCAGACCAGTGGCATTTATGACATCACCGTCAAAGACATGGACGGAAGCGATGTGTCGTTGGCCAACTACAAAGGCAAGGTGCTGCTCATCGTCAATGTGGCCAGCAAATGCGGGTTGACCCCGCAGTACGAAGGCCTTGAAGCCCTTTATCAGAAGTACAAGGACCAAGGTTTGGAGATTCTTGGCTTCCCCTGCAACCAATTCTTGGGACAAGAGCCTGGCACCAACGAAGAGATCCAAAGTTTCTGCTCGCTGAACTACAACGTCACCTTCCCGCTGTTCGACAAGATTGACGTCAACGGTGAGGCAGAAAGCCCGCTTTACACCTACCTCAAAGAACAAGCACCTTTCAAGGGCTATCCTGAGGGCACCGAGGAGTTTGCCGCGCAACTCGACCAGATCCACCAAAAGACCGGCACTGGCTTCGACCAAGGCGATGCCATCCGCTGGAACTTCGGCAAGTTTCTGGTCTCCAAAGACGGCAAGACCATCCTTCGCTTCGAACCTATGGTAAGCCCCGAAATGCTGGAGAGTGCCATTCAAGAGATGCTGAAATGAAATAAAATCCATACAATGAAAAGAATCTTCATCATCGCATTGGCGGCACTGGCTTTCGCCGCCTGCACCCACAAAACAACATCATCAAAATCAAAGGAAGAAAACACCATGCAAACGGAAAAGGAAACTTCTAAAACAGAAAAGCAGCAAGTCCAGCTCAACGACTCCACCCACAAAGAGCTGAAAGTGCTCCTCATCAACGGGAGTCCGCGCAAAGAGGGCAACACCTATCTGGCCCTTATGGAAGTTTCCAAACAGCTGGAAAAGAACGGTATTGCCACCGAGCTTTTGCAGATCGGCACGCAACCCATGCATGGTTGCACTGCTTGCAATCACTGCAGAAAGACCGGTCACTGCGTGTTCGACGACGACCTCTGCAACCGCGCCATCGACCTGATGACCGAGTGTGACGCCATCATCGTGGGCTCGCCCACCTACTACGGGCAGCCGAACGGCACGCTGCTCAGTTTGGTGCAACGTATGTGCTACGCCGCACCCCAAGTGATGCAGAACAAGCCCGCTGCCGCCGTGGCCGTTTGTCGCCGGGGAGGCGCATCTGCGGTGTATCAAACGCTGCTCATGCCTTTCCAGATGCTCAACATGCCCATCGTCACTTCGCAGTATTGGAACATCGTATATGGCCGCGACGAAGGCGAGGCCGCCTTGGATGCCGAAGGTTTGCAAACCATGCGCACCATGGCCGACAATATGGCTTGGATGCTGAAGAAAATCCACAATGGCACCCCCGACTACCCACAAAGGGAAGCAGAGCACAAGGTGACGAACTTTATAAAATAACAACCGCATGATTTCCCAATGAAACATTTTGGCTAAAAGTCATAAATATGATACTCTATTTTTCGGGAACAGGATAATCATCTATACTTTTGCCGAAACTCCGACGGCGAAATTCCCTCCTGCCGTTTGAAGAACTGCCCGAAGGCCGACTGGTCGGGGAAATTAAAACGGTCAGCAACCTGCTGGAGGGTCATCTCTGAAGTAAGCAGGGCGTTTTTGATTTGACCGATTATATATTCATTGACCAGTATTTTGGGCGTTTTGCCCGTCTCTTTTTTGCAAATCTTAAAAAGATAACGTTCTGAAATACAGAGTTTTTCTGCGTAAAACGCAATACTGCGCTGCCCCAATAAAGTGTTTTCACTGACCAGTTCGAAAAAATGGTTCAGAAGCTGGCGGGAACGCTTACAATTATCTTTGGATGAGGTGCAAACGGAGGGGGTGGAGCCATTGTAAAGAACCAGCAAAAGATGAACCAAAGAGGCCATGATGATTTTGTTGCGGGCAATGAGGTCGGACTGCTCAATAGCGTCACGAAGCAATTCATAATCAGCAGTGAGCATCCGGTTGAATGGTTCCTCTAACGTTTTGTCGGACCAGAAAACCATTTCCAATGTGCCAAAATCCGCCTCTGCGCCCAACAGGGAATACACCACGTTCATCAGCGGTTCGTAAAATACAAGGACTTCCATCCTCATGTCACGAGAAGAGGAAACCTCCTTGAACTGCGCCCCTTCTGGGATTACGAAAACCGAGTCTGCAAATACTTTATACCTCTCCTGCTCAAAAGAGATAGTGACTGTGCCTTTTTGTATGCGGCATAGCCAAAACTCCGCAAGCCCAGTTTTGACAATGGGCGTTGAATGATTGTATTGATGGATAGCGTAATTCATGCGGCAAAAATACAAAAGGTTCCGAAAATATACAATATTGGTTCATAATTATACACCTTCGTTTTTTTCCAACACTCTATTTTTGCTTCATTGATTATGAAGGATATAAATCTTTGCAAATATATGAATATTAAAGAATTAACAATACTGACAAGCATATTGTTTGTAATGATATCTTGCCATAATAAGGAGCAGGAGGGACAAAGTGAGCCCGAAAGGCACGAACTGCTCACGGTAACGGCGCAGGATTATACTTTGAACGCGGAATATCCCGCTTCCATACAAGGCAATCAGGACATCAAAATCTTTCCTCGCGTGGAGGGGCATCTGACCGATGTTTATGTGAAGGAGGGCGAGCGTGTGCGTGAGGGACAACTACTTTTTCGCATTTACGATGCGGCCTATCGCGCGGCAGTGGAGTCGGCAAACGCCAATGTGCAGATAATGACCGCGGAACTCAACAAAGCGAAAATCGAATTCGAGGGGAAAAAAGCCCTGCACGAAAACACTTTCCTGTCCGATTATGGTCTGGAAATTGCTGAAAGAGACTATTCTATTGCCCAAGCAAACCTCGCGGCAGCGAAAGCGGCCTTCGCTTCTGCCCGCAACGACCTCAGTTACACCGAGATCCGAAGTCCTTCTGATGGTGTGGTGGGGCGCATCTTTTACCGCAAAGGTGACCTTGTGGGTCCTTCACTTCAGGACGGACTCACTGTGGTGACTGACAACCGCCAGATGCGTGTTTATTTCTCCATGACGGAGAGTGTGGTGATGCAGTACCTTTCCGAACACAAAAGTCTGGAGGAGGCCATGAAGCAGATGCCCGAACTGCGGTTGCAACTGCCCAACGGCATCACCTACGAACAAACCGGCCGTGTGGAGAGTATCAGCGGCGTGGTGGATGAGCGCACGGGAGCCGTCTCTGTCTGTGCCCGCTTCGACAACCCCGACGGCCTGCTCCTCAGCGGTGGTACGGGCAAAATCGTGATTCCCACCGAACTGCACAACGCCATCGTCATCCCGCAGGAAGCCACCTACGACATCCAGGACAAGGTATATGTGGTGAAAGTGGTTGATGGGAAAGCCGTTGCCAGCATGATACAAGTGGAGTCCGCCACTGATGGCAAGTCGTATGTGGTGACAGGCGGATTGAAGGCCGGAGAGGTGATTGTGGCGAAAGGCGCGGGCTTCGTGAAGGAGGGGACAAGGATAGTTAAACCATAAACCTTAAACTTTAACCTTCTACGTGTGGGCGAGCTATCCGGGTGCGAGTGCCGAAACGGTGCACAAGAGCGTGGTGATTGCAGAGAAAGCATTAAAACCAATCGGAGTATAGCGGAAAAAACTAATAACAGCAAAGCAAAATAAACTGATGATTTTCTGCCTATTTCCATCAGTTAAGGGACGCTAGTGGGCACAATTAGATATTTCTTGTATAAATAATGTTGTTGTATTCGAAAAGATTTGTATTTTTGCAGCGTCAAAAACTAATGTTAGTAAAACAAAATAAACTAACAATAGCAAAGCAAAATAAACTAATGACAGCAAAAATGCAGCTATGGCAACAATACAAGAGAAATTGGTAGAATCGCTGGCGGTGCTAAAGGCCTATCAGGATGCCCACGGTGACAATCTGGTGATTCAAGGAGCGGACACATTGGGTCGGACACATACAGAGCGGTTGGTGAACAGCGGATACCTTCAGATGGTCATGAAGGGATGGTATATCCCATCGTCGCCAGGGAGTGAGGGAGATTCCACGGTGTGGTATGTGTCGTATTGGCACTTCATTACGGCTTATTTAGACAAAAGATTCAACGGGGCTTGGTGTTTGTCGCCTGAAATGTCACTATATTTCCACAGCGGGAAGACGGCAATTCCCAAACAATTGATTGTGCGCTGCGAGAACGGAACAAACAACATCCTGCAACTGCCCTTCGGGACTTCGCTTGTGGACATCAAGGCCAGCCTGCCGCCAGAGATGATACAGGAATCGCGTTATGGTGTGCGGTTGTATCCGATGGAATATGCCTTGTTGATGGTGGGACCGGATTATTATCGGCGTGATGCGTTGGAGGCAAGGACTTGTCTGGCCAGCCTGCGTGATGTGTCGCCAATTGTACAGGCGGCCATCGACGGAGGACATACCACACGGGCGGGTCGCGTGGCAGGTGCGTTGCGCTCCATCGGACGCGAGGAGATGGCGGATGAGCTGTTGCGGATGATGCGCCAAGTGGGGTATACGGTGACGGAGGAGAATCCGTTTGAGGAAAATGTGCGGATGGTGACATTCGCGGAATCGCCTTATGCCTCGCGTATCCGCTTGATGTGGATGCAAATGCGGAATGTGGTAATAGACACATTGCAAATCCAGCCGGTGCAACAAGATGCGGCATCGGTGCTGGCGATGATGGATGCGACGTATGTAAAAGATAGCTATAACTCCTTGTCGATTGAGGGCTATAAGATTACGGAGGGCTTATTAGAGCGTGTGCAGAGTGGCAATTGGAATCCTGAGAACGACGAGGAAGACAAGGAGCGCAGGAATGCGTTGGCTGCCCGTGGGTATTATCAAGCGTACGAATTGCTGAAACAAGGCGTGAAGGACTGTTTTTCGGGCAAGGCACCTGCGCAGTTGTATGTGAAAGGGCATCAAGACTGGCATTTTCAGTTGTTTGAGCCATGCATCAGGGCGGGCATTGTGAAGGCATCGGATTTGATTGGCTACCGCAAGCATCAGGTATATATCCGCAACTCGATGCACACGCCGTTGAATCCTGACGCGGTTTTGGATGCGATGAGTGCCTTGTCGGATTTGATGATGCAAGAGGAG
>JAIKWD010000020.1 GCA_024685175.1 Bacteroidales bacterium
TGTCAACATCGACAAAAAGAACCGTCTGCATCCCTTCTATATCGTTTACCTTCGCAACGACGGCTCAGTGGTGGTCAACCACCTTTCGCCCAAGGAGCTGCTCGACAAGTTCCGCAGCCTCTGCAAGGGAAAGAACATGCCGCAGACCTCGCTCTGTCGTGAGTTCAATAAGGAAACTCGTGACGGCTTCAAGATGGCGCACTACTCCAAGCTGCTGGGCGATGCCATCAACAGCATCATCACTGTGAAGGAAAACAGCGACATCGACAGCTTCCTCGAAGGCGTTCAGGGTGAGCTGTTCACAAAGGAAATCAAAGGCTTGGATGACTTTGAACTAATCGACTTCTTGGTTGTAAAATAGGAGGTGCTTATGTTAGGACTGCCAAAGACCACCGAGATAGCGAAACAACTTCCCAAGAAGGCCATCTTCACGAAGTTTGAGTTGAAGCCCGCCCAACGCGACCGCTTCGATGCCGACATCAGCCGTATCGACATCGTGAACATGGTTTCGTCCAACACGGTGCCCGGCTTAAAGGAAGGTGAGCGCGTCAAGGAGTTCTATGTGTTGCTCGTGTCGTTGAAGCAAGAGGAGTATGATGAGAAAAACATCATGCTGCTCGCCAAGCTAATCAAGCAGCACATGGTTTTCGCTTTGGTTTATCAGGACAGGGTACGTCTGGCAGTCGTGCACGAAAAGCTCTTTGCCACCGACTGGGAGCCACTGGCCAATGCCGTTCTGCCTCTAATGGGCTTCGACATGGATAAGGTCTGGGAAAACATAGTAATGGCCATCGGCCATTTTGAAGTGATGGAAGGCGTAACCATCGAGGAGCAAATTACCATCGACGGTGAAAAACATAAAATCATCAAGCAGATTGAAACGCTTGAAAAGAAGGCGAGATTGGAGAAACAGCCTAGAAGGAAACTGGAGCTATTTGAACAACTGAAGGAGTTGAAATCATCAATTGGTGAAGAGTAAAACGAGTAGACGATTTAATGAATGAATTACAATATTTTGACTAAAATTGTAATTTTATTACAAATATTGATTAAATTTATTGAAAGAATAGATTTTTTGCTTATTTTTGCACCGAATTAATACTATAATGCATGATACGAGAATTTTGGGCAGAGAATTATCTCTCGATTAAAAACAGGCAAACTTTGAACTTTGAGTCCAAAACAAGCGATGACGAATGGGCTTCTGTTGATTTTGGAGGAGGGAAACGCATTAATAAGCTTGCGGTCATTTATGGCGCAAATGCAGCGGGAAAGTCAAACATCTTGACCGCACTTCTAAACGTGTTTGAATTATTGTTTTCTCCGTGGGAAAACAAAACCGAACTAGTCAGAACAAGACGGCCATTTGCGTTATGTGCAGACAAACCCACCAAAATGCACGTCTCGTTTTATGCTAATCGTATCCGTTACGACTATACAATTTCCTATACATCAGAGCATATTATTGACGAGCTTATGGAATGGTTTCCTAATGGTTCGAAATCACTTTTCTACGAACGTAGATTTGTGTCGGACGATTCACAAGCCTTTATGAAATTCGGTCAAAGCGTGGGCTTGTCTGCCAAAACAAAAGACATTTTTCTTCAAAACACGCTAAACAACCACACGGTTCTTTCCTGTTTTGGTAAAAGATCCTTTGAGGCTGATTCCAAACCCATTGCCAATCTGTATAATTGGATAGGACGTTACATACATCGACTCGACAATCCACAGTTCACCTTGGAGAAATCACTTAAGCAGGTGTTGGAGAACGGAAAAGCCAAACAGTTTTACATCCAAATGTTGGAAAAGGCTGATTTTAATATCGTGGACTTTCATGCTCAAACCGCTGTCGAGGATGAAGAACAGACAAAGATTTACTTTGATTGTAAGGCAGGAACTGAGACCTTTAGTCTCGGTTTGGATGAACAATCTCAGGGAACCAAGAAGTTCTTAAGCAACTTGTCAACGCTTTATTCAGCAATTTCAAATCATCACATTTATTTCATTGATGAAATAGATTCGGAACTACACGACGACTTGTTGCTGTATTTCTTGAATGCCTTCCTGATGAACTCCTCTGAATCGCAGTTGATTTTCACCAGTCAAGAAACCTCTTTGTTGAATGAAGACTTGCTGAACAACCATCGCGATTTTGTGTTCTTTGCGGAGAAAAATCGCGATGGGGCATATTCTGAATACATGCGTGCCGATGAATTTGGATTGCACAAGAACTTGTCACTCTATAAGTCGTACCGAAACGGCCGTTTGGGAGCCGTTCCACAATTGGGTTCACCTTTAATGTATCTGGACCATGAATAAGAGAATGAAAGAGGCTATTGCCGTCATCGGCGAAGGCATCACGGAATACTATTTCTTCAATTCCATTAAGGATGAGTACAGGCAGTTCAATCTAAAGCCTTCCTATCCCAAACACTCTTCCAGCCAGAAAGACCTTGAGAAAGAAATAAATAAGGCTATCGAAATGGAGTATTCGCAGATATTCTGTGTGATTGACATGGACAACAAGAAAGAAGGCAAGGAACGACAAACGTATGAAAACCTAAAACGCCGATTGCAAGGGAAGCACACCGTCAAACGAACTGGGTATCAATATGAAATACACTTCATTGAAACGGAACGATGCACCGAGCTCTTTTTCTTGTTCTATTTTGCCTACACCACGAAATGTTATGGCAACCAAACGGAACTGTTGAATGAGCTTAACAAACATTGTCCTTACGACAAAAGCGAAAAATTCTTCCGCAGCCATGCCTTACACCAATACTTTCAGCAGAATGGAGGAAACTTTATGCAAGCCTTGCGCAATGCCGCCAAATCGATGAAGGAAAAAGAAAAATCAGGCAGAGACTACACATATTCTCAAATGGCAGAATTATTTGAAGCATTAGGAATTAAAGCAGAATAATTATGGACAAACTCAATCTCCAAACCCACAACATCGTGGATGAAAACATAAAGAAAATTGCCGAACTCTTCCCCGACTGCCTCACCGAGCGCCTCGACGAGAACGGGAAGCCGGAAGTGGCGATAGACTTTGACCAGCTCCGGCAGGAGCTCTCAAAGGATATCATTGAAGGTCCCGAGGAACGCTACCAGTTCACCTGGCCCGACAAGCGCAACGCCATACGGTTGGCCAACGCGCCGACCACCGACACGCTGCGCCCCTGCCGCGAGGAAAGCGTCGATTTCGACAACACGCAGAACCTCTACATTGAGGGCGACAATCTCGAAGTGCTGAAACTGCTGCGCGAGAACTACTTGGGCAAGGTGAAGATGATCTACATTGACCCGCCCTACAACACGGGCAACGATTTCGTGTATAACGACGACTTCGCCCAGACCACCAGCGACTATGTCCACAACAGCGGGCAGGAGGACGAGGAGGGCAACCGCCTCGTGGTCAATACCGAGAGCAACGGCCGCTTCCACACCGATTGGCTCAACATGATTTATCCACGTTTGAAAGTGGCCAAGGACTTACTGAGTGAGGATGGGGTGATTTTTATTTCGATTGATGATAATGAACTAAAGAACTTGGAGAATGTTTGCAATGAGATATTTGGAGAGGCTAATTTTGTCGCTAATATGATTTGGCAATCCACAGCAGGTTCTAATACGGGAACTGATATCGTTACGGTTACTGAAAATATACTTGTCTATACGAAATGCCGAAGCAAATTTGAATTTGATGGGAAAATTACAGACGATGAAACATTCTCGCTAGTTGATGAATATGTTGATGTAAGAGGAAAATATGCATTAGACAAGATGGACAGACGTAGGGTTGCTGGACATTATTCAGAAGCACTCAATTTCCCAATAGAAATGCCTGATGGTTCTAGCAGATGGCCTGGTGGAACAAGTGAAAGAAATTCTGAAGGTTGGAATTATTTATGGAGTAAAACTAAAGTAAAATGGGGATTAGATAATGGTTATATTGTATTCAAAAAGTCTGGTTCAGAATGGAATGTATACAATAAGAGATATGCGAGGGTTGACAATGAAGGTAAACCTTGTGAAAGATCTATTCCCTTTCGAAATTTAATTACATCTGACCAAAGCAATACAGCGCAAGGTACTGCTGAACAACGTTTGCTGTTTGATTTCAGACCTTTCGATTTTCCCAAGCCTACTACATTATTAAATCAACTGTTGCTAACCGCAGTTAGGCGCAATAAAAACTCTCTTATCCTTGACTTTTTCTCTGGTTCTGCTACCACGGCTCACGCTGTCATGCAACTTAATGCAGAAGACGGTGGAAATCGAAAGTTTATCCTGGTGCAACTTCCAGAAGAAACGGTGGAAGATAGCGAAGCCTACAAGGCTGGCTACAAGAACATCTGCGAAATCGGCAAAGAGCGCATCCGTCGTGCGGGGAAGAAAATCGTTGAAGAGCAGAAAGCCAAACAAACCGATTTGTTCAGCGGCGAGAAAAAGCCCTTGGACATCGGATTCCGCGTGCTGAAACTCGACAGCTCCAACATGCAGGATGTGTATTACTCGCCCGAGCAGTTCAACGAGAGCCTGCTCTTCGAAGACAACATCAAGCACGACCGCACCGACGAGGATCTGCTCTTCCAAGCCATGATAGAGCTCGGCATCGAGCTTTCGGCCAAGATTGAGAAACGCGAAATCGCGGGTAAGACCGTCTGGAGCGTCGCCGAAGGCTACCTCATGGCCTGCTTCGACAAGGACGTGAACGAGACCGCCATCACCGAAATCGCCCGCCAGCATCCCTACTACTTCGTCCTCCGCGACAGCAGCCTCGCCACGGACAACGTAGCGGACAATTTTGAGCAGATTTGGGAGGAGTATAGTAAGGAGACGGTAAGGAGAATTATATAATAGGTTGTATGATGAAATTTCCGAGAAAAACATTAGACATCACACAATACCTCCAGCAGGTAAAGTCACTTTTGAGTGATGATGAATGTGCAATTTTCATAGATACAAATGTTATCTCACAGTTGTATCGTTTGAATGATGCTGCTCGACAAGATTTTTATAATTGGATAGAACAATGCGGTAATCGATTCCATGTGCCAATTTGGGTGATTCATGAGTATTCAAATAAAGTTTACTCTCAAAAAACAAAAGAGTATTTGTCAGAATTGGATAGAATAAAAAAACAAGCGACAGAATTCAATAGCATTAGTGATTTTGTTAAAGGTTATGTAGGTGATTCATTGTTGCAAGGTTCAATGTACGAAGGAAAAATAGATGATTTAAAAAGGGATGTTGATAATATCAAAAATCTTTTGAATAAAATTGGTCGTACAATTAACCAAAATTTGGAAGAACATCAACGCAAGGTTCATGACGAAATTGAGCTCAAATTGTCGCCAAAGTCGTTGACTTCAAATATCTATTCATTAATTCCCGATCTCGATGTAGCGTATCGTCAACGATATGAAAACCAAATTCCGCCTGGCTATAAAGACGCTTCGAAAGAAGATAATAGAATAGGAGACCTCATAATCTGGAAAGAGATTTTGGAATATTGTAAAACTAACTCTGTAAATAAGGCAATCTTGTTGTCTCGTGATAGCAAACAAGATATCGTTTATTCTCCAGAAACACAAACCATCGAAGATGGTAGAAAAGCTGGAGAGTCTGAGAGGATTAAAATAGCCAAAGAGAGTCTGGTTTATGAATATATATCCATAACCGGAGGAACAAATTTCTGCATAATAGATTTTAAAACTTTTGTGCGGATATTTGCTTCTGAGTACAGAGAATTAGCGAAGTCATTTCAGTTGGCGACCGCAGAAGAAGTGCAGGATGTTGATGGTATTTCTATTATTGCCACAGATATCCCTCGGACTTCTTCTTGTGAACAAGGAGACAACAGCGATACTGAAATAAGCGAAGGTGATCCAGAATTGCCATTGTATTCGGGAACTGCTTTGCGGGATGGGCAATATGATTTAGATAATCCCCAGGGTTGTATGGATTCATATATAGAACAGTTGAAGTCGTATAATTGGTATATTCAAAATCCTGCTATCAATAATTTAATGGAACTAAACGAAGTGGGAGTGCCAGATACGGAAGTAAACAGAAGTTCCGTTTTTGTGTTAGGTAGGAATATTCTTCAAAGTGCCGAAGGATCATCAGCTAGTGCAATCTCTTTTATTGAAAATTTTTCATCTTACATTAAAAAATGGGAACTTTATTTCAAGAAAGCATTGATAGATGGTATACTTTTTGAGATGTTTTTCAATCATAATGGTGAGATTCGACCTTTAGGTTTTAAATCAACCTTTTACGAAGAAATAATAGAAAACATTAATAATTTACGGATAGACAATCCATTTTCTTTTATTAATAAATATTTATCCAAAGTGAAAAGTCGTTTCGTACCTAGGGTTGGCACTAATGAAATCTATATATTCAAATTTACGATAGATTCAAATGGAAATACAAAATCATTAGTGTGCAATGGTTCAGACATCAGTGAAACTTTTACACAAGGATTAGGACAACGGTTTTCTTTTCCAACCCAAGTCGATGATGCATTAATGAATTATTATGCAATTTTCAAGAATCAAATTAAAGTTGAAGGAATTTCATCTGATGTCACAACCATCAATTTCATTGACGACCCTACGGAATTACCTTTTTAGAGTTTAAAATCAGTCTATGTACACACAAACAAGCAACTGACCACATCGTTTAACATATTTAGGCTTAAGACAATAGAGTAATAATAATAGTGTTTCATTAACTATGAAATTTAGAACCATTGAAGATTTGCAATCGTTGATTGACAACGAAATAGAGGAGTCCACCGAGTTGGAATACAAGAGCTCTTTTGCCACAGAAAATCAAAAATGGAAAAATGAATTGGCAAAGGATGTTAGTGCCATGGCCAATGCAAATGGTGGAACTATTGTTTATGGAATTAGGGAAAAAGAAGGGAATAATGGTCATGCTATTCCTAATGAATTATTGCCAATTCAATACGATATCATGTCAAAGGACAGGTTGTCTCTTTTGTTGTCGTCAAGTATTCAACCAAAAATTGAAAATATAAAAATAAACACAATCTCTTTTGATGATAGGAGTGGATTCTTTGTTATTGAAATTCCACAAAGTGATACTGCACATCAAAACAAATTGACTCATTTGTATTACAAGCGTAGCAATGCTACCGTTTTAGAAATGGAGGATTATGAAATTCGTGATGTGATGAACAGAACAAAGCATCCTATCGTCGAACTTGAATTCGAATTGCACAAAACGATATTACACATAACTGAAAAGCAGTTGCCTTTATTAAATTACAATGGAAGAAAGGAGAACACCTATTCTACAAAAACTGTATTTGATTTAAAATATAGATTAATCAACAAAGGCAGAGTATTCGCCAAGTACATCAATTATTTCATTCACATTCCATTGGAATTATTACACGATGAGGAAAAAGATTATGTCGATGTTGATGGCGCGAATAATTGTTTTGATGTTATTGGAGATAACACAGTTAGAGATATAACCGCAGTCAAAGGATTAAGTAAAGAATACGGTCCTGCCAGATACGACCCTTTGTTGCCGAATGTAAAAGGAAGACGTAAAAGCGTTGAATTGAATTGTTGCAATGTTGATGACTTACTTACACTGCCGCCACTATGGTATTCAGTATTAGCAGATAATGCTCCTGAACGGAGAATCATAGTTGAATGGAAGGATATTAAAGTTGTTGAAAAAGACAAGTCTGTAACAAAAGACCCTTTTAGTATACCACAAATATATTAGATATGAGATTCAAACTACAACAACACCAGTCCGGTGCAGTGGAAAACGCTATAGCACCGCCATCAAATTTAGTATTTTCGCACTATGAAAACGCCTGACTATTATTTGAATCAGCCCGAGGGGCAGACCTACGACAAGAAAAGCGGTCGTATCTTGCCCGGGCGTGTCCGCCTCAACAACATGCGAACCACCCATTTTTCCCGCAACCCCAAGATTGCCGCTTTCATGAAAGAATATGAGTTCATCCGTGAGTTCGGTGAGGGCGTTGACCGGATGTATAGAGAGTTAGAGGAAGGAGGATGGCCAAAGCCTGTATTCAAGCAGGACGATTTTATGCTTCGTGCAAGTTTGAGCGCAATCGCCATTGCATCGAAAAAGCCGATTGAGTTTACTGAAAATGCACTGAAAAATGCACTGAAAAATGCACCCAAAACAGAGGCAGAAATTCTTTCACTTATTATGGAAAAGCCATCGATTTCCTTGGATGATATGGCATCCGCCATAAAGGTATCCCGAAGGACCGTTGCTAATAAGATTAAAGCTCTCCAGGAGCAAAGAATTGTTATTAGAATCGGACCGGCAAAAGGTGGTCAATGGTCGATTGACAAAGAAAATCTCATACATTATTTTGCGAAATGAAATTCAAATTCAAAATCCAGCAATACCAGACCGATGCGGTGGAAAGTACGGTGAGTGTGTTCGCGGGACAACCCTCGAAGACCAACGCACAGTACCGCCGCGACATGGGCAAGCAGAAACAGCAGTTGAAAGCTGAGTTTGAGGAGGAGTATGTGGGTTACCGCAATGCCGATGTGGAACTCAACACCAATCAGTTGTTGGAAAACATCCACCATCAGCAGGTGCAGAACGACATCCCGCTGAGCAAGTCCTTAACGGCCACCAACGGCCTCGGTGCCTGCTCGTTGGATGTGGAGATGGAGACGGGTACGGGCAAGACCTACGTCTATATCAAGACCATGTTCGAGATGAACAAGCGCTTTGGCTGGTCGAAGTTCATCGTGGTGGTGCCCAGCATCGCCATCCGAGAGGGCGTCTATAAGAGCTTCACCATGCTGGAGGAGCATTTTATGGAACTCTACGGAAAAAAAGCCCGCTATTTCATCTACAACAGCGCCAACCTCACCCAAATCGACTCGTTCAGCAGCGACGCCAGCATCAACGTGATGATCATTAACGTGCAGGCGTTCAACACCTCGTTTAAGGAAGGCGCGGCCAACAAGGAGGCGCGTATCATTTACTCCAAGCGCGACGATTTCCAAAGCCGTCGTCCCATCGATGTGATTGCCGCCAACCGTCCCATCATCATCATGGACGAGCCGCAGAAGATGGAGGGCGAAGCCACGCAAAAGGCCTTGCGCAACTTCAAGCCGCTGTTTGTGCTCAACTATTCCGCCACCCACAAAACCTCGCACAACTGCATCTATGCGCTTGATGCCTACGATGCCTATAAGCAACGCTTGGTGAAGAAAATCCAGGTAAAGGGCATTACGGTGCAAAACCTGTTGGGTACACAAAGCTACATCTATTTCGACAGCATTATTCTTTCGAAGAACCATGCTCCAGTGGTCAGACTTGAAATCGAGGTGAAAGGCGCCGCTGCCACCCGACGGCAACTCTGCAAGCTTGAGCAAGGTGATTCGCTGTTTGCCGTTTCGCAACTTCCTGCCTACAAGGATTTTGTCATCACGGAAATCAACCCCTTGACGAACTCCGTCTATTTCCAAAACGGCAAACAACTGCGTCAAGGCGAGGTGATGGGCGATGTCAGCGAAAAAGCCATTCAACAGATTCAGATTCGGGAAACCATCAAATCCCACTTCGAAAAAGAACGGGCATTGTTCCAGCAAGGCATAAAGACCCTTTCGCTGTTCTTCATCGACGAGGTGGCCAACTACAAGAGCTATGATGCGGATGGAAACGAGGTGCAAGGTCCGCTGTGGAAGATGTTTGAGGACGAATACAACCGCTATCTGAACGAAAACTTGACTTTGTTTGAGGACGATTATCAGAAATACCTGCGCCGTTTTACCGCTGCACAAGTACATAACGGCTATTTCTCCATCGACAAGAAAGGCCATTCAATTGATAGTGAGGTGAAACGCGGGAAGGACACATCGGACGACATTTCTGCTTACGACTTGATTTTGAAAAACAAGGAACGCCTGTTGAGTTTTGATGAGCCAACACGATTCATTTTCTCCCACTCCGCCTTGCGCGAAGGTTGGGACAATCCCAATGTGTTCCAAATCTGCACGTTGCGTCACGCCAACTCCAGCACCGCCAAACGTCAGGAAGTGGGTCGTGGTTTGCGCATCTGCGTTGATAACGACGGCAACCGCATGGACAAGGAACGCTTGGGCGATGCCGTACACGACACCAACAAACTGACCGTCATCGCCAACGAGAACTACAGTTCTTTTGTTGATGCTTTGCAGAAAGAGACCAAAGACACTTTGCGCGAACGTCCGACACAGGCCACGGTCGATTACTTCAAAGGGGTAACCGTCAAAGTGGGTGTGGAGAAACATACCATCTCGGAGCAGGAGGCTGCCAGTATCGTCAGTTATTTGTACGACAACGACTATATCGACGAAAAGGGCAACATTCTGCAAGACTATCATACCGATATGGAGAAGGGTACTTTGGCTCCGATGAGCAAAAAACTGCAACCCATTGAAGAGCAGGTGCACAAACTGATTCAGAGTATCTTTGATCCTGCCGCTTTGGAAGACATGGTGGAAGATGCCAACGGCAAGGCAGAAGTGGTGAACGAGCGTTTGAACGACAATGCAGATAAGAAGGAATTCAAAGCCTTGTGGAATGAAATCAACCACCGCTATGTCTATACGGTGCATTACGACAGCGAAGAACTGATTCAGAAAGCCATCGCCGCCATCAACAGCGAGTTGAATGTCACGCAGCTGAAGTATGTGGTGACCACAGGCACGCAAGGCGATGACGAGTTGGATTTCACTGGTGAACAAAGCACCCGTACAAAAGAGATGCGCGATGTGTCAACCAGCAATGTGCCTTACGATTTGGTGGGCGACATCGCCAAAGCAGCCACGCTGACCCGCCGCACGGTCACCCGCATTTTGAAAGGGATTCAGCGGTCGAAGCTGTACATGTTCAAGAACAACCCCGAAGAGTTCATCCGCAAGGTTAGCCATATCATCCGCGAACAGAAAGCCACGATGATTGTGGAGCACATCAGCTACAACCGCACGGAAAACCAATACGATTCCGACATCTTCACCAAGGAGAAAAGTCGTCAAACGGTGGATAAAGCCTACGAAGCCAAGAAGCACATTTTGGATTATGTATTCCCCGACAGCCAAGGCGAACGAGACTTTGCTGAAGACCTGGACAAAGCGGAAGAAGTGTGCGTCTATGCCAAATTGCCGAGGTCGTTCCAAATCCCGACGCCAGTGGGCAATTACGCTCCCGATTGGGCTATCGCTTTCAACGACAACATGGGCATCAAGCATGTGTTCTTCATAGCCGAAACCAAAGGCTCGATGGATTCCATGCAGCTGAAAGGCGTGGAAAAAGCGAAGATAGATTGCGCAAAGAAGTTGTTCAACAACATATCCACTTCTAATGTCCGTTACCACGAAGTGGGAGACTTTCAGACGATGCTGAATGTGATAAAAGCAATAGAGTAAAACAATGTTGCCATCAAGCCCCATACTCGTCATATTTAGCTTTGCTATCATCATCGCCGCAATAATAGCCATCTACTGCTTTGTTTCCAAACGGAAATTCAAGCAAAAGGTAGATGCCGTTGCAACCAAAACAAGACTGCTGTCCGCTGCCTTGGATGAGCTTTTCAAGCCAGTGAAGAGAACCACCCAAGAAGATGTCGACCATTTCCTTGCCGATAATCACGATGCCATCAATGCCGCAAAAGAGATTTCCGAAACCCACAGCAGGTTCAAAGACCTGCTTAAACCCTCTGGCTTATACGAGTTCCTGGCAAAAGTCCAACCCGACGCCCTGCAATCAAGCCTTGCCGAAAACCACACCGTTTACGATGCCATCGATGAGTTGACCAATCTGTGCATTGAGCCACAGCAGAGGTTTAATGCCCTCATGGCACCCGACCATTATTTTGCCTACTCCGAAATGGAACGCTTCAAAGACTCCCTCGCAGCGGTCGAAGCCTGCGAAAAGAAAGTCTTTCCCAAGTACGCCCAATTCGTTACCAACCCTGCTGTAAAACAGCTACTCAGCATCAAGAAAGACATCGACCGCCTACGCGAGACCCACAACAAAGAGTTTGTCACAAAAGAGTTGGAAGCCAACCAAACCTACTTTGATACGGTTTTGGGCAAATACCCGCTCGACCCTCAGCAACGCGATTCCATCGTTAAGCTTGAAGACAACTGTCTGGTCATTGCCAGCGCTGGCAGCGGCAAAACCTCAACCATCCTTGGCAAAGCCAAGTACATGGTCGAGAAGCGCAACATCGACCCCTCAAAGGTGCTGCTCATTACCTTCACCCGTAAAGCTGCCAACGAACTCCATGAACGCATGAAAATAGAAGGTGTTACCTGCTGCACTTTCCACGCCTTGGCCTATCATATTATCTCTCAGGTGACAGGACAAGCACCGTCCATCTGTGATACCGATGTGCCGCTCAATGTATTTAAGAATCTCATCCTCAACAATCCCCAGTTCCTGCATTCGGTAAACGACTACATCGTCAACCAGCAGTCCCTTATGCGCTTGGAACACGACTACACCGATGCCTTTTCCTACTATGAGGACAGGAAAAAATACGGCATCCAAGCCCTGTTCCCTGATGCCGATGGCAAAATGATTTTCACCCGAAGCGAGGAAGAGAAACGCCTTGTATCACTCCTCACCAAATGGGGAGTTTCCTTCAGATATGAAAGCCCTTACCAGTTTAACACGGCAACCAACGAAAAACGACAATACAAACCTGATTTCACCATCTATTACCAAGACACACAACGCCAGTGGAAATGGGTCTATCTGGAACATTTCGGTATTGACTCCAGTGGCAATGTGCCGCTTTGGTTCGGCGAAGGCACACGTGGCGGTTGGAAAGCGGCCAACGACAAATACAAAGAGGGCATTGCATGGAAACGTGCCACACATCGCCAATATGGCACCACGCTCATCGAAACCACCAGTGCCGATTTCCGCAATGGCACTGTCGAGGAAAAACTGCTGAACCAACTCCGTCGCGCTGGCGTCCCCATCAAAGAACGCTCCGACCAAGAGCTATATGATCTTTTGATCCAGCGCAACCGCAAGCTGGAAAAGTCGGTCTATACTTTGATTCTTTCCTTCATCACGCTGATGAAGGCCAATGAGAAAACCATTGACAGCCTGCTGGACGACTTGCGCGACCATCCCGACAACCGTAACAAGAGCGTCCTTGTAAACATCGTCAAGCCCTTCTATGAAGAGTACGAAAAAACATTGCGCGAAAGCTATGAAATGGACTTCACCGATGCCATCATACAGGCCACAGACCTTTGCAGGGAAGGCTTGTGGAAACACTACGACTGCATCTTGGTTGACGAGTTCCAGGACATATCTGTTGACCGCTACAAATTCCTACAGGCCTTGCGCAGCGATGAACCGCGAACTAAACTGTATTGCGTCGGCGACGACTGGCAATCCATCTTCCGTTTCACTGGCTCAGATATGTCGCTTTTCTATGAGTTTGAGAAATACTTTGGCCACACTGAGCTGTGCAAGATTGAAACCACCCACCGTTTCCATCAGCCGCTCATAGACAGGTCTTCTGAGTTCATCATCAAGAACACCGAGCAAAAGGTCAAGACTATAAAAACGCCCAAGGATGACAAATACAGCACATATCTCACATTCGAGAAATGCGATGGCGAAGATAAAGATGGCGTGCTGAAGAAAGTGGAAGAGCTGGTCGCCAAATTGCCGCCCAACCAATCCATTTTGCTATTGGGCAGATACAACTATGATGCAATGTCCGTGGGCTTCACTGGCAAGCTCGACATGAAAGACATGCGTATTATGGTGAAGATAGGGGGAAGGGAGATTCCCTTCCTGACGGTTCATTCAGCCAAAGGCCTCGAAGCCGACAACGTCATTTTGGTCAACTGCAACCAAGGCGCATACGGATTCCCTTCACTCATCGAGGACGATCCCATCTTGGACTTTGTGCTGAGCAAGAAAGAGTCCTATCCTTTTGCTGAGGAACGTCGTCTATTCTATGTTGCCATGACCCGTGCAAGGATGCACATGTATGTTCTCTATGACCAAAGAAAGCCTTCGCCATTCATCAGCGAGTTCCTCTTGAAGATAGAGCGAGGCTCCTATCTCTGCCCGAAATGTCTGGAAGGAAAGATAATTGGAGTAAAAGACGGTTTGGCTTCCAATGGAGCCAAATATCGTTGCTACAAATGCACCAACAAGGAAAGCGGCTGCGACTTCTTTGAAATAAAATATGGCGATCTGACACCACCGGGAATAAAAGTCACAGATGATATGACCGTACAGGATGTAGAGAGACTAAGAGAAGTAAGAAGGAGAGTTAAAAAGTGAGTCTGTATTTTCGTAGATTAGTATTTAGTGTCAGTTTACTACCGTTAGTGAGGCAGAAAAGGTGTATTAAATCCAAAGGAGATGGTGATATCTTATGAATGTTTGATCAGAAAAAACAGCAAACAATCGAAAATTTAATAGGTTCACTATCCCTGAACCTATCCGTTGTATCTTTGCCATCGGAAAACAGCAGTAATAATCAGAGCCAAAACCTCTTATGTGTAAATAACCACATAAAAGTTTACCACTTGATCATCGTTATCATTAGCAAATAATGATAGGGAAAAGTAAAAAATGATCAAGATGCTAGAGAAACAAAAAATCATCCACATGTTAGCACAAAAAAAGAACCCAACGATTGCTCATTGAGTTCCTTCTTGGCGGAGAGAGAGGGATTCGAACCCCCGGAGGTGTGACCCTCAACGGTTTTCAAGACCGCCGCATTCGACCGCTCTGCCATCTCTCCAAAACAGGGCGCAAAAATAACATTTTTTTCTTTTTGGAAGAAACAACCCCGACAAAACCAGCCAAATCGCTGCTTAACAACTACTTGCCGTGGGCTTTGCGAATATGTCCATCTTCCGAAATCTCGAATTCCGCGCCCAGGTCGAAGCAACTCCGAATATTTTCGGGTGTGAGCACCTTGCTCTTCATGTCGTGGTGCACGATTGCCCCTTTTTTCATCAGCAACGCGTGGGTGGCGTACTCAATGGCCATCGGGAAGTCGTGGATGATGATCACGATCATCACACCCTGGCGGTTCAGGTTGGAGAGGATGTCCATAATCTCATAGCGATGCGACACGTCGAGGTTGGACAGTGGCTCGTCCAACAGCATTATGGGAGTCTGCTGCGCCATCGCACGAGCGATGAGAGACCGCTGCAGTTCGCCACCACTCAATTCCCGCAACAGCCGATCCTGCAGGTGGGTGAGATGGCATCTATCTAACATCTTGCGCACCACCGCATCATCCTCCGGCGTGGACATCTGCCATTTTTTCTGATAGGGATACAACCCCATCATCACGAGGTCGTAGACGGTGATATCAAACACATTGTCTTGATGTTGTGGCACATACGACACCAACTTAGCCAACTCCGTGGTGCCATAGTCTGCGATAGGACGGCCGTTCACGCGGATGCTGCCCGACGAGAGCGGCAGGAGGCCGCAGATGCACTTCAGCAGGGTGGTCTTGCCCGACCCGTTTGGGCCCATCAACGCACAAAATTCGCTATCGGCAATGGTTGCCGAGAGGTTCTGGAAGAACGGCGTCTTGTCGTAGGCAAAGGTGATATTTTCTATTTCAATGCTATTCATAGGATCAGCCAAAATAGCGGTTCAGCTCGTCGTTGCCGACGATATGCAGGATGTTTTTCTCGGAAGGCGAGGTGCCGGGGCAGGCGCACGCAAACAGGTCCTGCAGGAAAGCCCTCACCTCCGTCTCGCTCTTGGGCACATCATAGCGGCCTTTTTTCTGGCGGGCCATACTGATGGCCATATTGCGATGCTTGTCGGCACGATAGAGGAACTGGTTGGTCTTGAAGGCCTCCACGGCATTCTCGATGATGGCCTGCGTATTGCTCTCCTCTCCGTCGCCCGGGGTGCCGTTGACGGCAAAGTGGGTGTTGTCGATCTTCTCCAGGTCGTAGCCAAGCTTGTGGAAGTCGTCCTTGAGCGAATCCACCAGGTCGGCCTGCGCCGGCGTGAGCGTGATGGTCTCGGGGAAGAGACTCTGCTGCACATTGACGGGCGCATTGTCCAAAGCCAGCATATAGCGATCGTAGAGGATGCGCTCGCGGGCGTTCGGGATGTCGACGATAAAGGCCTGGTCGTTGATTTTGAAGAAGATGTATTTGTTTTGTGCCACGAAGAACTCCAACGTCTCCGGCACCTCCAGTTTCGTGTCCATCTCGTGGACAGGCTGTGCGGGACAGGTCTCCAGTTGCAAGCCTTCGCAATGTTCCGTCGTCTCTGTATTGAGGCCTTTGAGGAAATCCTCCCAGCCGCCCATCTGGCCGCGGTCTTTCCATGAGCCGTTGTTCCCGCCGAAACCTGACGAGCCGTGCGACGAGCGTGCGGGCACCGAATCAAAGGGGTTGTAGTTGGGGTTTATCTTGATGGCCGGAGCCACCACCGTGTGGTCGGCGGGCATAGGCGGCGGGGGCGCGAGGGCGCCTTCCACGTCGAAGTCCAACTGCGGAGTGAGCGACATCGTGCCCAGCGATTTCTTCACCGCCGCGTTCAAGAAGCCGAACATCAGCTTCTCGTCCTGCAACTTGACCTCCACTTTGGTGGGGCTCACATTGACATCTATGGCAGATGGATCAATCTCAATCTCAATAAAATAAGCGGGGCGATAGCCTTGGGGTATCAACTCCGAATAGGCGGTCTCCACCGCATAGTTGAGCAGGTTGTGCCGCACATAGCGATGGTTGATGAACATATACTGTTCGCTCTTACGCTTCTTGGCGTTCTCGGGCTTGGCGATGTAGCCCGTTATCTTCATAAACTCGGTATCTTGTTCAATGGGATAGAGTTTCTCCTTGAAATGATTGCCGAAGATATGGATGATGCGCTGCTTGAAGTTGGTGGGGTCGAGTTGAAGCAGGGCCTTGCCATTGTGATAGAGCGTGAAGGCCAGGTCGTGGTGGATGAGTGCCACGCGATAGAACTCCTCTTCGATGTGGGTCATCTCGACATTGTCGGACTTGAGGAAGTTGCGGCGGGCGGGCACGTTGAAAAAGAGGTTCTTGACGGACACGCTGGTGCCGTCTTGTGTGGGCACCACTTCGTGGGCCTTCACCTGGGAGCCTTCCACGAGCACGAGCGTGCCGTTGGGCTCTTCCGCGCGCTTGGTCTTGAGTTCCACGTGGGCGATAGCGGCGATGGAAGCCATAGCCTCGCCGCGGAAGCCCTTGGTGGTGAGGCGGGTCAGGTCGTCGGCACTCTGCAGTTTGGAAGTGGCGTGCCGCTCGAAGCACATCCGCGCGTCGTTGAAGGACATACCCTTGCCGTTGTCGATGACCTGGATCAACGTACGGCCCGCATCCTTGACGATGAGCTGGATGTTGGTGGCACCTGCATCCACCGAGTTCTCAAGCAGCTCCTTCACCACGGAGGCGGGGCGCTGCACCACCTCGCCGGCCGCTATCTGGTTGGCTACGGCGTCGGATAGTAATTTGATGATGTCCATTGTCTTTCAGGTTGACGGTTTGAATTGAACGAGTTCTATTATTTGAAGAACTTGAAGAAGATAATGGCGATGATGACGGCGAAGAAGAGCATCGTGACGATGGTCAGCCACGGGATGTGCTTATCGTTCTTGTCGTGCCGCCGCTTGCTGCTCCACTCGCGGTGCAGTTCGTTGGCAAAATCCCTGCGATGGTCGTCTGTAGGTTTTTGTTCGTCAGGGGTATAGAAGCGAGGTTTGTATTTGAACTCTCTGGGCTCGGGTTTTTCAAAATTAAAGAGTGCCATAATGGTGGGTTTTATTCGTGGCAAAGATACAAAAAAAATAGGCGGACACTCAGAATTCAAAATCCTGAATTCAAAATCCAAAGTATAGAGCTGCCGATAAACTTGGTTCTTCGGTTTATTGAATCATTCTATCCGCTAACTGCTATCGGCTAATCGCTAAAAATACTATCTTTGCAGCCTTAAAAAACAACCCTATGAATCCGAGAGTCAGATTTGCGCCAAGTCCTACGGGACCGTTACACATCGGCGGCGTGCGCACCGCCTTATACAACTATCTGTTCGCCAAGAAGAACAATGGCACTTTATTGTTGAGAATAGAGGACACTGACCAGACCCGTTTCGTGGAGGGTGCCGAGGCCTACATCATCGAGGCCTTCCAGTGGTTAGGCATTACCTTCGACGAGGGCGTGGGGATCGGCGGCGAGTACGGTCCGTACCGCCAGTCGGAGCGCAAGGCCCTGTACAAGCCCTATGCTGAGCAACTTGTGCGCGATGGCTGGGCCTACTACGCCTTTGACACGCCAGAAGAGCTCGACGCCAAGCGCAAAGAGGCCGAGAGCCAAAAGAAGACATTCCAATACGACGCCAACACCCGCTCCGAGATGGTCAACTCGCTGACCCTTCCCGCCGAAGAGGTCAAGCGTCGCCTCGAAGCCGGCGACCACTTCGTTGTCCGCTTCAAATATCCCGCCAACACGGACATCCACGTACAAGACCTCATCCGCGGCGAGGTGGTCATCAACTCCAACCTACTGGACGACAAGGTCTTGTACAAATCCGACGGTATGCCCACCTACCATCTGGCCAACATTGTGGACGACCATCTGATGAAGATCACGCACGTCATCCGTGGCGAGGAGTGGTTGCCATCGGCACCGCTGCACGTGATGCTCTACAAGGCCTTCGGCTGGGACGCCCCTCAGTTCGCCCACCTGCCCTTGTTGCTCAAACCCGACGGCAACGGCAAGTTGAGCAAGCGCGACGGCGACCGTCTCGGCTTCCCCGTATTCCCCTTGCAGTGGCACGACCCCAAGAGCGGCGAGACCTCCTCGGGCTACCGCGAATCGGGCTACCTGCCCGAAGCCGTGGTCAATATGCTGGTCCTGCTGGGTTGGAATCCCGGCAACGACCAGGAGCTGATGACGATGAACGAGCTCATCAACCTGTTCTCCATTGACAAGATCAGCAAGGCGGGAGCCAAGTTCTCCTTGGATAAGGCCAAGTGGTTCAACCACGAGTACATTCTCGGCAAGAGTGCTGCCGAGCTGCATCCTTACTTCACCCCGGCGCTCGAGGCGCACGGAGTGCACTGCTCCGATGAATATGTCGAGAAGGTCATCGATCTGGTCAAGGACCGTCTGAACTTCACGGGCGACTTTTGGGAGCAGGCCTGCTATTTCTTCGAGGCCCCGACCGAGTATGACCCGCAGGCGCTGAAGAAACGTTGGAAAGAGGGCACGGGCGAGAAACTGCGCGTCATCGACCAGATGCTGCAAGACATCAAGCCGTTCGACAAAGACAAGGCCCACGACAACGTGATGAAGTACATCCAAGACAACGAACTCAATATGGGACAGGTGCTCAACAGTCTGCGCATCGCATTGGTCGGCACCGCCAGAGGTCCCGAATTGTTCAGCATCATCGAGTTGATGGGCGTGGACGAGGTCCATCGTCGCGTGGAACGTGCTGTGGAGGTTGTCAATCTTTAATCTTTAGGAATGAAAAACTACGCTAAACTCATCGCCGACGAGTTGCATCTCACCGAGGAACAGGTCAAGAACACCTTGGATTTGCTGGCCGGCGGTGCCACCATACCTTTTGTCGCCCGTTACCGCAAGGAGGCCACGGGCAGTTTGGACGAGGTACAGATCGGTCAGATCAAGGAGTTGCACACCCGATGGATGGAGTTGGACAAGCGGCGTGCCGCCATTTTGGAATCCATCCGCGAGCAGGACAAGTTGACGCCCGCCTTGGAGGCCCAGATCAACGAAGCCGCCACGATGGGTGAGTTGGAGGACCTGTACCTCCCCTACCGGCCCAAGCGCAAGACCCGCGCGAGTGTGGCCGCCGAGAAGGGGCTGGAGCCGTTGGCCAAGGCCATCGCCGCGCAGCAGCCCGCCGACTTGGAGAAACTGGCACGGCCCTTCGTCAACGCAGACAAAGGCATTGGGAATGTGGAGGAGGCCTTGGCCGGCGCGCGCGACATCATCGCCGAGCGCATCAGTGAGAGCCTCTCCGTTCGCGCGCGCCTGCGCAACACCTTCCGCAAACACAGCCGCATCTACAGCAAGCGTGTCAAGGACAAGGTGGACGAAGGCGAGAAATACAAGATCTACTATGATGCCGACGAGTACCTGCCCAAGGCCCCGTCGCACCGCATCCTCGCGATGTTCCGCGGCGAGGAAGAGGGCATCCTGCGGCTCACCATCGAGCCGGACGAGGATAAGACCCTCGATATGCTGAAACATGCGCTCATCCGCAACAACAGCAACTGCGCCCAACAGGTCTGGATGGCCGCCTCCGACGCCTACAAGCGCCTGTTGCAGCCGCAACTCGAGACCGAGATGCGCAAACTATACAAGGAGAAAGCCGACACCGAGGCCATCGACGTGTTCACACAGAACGCACGGCAACTGCTGATGGCCGCCCCACTGGGTCAGGTCACCACGTTGGCCATCGACCCGGGATTCCGCACCGGCTGCAAGGTGGTGATACTCGACCCGCAGGGCCGACTTCTGCACAACGAGACCATCTACCCGCATCCGCCCGTTGGCCAATACAAGTTGGCCTCCGACAAGCTCAAGCGGCTGGTGTTGCAATACAAGGTGGACGCCATCGCTATCGGCAATGGCACCGCCGGGCGGGAGACGGAGAAGTTCGTCCGTTACATCCCCTTCGAGCGCGATGTCAAGGCCTATATGGTCAACGAGAGCGGCGCGTCCGTCTATTCGGCGTCCGCAGTGGCGAGGGAGGAGTTCCCCGACTATGACGTGACCGTGCGCGGCGCCGTTTCCATCGGTCGGCGACTGATGGACCCGCTGGCGGAGTTGGTCAAGATCGACCCCAAGTCCATCGGTGTGGGCCAATACCAGCACGACGTCAACCAGAAGCGTTTGCAGGAGAGTCTGCAAGCGACCGTGGAGAGTTGCGTCAACCGCGTGGGTGTGGAGCTGAACACCGCCAGCAAGGAGTTGCTGTCATACGTCTCCGGCGTGGGCCCTGCGCTGGCTCAGAACATCATTGACTACCGCAACGAGCACGGCGCCTTCGCCTCGCGCGCGAGTCTGATGAACGTGCCACGCTTCGGCGCCAAGGCCTTCGAACAGGCCGCGGGCTTCCTCCGCATCAGAGATGCCGAGAACCCGCTCGACCGCAGCGCCGTGCACCCCGAGAGCTACCCCGTGGTCCAAAAGATGGCCGATGACCTGCACTGCTCCGTGACCGACCTCATACAGAAAGAGGAACTGCGCAAAAGTATTGACCTTCAGCACTATGTAACCAGCACAACGGGTATGCCCACCCTCAAGGACATAATGCAGGAACTGGCCAAGCCCGGCCGCGACCCGAGAAGCCACTACGAGATGTTCGAGTTCGACAAGCATGTCCAGAAGATGGAAGACCTTACTCCCGGTATGGTGCTGCCCGGCATCGTCACCAACATCACCAACTTCGGCTGCTTTGTGGACATCGGCATACATCAGGACGGACTCGTGCACATCAGCAACCTGTCCGACAGGCGTGTCGAGTCGCCCAACGAGGTGGTGCGCCTCAACCAAAAGGTGATGGTCAAGGTCATCGGCGTGGAACCCGAGCGCAAGCGCATCAGTCTCTCGATGCGAGGGGTGGAACAATAATCGTCGAAAGCTATGGCCAAGAGTTCCATCAGAAAAGTCATCATCCCCTTACTCTGCATCGTCATCGTCAGCGGATTGTGGGTCTTGTACACCCACAAGTCCAAGGAAAAGGGCTCCGCGGAGGATGTCTCTGCTATGCCCGACTTGTTGGAGATTCCCGTCTCCGGCAACGGACAGCCAGAGCAAATCATCGAGCACACGGGGTTCACGGTCAGCTACAACTCCAAATGGCGGGAGCCCAACTGGGTGGCCTACGAGTTGACGCGCGACGAGAGTTACGGCAGGGTGGAACGTTACGACCATTTCGACCCGGATCCTGATGTCGTGGGCGTGTGTCCCGAGTACTGGGACTACTCCGACTCTCCGTACGACCGTGGGCATATGGCCCCTGCGGGCGATATGAAATGGGACAAGAACGCGATGCGGGAGAGTTTCTATATGTCCAACATCTGTCCGCAGAACCACAACCTCAACGACGGCGACTGGAAGCTGTTGGAGCAGCAGATATGGGAGTATGCGCGCCAAAACGGGCACGTCTATGTGGTGTGTGGTCCCATAGTGTCCGACCATCCCAAGACCATCGGCAAGCACCGCGTGGCCGTGCCCGACGCCTTTTTCAAGGTATTGTTATGCAAGATCGGTGGCCAATGGCAAGCCATCGGCTTCTATTTCAAAAACAGGGCGGGCAGCAAGCCGCTCGGCACCTATTGCAAGAGCATCGACCAGATCGAACAGATGACGGGCATCGATTTCTTCCCGAAGTTGGAAGACAGCCTTGAAGACAGGATTGAGGCGCAATACGACCGCTCCGCGTGGGGGATTTAGCGGATAGCGATTGAAGAGACATTGTGATTTTTTATGAGCTTATGTTTTTCAGGATCGATGAGCTGTACGCTTCCCATGTTCGGGGTTATCGTATTCCGAAAATATTTTGGAAAAACTCCACCGTAAGGGCCACCACCTCCTTGCGATGGCGGGTAATGGTATGGTTTTCGCCTTTCACCACCTGCAAGGTCGCGTGGTCGCCGTAGGTCGCCTTGAAGCGTTCGCTGCACCACATCGGCACGATGCCGTCGTGGTCGCCGTGCAGCAGGAGGACAGGTCCTG
This sequence comes from Bacteroidales bacterium, assembly GCA_024685175.1. Classification (GTDB taxonomy): domain Bacteria; phylum Bacteroidota; class Bacteroidia; order Bacteroidales; family WCHB1-69; genus F23-D06. The sequence continues at coordinate 22,800 of JAIKWD010000020.1, forward strand.
TGTAGGCCGCCGCCGTACCGTAGATGTCCAACTGCTGTGTGGTTAGAAGATACTCACGGCCCAACTTCAGCGCGCCCCAACAGCGGATGAACGCTGGCGGGTCGGCCGGGTCGAACGTGGCGTTGAAAAACCTGCCACCTTGGCACGCCTCTTTGATGACGGAACCCGGAGCAATCAGCACTACGCCATCGGGGACGGGGATTTCGGTCGCCAAACGGCCGGCGGTCATCGAGGCGATTACACCGCCCTGAGAATGTCCCAAGAGACCGATGCCCTCCACATACTTCAGCTGTCGCACATAGGCCCATACGGCCTTTGCATCGGCCAGTTCTTTCTCGATAGTCATATCCTGCAAGCGTCCAGCGCTTTTGCCATGGCCGTCGAAGTCGAATCGAATGGAGGCAATACCCGCTTTGGCCAATCCCTTGGCAAGCGCGGGTATCGGGTTGTAGTCCTTGCTGGAAAAGATCCCGTGCATCAGGATGACCATCGGACAGCGATCCGTCTCTGGGTTAAAGTCTTTCGGCAAGGTTACTTTGAACGCGATTTCCCCTTCGGGACCCTTTATCGGGCCCTTTGCGGGACACCTCTGGCCGTAAGCCCCATACGCGAAAAGGCAAAGACAGCCCGACAGGGCAAAAAGCAAGATTAGAGGCAACAATTTTATTTTCATAATGAAGAGTTTATTCATCATATTATCCGAAAGGAATCGGATGGGGTGCGACACAGCATGGGTTGCTTTTACCGCAACGCCTGCACTATACTCGTGGCCGCGTGTCCGTCGCCGTACAAGTCATCGATGAAGATGGGCGGCATCTCGAGGAAGTTACGGGCAGTGGTCACGATGTCCAGATGGTTGTGGCCGAGCAGATGGTTGTAGCCGCGGGCGCACAACTCCATCCATTCCGTCTCCTCGCGCAAGGTGAGGCAATATTTGTGGGCAAAGTAGGCCTCCTTCTGCACACCGCCGCTGTCAGTGAGCACTAGCCGGCAATGATTCAGCAGATACAGCATCTCCAGGTAGCCGACGGGGTCGATGAAGGTGATGGGCGAATTGTCAATAGGATACTCGATCTCCTGCATCTTGAGACGGGTGCGCGGGTGCAAGGGCATCACCACGGGCACGAACCGGGTGATGAGTTCCAGTGACAGCAACAACTCCCTCAAAATCTCGGGGTCGTCGGTATTCTCGGCGCGGTGCATCGTGGTCAGCACAAAGCGGTCGGGCAACTCGGCGTGCGGTTTTCTGGCCTTTGGGGCAAAATAGAGCGCGGCATCTTTCATCACATCGCCGGTATAGATAATTTTGGTCGGATCGATTCCTTCGTTCAGCAGGTTCCGCATCGCGGTGTCGGTAGGCACGAAGAGAATGTCGCTGAGTTTGTCCGTTTCCATACGGTTGTACTCCTCCTGCATTTTCATGTTGAAAGAGCGGAGTCCGGCCTCCACGTGACAGAGTCTCACTCCACACTGGTGGGCGGCCTGTGCGCCGGCCAACGTCGAGTCCGTGTCGCCGTAGACCAGCAACGCGTCGGGACCTTCCTTTTCGATGACCGCCGCAATCTGTTCTTGCATCCGCAACACCATCTCTCGGTGCGAAAGACTGTGCACACCCAAGTTGTAGTCGGGCTCACGCAGACCCATCTCCTCGAAGAAAAGTTGCGACATATTGGCGTCGAAGTGTTGTCCAGTATGGACCAGCACCTCGCTCATATTGGGGGTGCGTGCCAACTCGGCACTCACCATCGCGGCTTTCACAAACTGGGGGCGCGCCCCTATCACGTTGAGTATCTTCATTCTAAATTCTATCCATCAGGTTATCGAAATCATCGGCGTAGGTCACCTTGAAATTCTTGGGGTCGCCCAGTACCAAGCGGACGGGCACCTCCGGCGCATAGCGCGTCACCAAGCCGCTCTCGTCTGTCGGGGCAAAGTCGCCGTCGGACCACAGGTTCTCGAAGCAGGCGACCAGCAAGCGGGCGCGGAAGGCCTGCGGTGTCTGGGCATAATATAGTCCCGCACGGTCAAGAGTCTCCACCAGCGAGCCATCCGCCGAGCCGCGCAACACCGTGTCGGTGGCGGGCAGCGCCGTGACCGCCGCCTGGTTGGTCGCCAAGGCGTCCAGCAAGTCATCGACAATGCGGACGGTCAATCCGGGACGGGCGGCATCGTGCAACAGGAGGATGTCATCGGGACGCTGGGCGAAGAGACGCGTCGCGTTCCACGACGACTGAAAACGCTCCGTCCCACCCCCCACCAGACGCGTGATCTTGGGGTATGTGGCTACCAGATGTTGGCGAATCCCATCGGGGTAGTCCGCGGGCAACACGACGACTATCTCGTCGATGCGAGGGTGCTGCTGGAATGTCGTCAAGGCGTACTCCATCAGCATCTTTCCGTTGACCGGAACGAACTGTTTGGGAATGTCCCCGCCCGTGCGGAGGCCCTTGCCCGCCGCCATCAAAATTGCCACATTGCTCATAGAATCGCTTCTGCTCTATTTTGCAAAATGCTGGTAGAATTGGATGATCGTCTCAATGCCTTTGTAGAAGTGGTCCAAACGATAATTCTCGTTGGGTGAATGGATGGCATCCTCACCTAGGCCGAAGCCCATGAGAATGGACTTGATACCGAGCACTTTTTCAAAAGTCGAGATAATGGGAATACTACCACCGCTACGCATTGGGATAGGCAATTTGCCATATGTATCCATATAGGCGGCCTCAGCAGCCTTGTAGGCAGGATGGTCCGTCGGGCAGCCGTAGGCCTGGCCGCCGTGCAACGGCGTAACCTTTACGGTAACGTATTCGGGGGCGTTTTGTTCGAAATAGTCCTTTACCAGTTGGGCAATCTTCTCGTGATCTTGGTTGGGCACCAACCGGCAGGAGAGCTTGGCGTATGCCTTGGATGGCAAGACCGTCTTGGAGCCTTCGGCGGTGTAGCCGCCCCAGATGCCACAAAGATCAAACGTAGGACGAATTCCGACGTGCTCAATCTTGGTATAGCCTTTTTCTCCACGCAACGCCTTCACGCCCAGCGATTTTTTGTACTCTTCTTCATTATAAGGAGCCATGTTGAGCAACTCGCGCTCGCGAGCGGAGCATTCCACAACGTCATCATAGAAATGAGGAATAGTGATATGATTGTTCTCGTCCATACAGCCGGCAATCATCTCGCACAGCGTATTGAGCGGGTTGGCTACGGAGCCACCAAAGATGCCGGAATGCAAGTCGGCATTAGGACCGGTAACCTCGATTTCCCAATAAGAAAGGCCACGCAAACCAGAGGTGATGGAAGGCACGTCGGTGGCGATCATGCTCGTATCAGACACAAGGATGACATCGGCTTTGACGAGGTCCTTGTATTCCACAATCCATTTGGACAGACTGGGTGAGCCGATTTCCTCCTCACCCTCAAGCATAAACTTCACGTTGCAGGGCAGCGTATGCGTTTGCATCATCGTCTCGAAAGCCTTGGCGTGCATAAAAGACTGGCCTTTGTCGTCGTCGGAGCCGCGGCCCCAAATCTTGCCGTCCTTGATGACCGGCTCGAAAGGCTCGGTGTTCCACAATTCCACAGGATCAACGGGCATCACGTCATAGTGGCCGTAAACGAGAATGGTCTTGGCCTTGGGGTCGATGATTTTCTCGCCATAGACGATGGGATTTCCCTCGGCGGGCATCACCTCGCACTTGTCGGCGCCGGCGGCGAGGATCAGCTCACGCCAACGCTCGGCACAACGTACCATATCGCCCTTATGCTCGCTTTCGGAGCTAATGGACGGGATACGCAACAATGTGAACAGTTCTTCCAAAAAACGGGCTTGGTTTTCTTCGATGTATTTCTTGATTTCCATAATATTTTAGGTTTATTTGTTTCAAAAAAGCGGGCAAAGATACAAAAAAAGCAGTTAGCGGATAGCGGATAGCAGTTAGCTATTATAGAGACGCGGCATGCTGCGCCTCGGGGTGAGGGGTGAAAAGATTTATGCCGTTAGGCATTACCGCCAGATAACGCCGCATCGAGCGGACGATAAAAGGGTACAATCGTTTGAAACCCCTTGATTATGTGCAAAAAAATCTTAATTTTGCATTTTTTTAATCCAATTCGGAATTTTTCGTTTTATAAAATATAAATCTCAAAATATCAATAGTTTATGACAATGCAAGATAAAATCAACGAGTTGCTCGCCCTGCGCGAGAAGGCTCGTTTAGGCGGAGGTCAGGACCGTATCGAGAAGCAGCACGCCAAAGGCAAGTATTCTGCTCGCGAGCGCATCCTGATGTTCCTCGACGAAGGCAGCTTCGAAGAATTTGATATGTTCGTGCAGCACCGCTGCCAGAACTTCGGTCTGGAGAAAGAGAAATACCTCTCCGACGGTGTGGTCACCGGCTACGGCACAGTAAACGGCCGCTTGGTCTATGTGTTCTCCCAAGACTTTACGGTATTCGGCGGTTCGCTGTCCGAGACCTTCGCTCTCAAAATATGCAAGGTGATGGATCAGGCCATGAAAGTCGGTGCTCCCGTTGTCGGCTTCAACGACTCCGGCGGCGCTCGTATCCAAGAGGGTGTCAACAGTTTGGCAGGCTATGCCGAGATTTTCCAACGCAACATCTTGGCCTCTGGCGTGATCCCGCAGATCTCCGCCATCTTCGGTCCCTGCGCTGGTGGTGCCGTCTACTCCCCTGCCCTCACCGACTTCATTATGATGACCAAGAACACGAGCTATATGTTCGTCACCGGCCCTAAGGTCGTGAAGACGGTCACCAACGAGGACGTGACCACCGAAGACCTCGGCGGCGCTTCCGTCCACTCCAAGAAGTCCGGCGTGGCTCATTTCGCCGTCGACAACGAAGAGGAGGGTATCGCTATGCTTCGTGAACTCATGGGCTACATTCCTTCCAACAACATGGAGGAGCCTCCTTTCGAGCCCACCGAAGATCCCATCAACCGTTTGGAGGACACGCTCAACGCCATCATCCCCGACAACCCCAATATGCCTTACGATGTCAAGGACGTCATCAACGGTATTGTGGACGACGGCAAGTTCTTGGAGATCCAGCCGCTCTACGCTCCCAACATCGTCATCGGTTTCGCCCGTTTCAACGGTATGTCCGTGGGTATCGTGGCCAACCAGCCCAAATACTTGGCCGGTGTGCTCGACATCAACGCTTCCCGCAAGGGTGCCCGTTTCGTGCGTTTCTGCGACGCCTTCAACATTCCGTTGGTCACGTTGGTTGACGTGCCCGGCTTCTTGCCCGGCACTGGCCAAGAGTATGGCGGCATCATCCTGCACGGCGCCAAGTTGCTTTACGCTTACGGCGAGTGCACGGTGCCCAAGGTCACCGTCATCCTCCGCAAGGACTACGGCGGCGCTTACTGCGTGATGAGCTCCAAGCATCTGCGCGGCGATATCAACTACGCTTGGCCTACCGCCGAAATCGCCGTCATGGGTGGCAGCGGTGCAGCCGAGATCCTCTATGGCTCCCAGATGAAGAAGATCGAGAACCCCGAAGAGAAGGCCGCCTTCCTCAACGAAAAGGTGGAAGACTACCGCAACAAGTTCTCCAACCCTTATGTGGCCGCCCAATACGGCTACATCGACGACGTCATCGAGCCGCGTAACACTCGTTTCAGAGTCATCCGAGCCCTTGAGTCACTCAAGAACAAACGTCTGGAGAACCCGGCCAAGAAGCACGACAACCTTCCTTTGTAATCTAATATCGCCTAAACAGATAGAGAATTATGAAATATTTGAATAAGATTCTGGTCTTGTTGGTCGCCGTGCTCGCCATCGGCACTGTCTCCGCACAGTCGGTGCGCGACCTGCGCTTCAACGAGATCTTGATAAAGAACACCGACAACTTCGACGACGAGTACGGTCGCCATGTGCCTTGGATTGAGGTCTTCAACACGGCCTACAACACTGTGAACATGGCGGGTTGTTACATCACCGACGACACCACTGGATTCGCGGCAGGCAAGAAGAAAGGCGGAAGTGCCCCGGAACATTGGTACCGTATTCCCAAGACCGACGTCCACACCAATATGCCTCAACGTTCATACTTGGTGTTCTACCTCGATGCCCAGCCGCTCTACGGCACTTTCCACGTCAACTTCGACCCGCGCACGTCCAAGACCAACTACATCGCCTTGATCTCCGCCGACGGCAAGGACCTCATCGACCTGATGTACTATCCCAAGCAAGTGTTGATGGACAGCGTGGTTTCGTTCGGCTACGAGATGGACGGCATCAACACCGAGAAAGGCCACATCCTGGATCAGTTCACTCCTGGTGCCAGCAATGAAATCAAGGCCACCGTCTCCAAGCAAGAGCGCCTGAAACGTGACGACCCCTACGGTCTTGGCTTGGCCATCATCTCCATGTCCGTGGTCTTCACGGCATTGATACTCATCTATTGTATGTTGAAGCTCTTTGGCCACGCCTCAAAGAAGATTGCCCAACGCAATGTGAAGAAGAGCGAAGGTGAAAGTGCTGCGAAGGCTCAGCTGGCCGCCACTGACGGGAAAGAAGACGAAGAGGATTTGATCAGCGGTGAGCAAGTGGCTGCCATCGCCACGGCGTTGCATCTGCATTTCAACAGCATGCACGACGAGGAGAGCGAGGTCATCACCATTGACATGCCTTCCGCACACTATTCCCCGTGGGCCCAAAAAGAGCTCGCCATGAAGAAAACACCGACGTTAAGAAGAAAATAATTAAAAAGATATTGAAGTATGAAAAACTATAAATTCACGATCAACGGCAACAAATATTCCGTAGAAGTAGGCGACATCAACGAGAATGTCGTCAACGTAGAGGTCAACGGTTCTGAATACAAAGTTGAGTTGGACACCGAGCTTCAGGCACCCGTACGGGTGAAGCCCGTGGTGCACGTCAACACCTCTTCTAACAGGGCCGCCTCCCCTGCAGCCGCCACGGCCAATGTCAAGAACGCACCCGCCGCGGCCACCGCAGCCGGCGCCACCCTCAAGTCACCGCTACCCGGCACCATTCTTGACGTGTTCTGCAAGCCCGGCGACGCCGTGAAGGCAGGCCAACGTCTGTTCCTCCTCGAAGCCATGAAGATGGAGAACAACATCGACGCCGAAAAAGACGGTGTCGTCAAGGAAGTGAGAGTCAACCGCAGCGACTCCGTAATGGAAGGCGACGTGCTCGTGGTGTTCGAATAACCCCATCTATAACCAACTGTATCAATAATTAAATTGTCAGAGAGAAATGTTTGATTTTTTTAAAGAAGGTCTTCTTCAGTTCTTTAGCTATTCCGGCTTTGGCAACTGTACGTGGGGCCACATCATAATGATATGCGTCGGCTTGTTCTTCATAACCCTCGGTATCGTGAAGGAATTCGAGCCTATGTTGCTCGTACCCATCGGCTTCGGTATGATCGTGGGCAACATCCCATTCACCGACGGTCTGCAGATTGGCGTGTATGAGAACGGAGCCGTGCTCAACTACCTCTATTTCGGCGTCATCAAGGGTTTTTACCCGCCGTTGATATTCCTGGGCATCGGGGCAATGACCGACTTCTCGGCGTTGATATCGAATCCCAAGTTGATTTTGGTGGGTGCTGCGGCGCAGTTCGGCATCTTCGCCGCCTACGCCATCGCCCTCTTGCTCGGCTTCACGCCTATGGAAGCCGGTGCTATCGGCATCATCGGCGGCGCCGACGGTCCTACCGCCATCTTCCTGTCGTCCAAGTTGGCCCCCAGCTTGATGGGTGCCATCGCCGTGTCGGCATACTCCTACATGGCCTTGGTGCCGGTGATCCAACCGCCCATTATGCGCCTGTTCACCAACGAGAAGGAACGTCTCATCCGTATGAGACCGCCCAGAGCCGTCTCCCACAGAGAAAAAGTGCTCTTCCCGTTGTTCTGTATCCTCCTCACCGCCTTCCTCGTGCCTTCCGGCATCCCGTTGTTGGGTATGCTGTTCTTCGGCAACCTGCTTAAGGAATGCGGCGTGACCAAGCGTTTGGCCAACACGGCCTCCGGTCCGCTGATCGACATCGTGACGATCCTCATCGGCCTCACCGTCGGCGCCTCCACGCAGGCCACCAACTTCCTGACGCCGAAGTCCATCCTCATCTTCGTGCTCGGCGCCTTCTCCTTCGTCGTGGCCACCGCCACGGGCGTGCTCTTCGTGAAGTTCTTGAACCTCTTCCTGAAGGAGGGCAACAAGATCAACCCGTTGATCGGCAACGCCGGCGTATCCGCCGTGCCCGACGCCGCGCGCGTCTCGTACGTGGAAGGCATGAAGTACGACAAGACCAACTACCTGCTGATGCATGCTATGGGCCCGAACGTGGCCGGCGTCATCGGCAGCGCAGTGGCCGCCGGTATCCTGCTGAGCTTCTTGTACTAGAAAAATTCAAAAATCAAAAATCAAAGTGGAGGGGCATAAACGTCCGCCTCCACTTTTTTTTGTGCATCCATTTTGTGTTTTTATTGTCGACTGTTAAATGCCTACGGCATAAAGGTGAGACGTGCAATCGCGCGTCTACATTCCTAATTAACAACTACCGCATATCGTTGACCTCGACGCCGGGGTATTTGGCCTTGTCGAAAACGAAATAACTGTCGGGCAACGCGACGTTGGACTTGAACTGCTCGATATGGTAGGTATAGATCGTGTTGTCCTTCTCGTACAGGGCGATGCGCAGAATCTGGTTGTTGGCCTTGTTGATGAACACCCGGATACGATAATAAGATTGCGTGGTCTTGGGGGTCAGGTCGATGATGGCCGTGGAAATATTGTTGTTGAACTCGTCGCGGATGTATTTGGCTCGGAACTGTTTCTCCCAGTTCTTGAGCAATTTCTGCGGGTTCATCATATTGTCGTCGTCCTCAGGATCGTACTCGTAAACTGACACTTCGTTGGTGGACTTTTGGTAGTTCCATACGGACTCGCCGTCGCAGAAAAACGACTGTCCGCCGTAAGACGTACGGTACTTGGCGCCTTTCAGTGCGAAGTCGCCCTGACTGGTGCTTAAGGTTTTGCTATCTTTGGTGGCCTTGAGGGTATAGTGAAACTGCATCGAGGTATAGGCCTGATATTTGGCAGACACCTTGCGCAAGAGCTCGGTTGCGCCGCCGTCCGTGTTTTGGGCCTGCACCGAAAGACTGCAGACCAAGATTGCAAGCGCTAATATTAGGTTACGTGTTCTCATTTCAACAATTTTTCAATTAATATTTTTCAGCTCTGAAAAAACACTGAATAAGATAACCCTTACGGGCGAAAGTTTAACGGGCGCTACAGCAGTCCTTTGCTGGCAAGCAGTTCACGTAGTTGGGCATCGCTCTTGACGAGCACTTCGCGGGGTTTGCTGCCATTGGCCTGGCCCACGATGTTGAAGTCGGCTAACTGGTCCATAATGCGGCCGGCACGGTTGTAGCCCAGTTTCATACGCCGCTGGATGAAAGATGTGGAGCCCTGCTGGCTTTGCACGACCAACACGGCGGCATCCACGAACAACGGATCGATCTCGTCGGAGTTGCCGAAGTCGTCGTCGGAATCCATACTGTCGCCAGCACCCGGCTCCGGCGCATCGGGCAGTTCGTAGGGCTCCAAGAGTGGCGTGACCTCCGACTGGGCCTCGATGAACTCGGCAATCTTCTCCACTTCGGGCGTGTCCACCAGGGCACACTGCAAGCGCACGATGTCGCTGCCCGTGGAGATGAGCATATCGCCCTTGCCGATAAGTTGGTTGGCGCCGGTGGTGTCGAGGATGGTGCGCGAGTCCACGCTGGACTGCACGCGGAACGCGATACGTGCGGGGAAGTTGGCCTTGATACTACCCGTGATGATGTTGACTGAAGGCCTTTGCGTGGCGATGACCAAGTGAATGCCGATGGCGCGGGCCAACTGGGCTAAACGGGCGAGGGGCTGTTCCACCTCGCGACCCGCCGTCATAATGAGGTCGCCGAACTCGTCGATGACCAACACGATGTAGGGCAGGTAACGATGTCCCATCGCCGGCGACAGCTCGCGAGCGCAGAACTTGGCATTGTACTCCTTGATATTGCGCATCTTGGCCAACTTGAGCAAATCGTAACGGTCGTCCATCTCCTTGCAAAGGGAGTTGAGCGTGTGCACCACCTTCTTGGTGTCCGTGATGATCGGTTCGATATTGTCGGGCACTTTGGCCAAATAGTAATTCTCGATGGCCGAGTAGAGGGTGAACTCCACCTTCTTGGGGTCGATGAGCACTAACTTCATCTCACACGGATGCTTGGTATAGAGCAACGATGTGATGATGGCGTTGAGACCCACGGACTTGCCCTGGCCCGTGGCGCCGGCCACGAGCAGGTGCGGCATCTTGGACAAGTCGACCACAAATGGCTCGTTGCTGATGGTGCGGCCCAAGCCGATGGGAAGCGCGAAGTTGTTGTTCTGGAACTTGTCGGAGGTGATGATTTCCTTCATCGACACGATGTTGGCGTTCTTGTTGGGCACCTCGATGCCGATGGTGCCGCGTCCCGGGATGGGGGCGATGATACGGATGCCCAGGGCGGCGAGACTCAGGGCAATGTCATCCTCCAAGTTCTTAATCTTACTGATGCGGACGCCTTCGGCGGGCACGATCTCGTAGAGCGTGACCGTCGGGCCCACGGTGGCGCTGATCTTGCGAATGGGGATACCGAAACTGTTGAGGGTGGACTCTATGCGTTTCTTGTTGTCGAGCAGTTCGCTCTTCATCAACTCCTCGTTAGCCTCTTTGGCGGGATAGTCCAGAAGCAGGTCAACAGACGGGAACTTGTAGTGCGAGAGTTCGGCGCGCGGGTCGAAGGGCGGCAGGTTGCGTACATCTTCGGGCGTGAGAGCTTGTTGTTCTTCTTCCGGCTCTTCTTCGGTATCCTCGCCGGGTAATTGTTCCGAATCCGTTTGGCTTACCGCGTTGACCAATTCAAAGGGCACCTCGACAGGCTCGGGTTTTGGAGTCTCAGAAACAGATGGAAAGTTTGAGGCATCCTCGGTTGATGGTTGCGGTTCTATTTCCCACGTGGCGGTTGTGGTGCCATACTCTTTGGAAAGGCAGCCGTGGTCGGAGATATAGAGGTCGTCCAGATCTTCGTGACCCGGAGCACTTTTCTCGGTTTCCTCACGCTTGGCCGCCTTGCGGCGTGCCTTGCGTTCCTGTCTGCTCGTGCGGCTCTCGTAGGCGTCTTGGGCGCGCGCAGCCAGCGAACTCAACGGAAAATCGTAGCAGAGGATAAGGATGACAACGAAGAGTATGATGACGATGACTGCCGCCACCAACTTGCCCAAGGTAAGCAATGCGCTACCTGTCAAGTCTCCAAAATAGCCACAAACAAAAGTATTCTCCCCACCTTCAAAGAAGAGTCCGAGGGTCACGGAGAGCCAGGCCATGGTGAGAAAAGTGGTCACTGTAGTACGTCCCAACGGCAATAGGGTCTTACCGGTGAGGACACGCAGACCATAGAGAAACAAGAGGAAAGGAATACCAATAGAGGCGACGCCGAAAGTGCCTTGTACAAAGAAGTAAGAGATATGGGCGCCCACGCTGCGGGCAATATTGTGTGCAGTGGTTTCTTTCCCGGCCACGAAATATAGGTTGTTGTGGGCGTGGAAATAAAAGGATACAATCGAAATAAAAGTGAGCAAAGCAAGAGCAATCAGGACAACACCATACACTTGTATCATTCCTTTGCTTGCAAAAAAGGAGAAGAAGTTGCCAGACTTACCCGATTTGGATTTGGCCTTGGCTTCATTCTTTTTTTTGGCGGTCTCCTTGCGGGACTTCGTTTTAGCTGCCTTAGCATGTCGGGTTAACGTGGTAGTCCGCGATGTGGATTTATGGGATGTCGTGGAAACGTGATTGACAATTTTCATTACTGAAGGTTAATTGATTAAGCGTAATTCGCATCAGAACGACAAAAATAGTATAATTTTACAGGTCGTTTTTCGTTAATCCAAAAGAATATGAACAACTCCATGTTAGAAAAAACACTCTCTTCGTTGGATAAAATCTTCTCATAGATAGTATTTTTGCTAAAATTTTTTAAAACATGAAATATTTATTGTTATTGCAGGCGGCAAACGCCCAAGCGACGGCCTCCGCAGCGCCCCAAGTGCAGGAGACCTCTTACTTCAAATTGGTATTTGCTACCAACAGTTTGTGGATCATGATTCCGCTGTTCTTGATGTTGGGATTTGCCATTTACCTCTTCGTCAAGAAGTTGATGGTTCTCAACCGCGCCTCCAAGGAGGAGTATAATTTTATGAACAACATCCGCGACTTCATCCACGACGGCAAATTGGACTCCGCCAAGGATTTGTGCAAGGGCACGGACAACCCGTCAGCACGTCTGATTGACAAAGGTCTGTCGCGCATCGGCCGCCCGTTGGACGACATCCGCACCGCAGTGGAAAACGAGGGCAACATCGAGGTGGGCCGTCTGGAAAAGGGCGTCTCCGCGTTGGCCACCATTGCAGCCATCTCCCCGATGCTCGGTTTCCTCGGCACAGTCGTGGGTATGGTCTCCGCCTTCCATAATATGGCCGCCGACCCGAACAATTTCAACATCGGAACGCTGTCTTCCGGCATCTACACGGCAATGATCACCACCGTGGCCGGCCTCATCGTGGGCGTCATCGCCCTGGTGTTCCACAACATCATCGTCTCTAAGATTTCCAACGTGGTCTACCAACTCGAGGTGCGCACCACAGAGTTTATGGATCTGCTGCACGAAAACGTCTAAAAGTCCCGCGCTATGGCAATCAAAATGCAAAACAAGATTGATACGACATTCAGCGCCACGTCAATGTCCGACTTGGTGTTCTTGTTGTTGATTTTCTTTATGCTGACTTCTACAATGGTATCGCCCAACGCCATCAACCTGGTGCTACCCAAGAGCGAATCCGACAAGCAGTTGGTCTCCAAGAACGTGGAGGTCTACATCAACGAAGACCTGCAATACTTCGTCAATCCCGACGGTTCCAACGCGATGCCCGTGGCATACGAAGAGTTGCTGCCCGCCTTGCAGGATGCTGTGTCTCACGACGACTCCGGAATGCAGTCCATTATTCTGCGCGCCGACAAGAGCGTGCCCGTGGAGAACGTGGTCGCCTTAATGGACGTGCTCAATCAACTGAACGAGCCCCTACCCGAAGAAGAACGCTATAAAATGGTGTTAGCCACCGAAGGAAAATGAGAACGACAAAAGAACCAACAAAAGACAAGGTCATTTCTTGGTGCGCCGCCATCGGCAGTATGGCGCTCATCCTGATATTGCTGGCCTCTTTCGGCCTGAAGTCTCAGATTCCGCCTCCACCTCCGAAGAAGACCTTCTATGTGGAACTTGAATCGCCCACGGGCGGCGGCGGTGGCGGCGGCATGGACGCCCCTACCAACAGCAAGACACCTGCCACTTCTGCGCCCAACTACGCCACACAGAATGCCCAGGATGCCCCATCCGTAACCCACTCCGACAAGACCGACCCCAACGCGAAACCCGCACCCGTACAACCTAAGGTTAACGAAGGCGCCCTCTTCAAAGGTGGCAAAGGCGGCAGCGGCTCCGGCGGCGGCTCCGGCTCTGGCATTGGAACTGGCACAGGTTCCGGCCTCGGTCCTGGTGAGGGCGGCGGCTCCGGCGGCGGCATCGGCTACGGCACCGGCTCCCGAGGGATGATCAACAACATCAACACTACCGTCAACGAGGAGGGACAGGTCTGCGTGGAGGTCCACGTCACCGCCGAGGGCAACGTCATCATCGCCCGTGTTATCAACACCTCCAAATTCAAGACCACCATTACCAACCGGAATATCCAGCAGCAGTGCGTAGCCCGTGCCAAACAAGCCAAATATAAGCCCGGCAAGGAGGAACTGCGCGTCATCGTGTTCAAATAACCACATTCTCCGCTTTTTATCATGAAAACTTACAAAGAAATCCTGGAGAATATCTTCTCCGCGTATCCGATGTACCATAAAGTGGGCACTTCCGCCTACAAGGAGGGTCTGGAGAACATCGAGGCCCTGCTTGACATCGTGGGCAATCCGCAACGCATGTTAAAGTGCGTCCACGTGGCCGGCACCAACGGCAAGGGATCTGTGTCCAGTCTCCTCTCCTCCTATTTCCAGGAACTGGGTTACAAGACCGGTCTCTACACCTCGCCACATCTCGTGGACTTCCGCGAGCGCATCCGCATCGACGGGACGATGATCACGGAGAAAGAGGTCATCGACTTCTTTGCGCAATACCAGGAGCAGTTCGACAAGATCGAGCCCTCCTTCTTTGAGATAGCCACGGCGCTGGCCTTTTGGCATTTCGCCAAGGAGAAGGTGGACTACGCCGTTGTCGAGGTTGGTCTCGGCGGCCGTCTCGACGCCACCAACGTCATCACTCCCCTACTCTCCGTCATTACCAATATCTCATTGGAACACACGCAGTTGCTAGGTGACACCATCGCCAAGATCGCCTTCGAGAAGGCGGGCATCATCAAGGACAAAACGCCCATCGTCATCGGCGAGTTCCATCCCGATAGTTTTCCCGTCTTCGAGGACGTGGCCGTCAAGCACAACGCTCCGCTCTTCCTCGCCGACGCCAACTACAAAACCTTCGGCAATCTGGACCGGCTATCCATCGAGGATAGCGACGGCAACAAGCTATACACCAACATCCTCAACCCGCTCGATGGGGCATACCAGCGGATGAACATCGTCACCTTCGTGCAGGCGGCCAAGCTGCTCGACCTGCAACTGCACGCCGAGAAGGACGTCATCGGCACGGCCATCGAGAATGTGGTGAGAAACACCGGCATTATGGGCCGCTGGCAACTCGTTTCCGAGCGCCCGCACATCATCTGCGACGTGGGGCACAACGTGGCCGGACTGACCTATACGATGCAGTCGGCCAATATGATGTCGACAGGACGGACTGTGCACATAGTGTTCGGAATGGTGAACGACAAGGACATCGACAACGTGGCGAAGTTGCTTCCCAAGCACTTCCGCTACTACGTCTGCCGTGCCGCTGTGGAGCGCGCCCTGAAGCCCGAGATCCTGGCCGAGAAACTGCAGCGCAACGGGAACGCCTGCGACATCTACCCTACCGTCGTGGACGCCATTCAGAGCGCCAAGGCCCATTGCGAGCCGAACGACCTCATCATTATTACGGGAAGCTGTTTCGTAGTAGGCGAGGCGTTGGAATTTTTACAATAATTATAAAAAACCGAATAAAAAAGGTTTTCTTTCCGTATTGTTTTTTATATTTGCAAGCTTTTTCCACGTTTTGCGCGAGAAGAACGTAACTGCCTATCTATCAATTAAAACGAGTGATTATGTATAAAATCCAACATCATCCCATCCTCGATATACCGCAAGGTGATACCGTAAAGTTCACATACAAAGGACAAACTGTGCAGGCCCAGAAGGGTTACACCATTGCCGCCGCCCTGCATCAGGCCGGTTTCCCCATCCACAGTCACAGCTTAACGGGCCGCGAGCGCAGTATGGACTGCGGCATCGGCAAGTGCGGTGCCTGCGAGATGCTCGTGGACGGTGTAGTCAGGAGAATATGCGTCACCAAGGTGGATGGCGTGAAAAACGTGGAAGAGATTGCCCACGACTATCTGCCCGAGGGCGGTGGTCCTAAGAAGACAGACGCCCCGAAGGTCTACAAGACGCAGGTGGTCATCATTGGCGCCGGCCCTGCCGGCCTCGCCTGCCGTGAGCAACTCAACAAGTTGAACATACCCAATCTCGTCATCGACAACAACGACCGCATCGGCGGCCAGTTCACGATGCAGACCCACCAGTTCTTCTTCTTCGAGAAAGAGCAGAAGTATGGTGGAATGCGTGGCTTCGACATCGCCAAGACATTGGCTGGTGACGACCACTCCGGCATCCTGCTCAACAGCACGGTGTGGGACATCCTCGAAGGCAAGCGTGTCGCCGCCAAGAACATGGAAGACGGCTCGTTGTTCTTCGTCGATGCCAACTATCTCGTGGTGGCCACGGGAGCGTTCCCGTTTATGCCCACCTTCGAAAACGACGACCTGCCTGGCGTCTATACGGCCGCCGTGGTGCAAAAGATGATGAACTTGCAGCACACGTTGTTGGGCAAGCGCATCCTGACCATCGGTGCCGGCAACATCGGCTACCTCACCTCCTACCAGGCGATGCAGGCTGGTGCGCAGGTGGTGGCCATCGTGGAGGCGATGGACCACGAGGGCGGTTTCCCCGTGCAGGCCAACCGTGTTCGCCGGCTCGGCATCCCCATCATCACCTCGCACACGCTCCTCAGGGCCATCCCCAACGAGGACCACACGGGCGTGGTGGGCGCCGTCATCGCCGAATGCAAGAACTTCAAGCCCGTGCCTGGCACGGAACAGATAATCAAGGACATCGACCTCATCAACATCTGTACGGGTCTTAAGCCCGACAACCTGATTTTGGAGAAGGGCAAGGTCACCTTCGGCCTCAACACGTACGGCGTGGGTGACGCCACGCGCGTGGGCGAGGGCACGTGCGCCGTGCTCCGCGGCAAACAAGCCGCTCTCGAGATCGCCCAACAGATGGGTGTCCGTTTCAACTACGACGAGTACTTGGCCATCTCCAAGGACTACGCCGACTCGCAGCAACATCCCGTGCGCGTGCTTGACAAGCCCAACCGCCCTGCCGGCGAGCGGCTCAACAAGCCGTTCGTGATGGCCGACTGCCTGTTCGGTTTCGCCTGCAATCCTTGCTCTTTCGCCTGCCCGCAGGGTGCCATCACCAAATCGGCCACCAACTGCGTGCCGCAAATCGACTATGACAAGTGTATCGGCTGCATGAAATGCGTCAACCACTGTCCAGGTCTGGCCCTGTTCGGCTACAACCTGCCCAAGAACTGGCTCTTCCTGCCGTTCGAATACGACGCGGAGGAGAATGCCGAGGTGGTGCTCGTGAACGATGCCGGCCAGAACATCGGCGAGGGCGTCATTGAGAAGATCACCCGCGGCGAGAACAAGACCAACGTTGCCCGCGTGCGTTCGCTGACGCTCACGGGCGAGGCTCTGCTGGAGGTCACGGGATTCGTTCTGAAGGAACGTTATCCCAAGCCGTTGCAGTGGGAGCCGCAAACCGACAAAAAAGACGATCCGGCATTCGTGTGCCACTGCGACGATGTCCAGATTGACACGTTGCTCAAGGCCGTTGAGGGCAAGAAGATCATATCCGTGGACGAGTTGAAGCACATCACGCGTATCGGTATGGGTCCGTGCCGCGGCAAGCGCTGCATCCCACGCGTGAAGCAGCTGTTAGCCGGCTACGGCGTAGAAGTCGTCGGCGACGCCACCCCACGCGGTCCGCTCTCTTCGCAACTCAACATCGGCGAGTTGTGCCCCAGCGACAAGCCCGCCACCTTCATCACCAACGTCAACGGCAACCCCACCCGCAAGGTGGAGTGCGATGTATTCGTAGCTGGTGGCGGCATTACGGGTAGCGGCCTGTTCCGCTATTTCGCCGAAGCAGGCAAGAAGGTGGTGATGTGCAACGCTGAGCGCGGCTCCTCGTGGCGCTGCATCGGCGGCGGTCGCCCCAGCTTCTCCGTCCCCGAGATTGCCGACATCGCCGAACACAACCGCGTCATCTTCGAAGATATCCAGAAAGTCACCAACATCCACTACAAGCCAACCCGTTACGTGAGTTTCGCACACGACGAAGCCAACTACAAGGCCTTAGAGAAATCCCTCGAGTGGTCGGACGGCTATATGGTCGACAAGAAAGATTTTGTCAAGGAAGTCTCCCCATACTTCAACCCGAATCTCGATACCTATCAGGCAGCGTGCATCACCAACGCCTGCTGGCAGGCTACTCCCGGCCCGACCATCCACTACATCCGCAACATCGCCATCCAACACGGCGGCACCTTGTTGGAAGACTGCCGTTTGGTGGAAGTGCAACGCACTGCCAAGGGCTTTATGGCCTTGGTGTTCACGCACGACAAGGAATATGTGGAGTACCACTGCGAGCACTTCGTCAACGCGTTGGGCTATCAGGCCAGCAAGTTCGCCGAGCAACTCGACATGCACATCGGGCTCTACCCCATCAAGCACCAGGCCTTCATCACGCATCGTCTGCCGATGTTAGGTAAGGACGGCGACTCGCTCGATATGCTCATCGACCGTCGGAAGTACAAAGGATTCTCTGCCGTCTACGGCCAACAGTTTGCCGAGACCGGCCAGATCATCGGTTGTGCTTCGCCGCAGTTCGAGAACCAGCAAGCCGGCAAAGAGTTGAAATACAACACGCAGGAGTTCCTGCAAGTGTGCGCCGAGATGTTCATCGACTGGATTCCGCAGTTGAAGAACGTCAGCTTCCAAGCCACCTGGGCCGGCTACTATACGGAACCTCGCTACATCGTGGATCCCGAGCACGGACTCTTGGTCGGTATGCGTGGCCACGGCTTTATGTTAGGACAATATTTAGCCAAGATTTACGTTGACAAATATCTTGGCCGCGAGTACCCGTCCTATATGGAGAGACTGGCCATCAGCGGAGACGGGCTGAGCGAGAACGCCTTCCAGTAGAATAATTATCGTTAAATAGAATAAAAACAACAACCCTAACACATTTCACTTAGCAAATGAAACGTATCTCCTTCTTAATGATTGCCATGATGGCGACATGTACAATGTTCGCCCAAAATAATGACGCTGTGTTGCTTAAAGTGGGCAATGAGTCAATCACTAAAGGCACCTTTCTTAATGCTTATCAAAAGAATAACGATCTCAAGAGCGCTTCCGAGAAAGACTTGCGTGAATATTTAACCCTTTACGCAAAATATCGGATGAAAGTTCAAGAGGCTGAATCTTTGAAAATGGACACTTCAGAAGCCTTCCAGCATGAGTTGAAGTCCTACAAAGACCAATCCGCCCAGCAGTATCTGATAGACACTGATGTAAGCGACCGACTGCTGAACGAAGCTTTTGAACGTGCCAAAAGTCAGGTCAGGGCTTCCCATATCATGATCAAGTGTGAACAGAATGCATCTCCGAAGGACACCTTGGCTGCTTACAACAAGATCATGTCCATCCGCGAAAAGATCATGAATGGCATGGATTTTAATGAGGCTGCCGTCCAGTATTCAGAAGATCCATCAGCACGTGACTATGTCAACCCTCAAAATGGACGTTTGCACCATGGAAACAGTGGTGACTTAGGCTATTTTTCCGTATTGGACATGATTTATCCTTTCGAATGCGCAGCGTTCAACACTCCAGTGGGAAAGATATCCATGCCCGTACACACCAAGTTCGGCTATCACATCGTCTATGTACAGGACAAGATTCCTGCCATTGCCGGCATGTATGTCTCCCAGATATTCGTGAAAGACACATTGGCTCTCTCCGATGTGGCCAATCCAGAAGTCAACGCTAAGTTACGTGAGATCATCCGCCGCCTCAACAACGGATCGGCCTCATTTGAGCAGTTGGTTACTGAATTTTCCGAGGATAATGCTTCCAAGGAAAAAGGTGGCGCCATGCTGCCTTTCGCCCCCAACAAGCGTCCCGGCAACTATGTGGCTGCCGCTCTCAATCTTGAGCCCGGACAAGTTTCCGAGCCTGTGCCTTCATCTATGGGCTGGCATATCCTCCGTCTAGACTCCATCCGCTACGTCCGCATCAACGATGAGCTTCGTTATGCCTTGAAGAATCGTCTATCCCGTGATCCTCGCTCACACAATAGTCAAAATGCTTTCATTGAAAGACTTAAGAAAGAATACAATTACGAGGAAAGCGGGAAGAAAGCTGCTATGAAATTCTTTAAAAAGAATGTTCCGGACAGCTATTTCTCTTCTATGAAGGGCAATCTTAGCGACATGCCCGGCATTGAAAAATTAAAGCCCATGTTCACCTATGCCGACAGACAAGTATCCGCTGCAGATTTCGCCATCTTCTTCTCCCGTTATAAAGGCATAACTCTGAAGGAGCCCGTAGTGGATTTTCTGAATCATATATTTCCTTCTTTCGTTGCAGAAGATATAGTACTCTATGAAAGAGAACATCTGGAAAGCAAGTACCCTGAGTATAAGGATTTGGTCAACGAATTCCACGACGGTATGCTTTTGTACGAAATAAACTCCAAGAAAGTGTGGAACGCCTCTGCAGAAGATTCTGTAGGTCTGCAAAAGTTTTACGAGTCTATCAAGACCCAGTTTGCCACCACCGATTCCACTGGCGCTCCTACCTTCAAACCGCTGGAAGAGGTACGCGCCACCGTCATCAACCAATATCAAGAATATCTTGAAAAAGCATGGCTCATGGATTTACAGGCCAAGTATCCTGTCGTTATCGATGAAAAAGTGTTTCAATCCATTTTGAAAAGATAACGTGAAAAAGCTATTGCTCTTCTTCCTTATTCTTTTGAGCTTCGCTTCTTGTAAAAACAAACGCGACAAGGTCGTGGCGCAGGTGTATTATCACAAATTATACCTGTCGGAAGTACTGGAGAACACTCCTTCCGGACTATCTCCCGAAGACAGTGTGGCATTAGCCCATGAATATATGGACAACTGGGTAAAAGAGAATTTGGTTCTCCACGAAGCAGAAAAAAAACTTTCCGTACGCGAAAAGAACTTCGACAAGAAAATGGAGGAGTACCGCAACAGCTTGCTTATCAATGCTTATTTTGACAAACTCGTATCCGACACCAGCAATTTCAAAATAAGCCAAGAAGAGTTGGATGCCTTCACCAAGAACTTTGACAAACGCTATACCGTTGACAAAGACATAGTAAAACTTAACTACGTGAAATTATCCAAGAACTCCAAACTCATCGCTCCTGTCAAAGCCATCTTATTCGACGAAAGCCGACGCCAGGGAGAACGGGAGGCTTTGACTAAAATGCTAGGCGACTCCGTGGAATACCTTTTGGACGACGATACGTGGTTGTACTTGGACGATATTCGCAACGAGGTGCCTTTCGAAGTCAAAGAAAGCGACCTGAAGAGCCATAACCAATATGTTGACAAGACGATAGAAGGCAACCGTTATTTACTGGTTATTTTGGACTACAAGAATCAACGTTCGGTAAGCGAAACCCAGGAAGAGATGGCCGCCGCCCGTATGATGTTGGTCAACCAGCGCAAACGCCAATTCATCGAGCAACACGTCAACCAGCTCTACGAAAAAGCGCTGAAAGAGGGAGCCATTACGCAGTAAATTAGGAATGACTTGAGGCTTTCGAGGTTTTTGTGATTGAGCTAAGTATTCTAAAGAGTTCGTGGCAATCTTCATAAATGCTGTTGAATTGTTCCTCAGTCCTAATTCCTAATCCTAGCAGCGTTTTTCCTTCTCAGCAGCAGGTAGATGAAGTACGGGGCGCCGGCGAGGGCGGTGATGCTACCCACAGGAAGTTCGGACGGGGCGGCGATGGTGCGCGCAAGCGTGTCGGCCACCAAGAGGAAAAAAGCCCCGAAGAAGATAGAATAGGCGAACAACTTACGGTTGTCGCTGCCGAACATCAACCTAATGATATTGGGGATGATCAGTCCTATGAAGCCGATGACGCCGCAGAAGGAGACCACCACGCCTATCAAGATGGAGGAAGCAATCAGGACCACATAAGTCGTTTTCTGCGTATCCACGCCGATGCTTTGGGCGGACTCGACGCCCATCTGCATTATATTCAAGTCTTTGGCATAATAAAACAGCACCACAAACACGGCTATCATCACAGGGATAAGCCACGCGATCTCGCCCCACGAGACTGTGGCCAGACTGCCCATCGTCCAGAAGTAGATTTTCTGCATTGACTGTTGGTTGATGACCACCAGCAGCGTGATAACGGAGGATATGAGGAAGTTGAGGGCGATGCCGGTAAGCAGAAGTGTCTGCGTGGACTTTTGACCCGAGATGCGCCCTACGGCCATAATGAACACCAATGTGAGCAAGGCGGTGAAGAGTGCGGGCAGGGTGATGCCGAGCAGGGCCACGTCCCAACCCAATATGATAGCGATGGCGGCGCCAAGGGACGCGCCCGACGAGATGCCGAGGACATAGGGGTCGCAGATAGGGTTGCGGAAGATACTCTGGAACACGCAGCCGCAGACGGCCAACGAGGCACCCGCCACCAAACTCATCACGATACGGGGCAGTCGCAACTGCCAAATGGCCGTGTCATAGAAGGCTGGCACGCTGATGTCGCTGGAGATGTGTAGACGATGCAAGAAACTACCCCACACCATATTGGCCGGGATATCGATGGCACCGATGAAAACAGCCCCGACCGCGGATGCCAGCAGGACAATGCCAAACAAGATGGGATATAATATATGCTTGCCTTGAAGCTTCATATTCTCAGACTGCAAAAATAATAAAAAGGGTTGAGGGTACCAATCTTTTTTTGTACCTTTGCCGCCGCAACGACAAACGTAGTAACAATGGAAAATCCCACTCTCGAACAAAAAGTTAGATCCATCATAGAACAAATCCGTCCCTACCTCCAGCAAGATGGTGGAGACGTCGAATTCACGGAACTCACCCCGGACAATGTGGTCAAGGTGCGCTTGCAGGGCGCTTGCGGCTCCTGCCCGCACGCCAAGATGACCCTCAAGAACGGTGTTGAACAGACCATCAAGCACTATCTTCCCGAAATCGACCACGTGGAAGATGTTGTATTAGGATTTTAAATCTGATTACTATGGGTTTGAAATGTGGAATCGTCGGACTGACGAACTCGGGTAAGACAACGATGTTCAACTGCATCTCCAACACGAAGGCTGCGGTTACGGAGTTTGCGTACAGTACAAACAAGTCCAACATCGGCGTGTGTGCCGTGCCAGACGAGCGGCTCGCCAACATCAACACGTTCATCCAGGCCGACAAGTTGGTCTATGCCAACTTGGACGTGGTGGACATCCCAGGCTTGGCCAAGGGCGCCAGTCAGGGAGAAGGCATCGGCAACAGCTTCTTGGCCGACGTCCGCCTTTGCGACGCGCTCATCCACGTGTTGCGCTGCTTTGACAACCCTGCCCTGCCCCACGTGGAGGGCTCCGTCAACCCTGTGCGCGACATCGAGATCGTGGACTTCGAATTGCAATGCAAAGACCTTGAGCAAATCGACCGGAAGATTGCCAAGGTGGAGAAGGCCGCCAAGATCGGCGACAAGACCGCCAAGCACGACTATGAGGTGTTGAAGAAATACAAGGAGCATCTCGAGAAGTTCCAGAACGTGCGCACTCTTGAAGTCACGGACGACGAGCGCGCCGTGGTTTCCGATATGATGTTGCTCACCGAGAAACCGATGTTGTTCGTTTGCAACGTCAACGACGAAGATGCCGTTAACGGCAACGCCTATTCCGAGTCGGTCAAAAAGTACGTGGAGGAGAACGGTGGCGAGATGCTGGTCATTGCAGCCAAGATTGAATCCGAGATTGCCGAGTTGGAGAGCGAAGAGGACCGCAAGGTCTTTTTGGAGGATGTGGGCTTGACTGAGCCGGGTGTAAACAAGGTGATTCGGGCGGCGTACAAGATGCTGGACCTCATCTCCTTCTTCACCGTGGGAGGCAAGGAAAACAGGGCGTGGACCATCAAGCGTGGTATGTTGGCCCCACAGGCGGCCAGCGTCATCCACAGCGACCTTGAACGCGGCTTCATCCGCGCTGAAGTCATCAAATACGACGATCTCGTAAAACTCGGCTCCGAGCTGAAATGCAAGGAGGCGGGCAAACTGGCCGTCGAAGGCAAGAACTACGAAGTACAGGACGGAGACATCCTGCACATACGGTTCAATGTATAAACACTAACAGCTATTTGCTATCTGCTAATAGCTAATGTGCGGTAGTAGCTCAGTTGGTAGAGCGGCGGCTTCCCAAGCCGCAGGTCGCGGGTTCGAACCCCGTCTACCGCTCAAACGTCTCCAAAACAATCAGTGTCAGCAACTTACAACGGTGGGTTGCTGACTTCTGTTTTAAAATCGGGACAGAAACGGGACAAAATGTGGTTTTTCTTGGTAGATTTGATAAACACAAGTTGTTAAAAATCAGTATATTATAAACAACTCGGTCCTCGAACCAAAAACAAGTTAGTTCGAGGACCGAGTTGTAGTATGTTATCGCGTTGACACAAGCACTTCCTACCAAAAGTCCTTTACTATCTCAGAGAAAATTCGTCGCCAATCCTATTTCAACTCCGGTTATGCCAGCCTCTTCTATGGCATTCTTCAATCGTTCTGATATATAACAATTACAATCTAAAGGGAAAAGGTTAAACAAGTCTAATTCGTGGTCAAAAGATTCTGACAAGGCTATTTGATCAAGATGGTAGTCCATTTTGGCTTCCTTATCCAAACTCATAAGATATTTGTACTCTTCAAAATTTTGAAGAGTTATTGGCTTGCGGGTATTATTGTTTAGCCATTCGGTACTATAAAAAGTGGATTTCTGATAATCAACCAATTCTGGCAGACGCAAGTCCGAATTATGAAAGAAATAATAATTGTATGTGGTCTTTTTACGTCCAAATACGATAGATTCAATGAACTGATGTCCCATTAAATGGTGCCTTTCTAACAAATCCTTGAATTTTGGAGAAACTAAAAAATTGTTGTAACCTGAAAGTCCAAAACAATAGAGAGAGTCTGTTAATTTTGCATTTCTCTCTAATTCGAATTTTTGAATATTTGGAGAGGAAAACAATCGCCAAGGGGTTCTTAAAATTCTCATTTGAAGTGGTGTCCAGCAAGAAACTTGGGTTTCCCTAACTTTTCCAATTACATTTAAATCTATTGATTGCGACAACTTGTAATACATAATAATAGGCAACAATTATTTGACAAACTTGACAATACAGTCAATGCAAATGGCCCGTGAAGTAACTTCATCGATGAACACGTTGGCGGGGTGCATATCCTCCAACACCAAACGTTCAGAGATATAATTCACACCTTGTCCAGACCAATTGTCACGGAAACCTTTCTCTGTAGCAAGTTCGTCAATCTCTTCCTTGGTCGCAAGACGCTTACAGCGGACATACGGCTGTGTGAGGATGACGCGAAACAGACCGTCGGAATCGCGAGTGAATCCTATAACATGCATAGCTGTTTCAGGGAAGAGATAATTGTGAAGTGCGATTGCGTCAAGCGCCTTTTGCGTTGTTGAATAGATGGAAGCCCGCTCCTTTAGCACGGCGGGGGATCCATCCCTATAATACACTTTGGCTTCAGCACCTTGGGCAATCATCGGACCAAAGCCGTTGCGAATAATATCATCCGAAGCCTCCACCCACAAACGGGAGGCTTTCGCCCATTGTTCAATGAGCTTTTCTTGCAGCTCGTCTATTTCCCAGTTGCTTGGGACATTCTGGCCGCTTCCAGCATGGCCACCTGCTGTAAGGCTTCCTGCAGCGTAGCTCGCGACGACGGACGCCCCAATAAGAGCCGAGCCTGCCTTGCAGAGTCCTGAATGCTCTTGTTGATTAAATCGAGGAAGGTCTGTTGATCCATTTTCTATATCGTTTACGAATTCATCAATAAGTTGAAGTGTTGACGCTGTGAAGCCTCCATTCTCAATTGCCTCATATATGTCTTGAATACACTTCATATCCTTTTTGTGTGCAAAAATACAAAAATTTCGGAACGGAAAATCATTGGCGACAAATATTTCCAAACGAATCATTTCTATCTGATTCGTTTGTCTATAATTACTTTTTCAAAATTGCACTGCATAGGGTAATTTGGTTTACAATTTTTTGTTGGATTACACGCTTTTCGAGTCCAAAAAATGCATATTTTTGCCGCAAATTTTGTAGCAAAATTTTGCGCTCTTTGAGAACACACAAAAAAATGCACCTCTTTTTTCTTATCGGAAATGGAGCATCGAAACCTTCAATAACTGATTGAAAATCAGTTATTTTTATTGCTTTGTACTGAGACAGAAATGAGACAAAACACAATTAAAATTGGTTTTGTCAAAAAACATAAGTTATTAACCTGTTGTGAGTTAAAAAAATCGAACGGCATTTGAGGCCGAGCCCTAAAATCGCGGGTTCGAACCCCGTCTACCGCTCAAACGTCCACAAAACAATCAGTGTCAGCAACTTACAGCGGTAGGTTGCTGACACTGTCTTTAAAATCGGGACAGAAACGGGACAAAACGAGGGCTTGTCCGGAAAACACATCGGTTGTGAATCCCTAAGATTCAGTGTCATAAAGTGTTGATCGAGATTCGTCTCGGTTTTATCAAAAACTTTGTGTTTATTCGTCTCGGTTTTGTCAAAATTTATTATTCAAGTTTCGTATGTTTGTTTTTTTGCAATAACTACTTTTCAGTTAGAATCGTGGATTATTCCTGCCGTGTGCGGATATGAGAGGTCAATCCGTTCGCGAAGCAGCCCGATAGGGCTGAAGGGCTCGGTAGCAAATGGGATTTCCATGCGCGAGTTTCGCAGGCCGTCAGGCCTGCGGGCAAAAAAACATTAAACCATTAGAGCCTGCGTGTTGTAATGAATATGGATTCCATTGGGATTGTCAAACGCGAAACCATCCCCCGCACACCTGACGGCGTGCGTATCCCGTCGCGACCGTCCATTCCTACCGAGCCCGGCAGACCTAACGGCCTGCCAGCGCTGCCAGGTAGTCAGTGATTTGGCGGAACTAGTTGGGCTGGCCGAGGAAAACGTGATGTCAACATCAACGATAAAAAACAGAAATGTATATTGAAAGGCTGGGATAAGCATAACGACTAAAGGGACAACGGTGCGCTACGGCACGTGAAAATACTGCCGCTATTTGCAATCTCCAATCTGTACGACGAAACTGAAAACACAGCTATGTATGCCGAAAAGGCACAACAGGATATAGACCAAATGTAGAAAAACGACACCCCTTTATTTCACATTCCTGAAACTGGTCTTGGTGTCAAAGCCAGCTGACAGGATCTTCTCCGTGTTTGTGCGACGGTCCTGAACGGGCTCATCCTTGGTCGCCACCAAATAGTTATAGACATTGGTCCAAACGCTCTCGGACGAAAGCACCTTTGTGAGCCAAATCATAATAATCGCGGTGTGAATCTTCAATTTGCATACGTAACAATAATGACACTCTATTGTCATACTATCTCACGAATATCAATGACCTCGCAAAGATACATTTTTTATAATGGTACTGGCTCTGCTCCTTGATTTTCTTGGCGTGGGCGATGTACTCGTCCGAGCCGATGACCATGCGGTTCTGCTCGTTCACGAGCTTGTTCATCTCGGAACGTATCTGCTTGACGGAGGCCTCCACCTCCTTGCCGTTGATAAAGATGGTGACTCTTCGTGTGCTGCTCTTTGACATAAACTGATGTTTTGGCAAAGTTGGCACAAATGCCCGTCACAGGTTGGGACGGTATAAGAAAACCGCAGTCGTGCTGGTTGACTGCGGTTTTGTTTGCCTTGTTGATGCGACAACGATAGGAACGGTTATGAGGACGTTAGGACGAAATTTGAGTGGATAGCGTGCCCGGTCGCCCAAAAAGAGAAAGCATAAAAAAGAGGACTCAAAAGCCCTCCTTTCATTTCTCATAGCGTATTGCAATCATGTCATCGCCTTACTTCTTCCTTACCGCAATCACCCTGAAGCCGACCAACGGGGACGGGGCCGTCATAGGGTTTCTCACTGTCGATGCGGATGTCGTAGCCGGGGTCGAGGTAGCTGCCGCCGTATGCGATGCCGCGCTCAGCAACCATCTCTGCCACGTTGCCGCTCATATTGTACAGGCCATAATTATTGGGGTGACGCGACTTGGCTGGGTCCGGAAGGTTATCGATAAGATGAAAAGGATCTTTGTTTATGACGACAACATACTTTCCATCCTGCTTGGTGATACTTTCATCACCGACCCTTAAAAAGTTGTATAAAAGTTCCCCATTACGATTGGTGAGATATGGTCCTCCTATCGGGTATGTGTTGTAGATTAGCCCGCCATGGGCGGCATGTTTCCACTGGTCTGTGGTAGGCAGGGTGTATTCCCACTCGTCGCCGCCTATTTTTTCTGTAAGCCAACGGCAAAACAGCATCGCGCCCTCATGACTGATGCAGGACACGGGATATGGAGGATATGGCGGAAACGCTGGATGGGTGCCGTAATGAGTTACCAAAATCGCCCGGGTAGTGTCAATTTGAGCTTTCTCGTAGTCGGCCATACGTCCCTGCGCCTTCAGGTCGTCAAGGAAGAGGTTGTAAGACGCGTTGGTCACCTCTGTCTCCAACATGCGGAACGGTGCGAGGGTCACCCGCATCGTGTCCCCTTTGGCGTTACGAGTCAGGAAATGGGAGCCCGGGATTTCCACGAAAGTCCCCACGAGCCGTTTCTCCAATTTCACGGTTTTCCTGTCGGGCTTCTGCGCCCAGGTCGCCACCACTGCGGCGATAAAAAGGATGGTCAGGGTCAGTTTTTTCATAATGGTTAAGGTTTTGGATAGGTTTCTATATGTAATAACGAGATTTATGGGGAGAATCTTGGGTGGTTGTATGTTTTTTTTCATCGGGGCGTATGCGTTTATTTCATCGGGCGTATGCGATGCGCCCCCACGCTGTCATGTGTATGGCATCCTACATCCTCAGTGTAAAAACCGAATATCCCGATCCAGTTCGTAAATCTTGAGTCCCGTCGTGTCCATCGGAGGCAGCAGCATG
>JAIKWD010000013.1 GCA_024685175.1 Bacteroidales bacterium
TTCCCCTCCCACAAGGACGCCCCGCGCGTCGTGGTCACCAACGGCATGGTGATTCCGAACTACTCCAAGCCTGACGACTGGGAGCGCATGAACGCCCTCGGCGTGAGCCAGTACGGCCAGATGACCGCCGGCTCCTATATGTACATCGGACCGCAAGGCATCGTGCACGGCACCACCATCACGGTGCTGAACGCCAGCCGCAAGATCGGCGGCGAGATTGGCGGCAAGTTGTTCGTCACCGCTGGTCTGGGCGGTATGTCGGGCGCCCAACCCAAAGCCGGCAACATCGCTGGCGTAGTGTCCATCACCGCTGAAATCAACCCTTCCGCCACGCAGAAACGCTTCGACCAAGGCTGGGTGGACGAGGTTCACGAGAACCTCGACGAGCTGTTCGAGAAGGTCAACGAAGCCCGTGCCCGGAAGATCGCCCGCTCGTTCGCCTACCAAGGCAACGTGGTGGACTTGTGGGAATACTGCGCCGAGCATAACATCCAAGTAGATCTTGGCAGCGACCAGACCTCCCTGCACAACCCGTGGGCAGGCGGCTACTACCCTGTCGGCATCTCCTTCGAGGACGCCAAGGTGATGATGGCCGAGCGGCCCGACGAGTTCAAGAAGGCCGTGGAGGCCTCTCTGCGCAGACAGGTGGCCGCCATCAACAAGCTGACCGCCAAGGGTATGTACTTCTTCGACTACGGCAACGCTTTCCTGTTGCAATCCTCCCGCGCCGGAGCCGACATCATGAAGGAAGACGGCACGTTTAGATATCCATCATACGTCCAAGACATTATGGGACCGATGTGCTTCGACTACGGGTTCGGACCTTTCCGTTGGGTTTGCACTTCGGGCAAGGCCGAGGACCTGGAGGTCACCGACCACCTGGCTATGGACGTGCTCCGCAAGATCAGTGAGACCGCTCCTGCCGACATCTCCCAGCAGATGAAGGACAACATCACCTGGATTCAAGGAGCCAAGGCCAACCACTTGGTGGTGGGTTCGCAAGCCCGTATCCTGTACGCCGACGCCGAAGGCCGCACGCAGATTGCCGCTGCTTTCAACGAGGCCGTAAAGAGCGGCAAGTTGAGCGCTCCGGTGGTCATCGGCCGCGACCATCACGACGTGTCGGGCACCGACTCCCCGTTCCGGGAGACCTCTAACATTTACGACGGCTCTAGTTTCTGCGCTGACATGGCCGTGCAGAACGTCATCGGCGACGGCTTCCGCGGCGCCACGTGGGTGAGCATCCACAATGGCGGCGGTGTCGGCTGGGGCGAAGTCATCAACGGCGGCTTCGGAATGGTCCTCGACGGCACGCCCGAGAGCGACCGCAGACTGCGTTCGATGCTGTTCTGGGATGTCAACAACGGCATCTCCCGCCGCGCCTGGGCCCGCAACGACGGCGCCCTGTTCGCTATCAAACGCGCTATGGCCGCACACCCCGAACTCACCGTCACCCTGCCCAATATGGCCGACGACAACCTCATCGAAAACGCCTTCTAACCCATCAAAAGAGCCTTTTGCAATGAGAACAGGCAGATTTATTTTTCTCCTTCTATCCCTGATGATGATGGTCGCGGGCTGCAAAAAGAAACCCGAGCCCATCGTCATCACACCGGATGTCAAGAAGAATCATCTGCAACGCAACCATATCTATGGAGATGTGAAATACATCAAAACTGACACCTACTTCCTTGCCGAGGACTCTCTCATGGTTGAAGACACCGCCAACCTCGACAAGATTCTCAAACGACGCAAGCCCGACCTCAGCACTTTCCAACAGTACACTTCCGACGGCTTCCTGCTCAAATTCGCCAAGCTGAACCAAAAGAAGGACACTATATTGAAGCGTGACTATCACTACAACGATCTGGCGATGGCCACCCAATGGGAGGAATATGACTCTTCCGGCAATATGGCGACCCACGGAAAATATCTTTACGACCGCAACAAGTTTTTATGCGGAGAGCAGGTCTTCCATGGGGACAGCGACAGTATCGCCATAGCCTTTGCCTACAACACCGACGGCATCGGCAACATCATCAGCAGCACGCAATCGCTCGGCGACTACACCTTGCACACTCAACATAAGTACAACGATATGGGCCAGGTGGTCAAAATCACCGAATACGAGCCCAACGGACGAGTGTTCAAAACCGTCAAGCTCGAGTACGACAACTACGGCGACGAGGTGAACCGTTGCGTTTACAAGTCGGGCAACCAAATGATCGAATACACCTATAACGAATACAGCCAAGAAGGCAAACAGATCAAGACCATTTATGAAGACAAGATTCATCATTTGAAAGAAACGCATTATTTCTTCAGGCATGACCGTTATTGCAATTGGCAAATAGAGACCTTGGTGCGTGACAATCAAATCATTTCAATAAGAAAACGTAAAATCACTTATTATCAAAATTAGAACATGGATTTAAGCAACATTTTATCAATCACAGGTAAAGGTGGACTCTTCAAACTCATCTCCAAGACACCCAACAGTTTTATCGTAGAATCTTTAGAGGACAAACATCGTTTTCCTGCCTTTTCACAGGATGGAGTGGCCACTCTTGACAATATCGCCATATTCACCGAAGAGGGAGAGACCTCTCTGCAGTCTGTTTTGCAAGCAATCTTCAAGAAAGAAAACGGCGCCAAACTCGCAATGCCCAAGGACGGCAACGCCATGAAGGCCTATTTCGCTGAAGTGCTGCCTGAATACGACCGTGAGCGCGTCTATGTCTCCAACATCAAGAAAGTCCTTGCATGGTACAACATTCTCGTGGAGAATAATCTGATCGATCTTGAAGAGGAGAAGACAGAAAATGCAGAGAGTGCAGAGCCTTCAGAGCAGCCGGCCAAGGAGGAGTAATCCTGAAAGGGCCTTGCGCTGTTTTTGAGCAGTATTCGCAGAGTTATTAACCAAAAACAATATCATGAAAGAGGAATACACTGAGAAACGTCGTGGTTGGATCATCGTGCTCAGCATCATCGCCGTATTGTTGATTGGCGTGGGCATCTTTTTCTACTACAGTTTCTTCCGTCAGAGCAAATCCGAACTCATTGAGGCTGTCCCAACCGATGCCTTGTTTTTGTATGAAGTAAACGACAACACCGATTTCACCAAAGGTATCACTCCCCTACTCACATACTTCAACGAGTTGTTTGCCATGGATGCGCTTCCCGCCTACGAGACCATTCATAATGCATTGCCCATCGATCAATACGACATTACCATTTCCGGGCATCCCATAGAGGGAGGCATTGCTTTGCTCTTCAACACACATATTGATCAGAACAATTTTCGGAAGCTGCTCAAATCACTCAGCATTGACCCTGCCAACTTCGAATCTTTCGAGCAACAGAAAATATACACCTACGGCACAAACTTCAAAAATTTGCGTTTTGTCTATTTCAACCATATTCTTTCGGTGACGACCAGCAAGGATCTCTTGAAAAAGGCCATAATACAACATCGTCACCCCAAGAATCTGCTTTCAGAGGAAACTTTCCACAATCTCTACAATATTGCTGAAAAAAACAAGAAACAGAATTGGTTGTTCATCAACGATGGTGCCTATTGCGACTATCTTGATGATTTCTTCGCTCCTGAAGTGGTCAAGAAAATCCAAAAATTCAAAAGCATGACCACGTGGTCGGCTTTCCAGCTACGGTTCTCTCAAAACGAGATATTGCTCTCCGGCTACACAAGCACTTCGGCAACTGAGTTTGACCGTCTAAAGGGTGAAAAGGCCGATGCCGTACTTCCCGAGGATGTTCTCCCTTATCATACCAATTGGTACTATAAGATGGAACGTTCGGACTATAATATTTGCCGAGTCGGAGTTGCTCCAGATTCCGTAAAGAACTACGAGTATCTCCTCATTCATCGCGACTCCCTTGGCCATGGGTTCAATCCCTTCGGCACAGCGCAAAGAGCGGACGAGATGGCAGCCGCCTACCCCAATAACATTTTCCCATTATCGGACAGCGTCAAGGTTCCCACCAGCTCATCTTTTGACTCTTCCCATTATTCAGTATTCACTATCAAAGGCAACTACTACATCTTTGCCACCTCCGAAGAAGCACTCAACGCATTTGGGCAAGATCTATCCACAAATAACACCATCTCACAAAACCGCTACTACAAGTTCTCCAAAAGCAACATTGCCTCTTCAAATGTCATCGAATATACGTACTATAACACTACGGAAGGACGCCCTCTGCTGAAAAAGATGTCAGCCAAAGGCAAGGCCACTCATTTCGGTCACGATATGGCGATTTTTTCAATCAGTTGCAGCGACATCACCGACGAATATGCTTCCGTCAACATCTACGTCAATTTCGTAAAATAACATACTCTTAATATCCATAATGAAGAAAGAAATTCCTGTACTACTGCTAACCGGATATCTGGGCAGCGGCAAGACTACCTTGCTCAACAGAATCCTGTCCAACCAAAAAGGCATCCGCTTCGCCGTCATCGTCAACGATCTGGGTGAAATCAACATAGACGCCGACCTCATCCAAAAGGGCGGTATCGTCAACCAAAAGGACGACAACCTGGTAGCCCTGCAAAACGGCTGCATCTGCTGCACCCTGAAGGCCGACCTCGTGGAACAACTCCGCGACCTCGTGGGACAAGAGCGCTTCGATTACATCGTCATCGAAGCCAGCGGCATCTGCGAACCCGAGCCCATCGCACAGACCATCTTCCAAGTCCACAATATGGGCGAGCGGTTCAGTTCACACGGCGTACCCAAACTCGACTGTATCGTCACCATTGTCGACTCGCTCCGCATGCAAAGCGAGTTCGGCTGTGGCGACACGCTACTCAAGAAAGACATCGAGGAAGACGACATCGAGAACCTCGTCATCCAACAACTCGAGTTCTGCAACATCATCCTGCTCAACAAGGCCTCCGAGGTGAAGCCCGACGAATTGGGCCGTCTGCGTGGCATCGTCCGCGCCATCCAGCCCAAAGCCGAGATCATCGAATGCGACTATGGCGATGTGGAATTTGACAAGATCCTCAACACGAATATGTTCGACTACGAGCAAGTGGCCACCTCCGCCACGTGGATTCAAGGGGTGGAAAAATATCACGACGACGACCACGATGAAGAAGAGCATCATCACGAGCACGAGCATCATCATCACCACGACCACGACGAAGGCGAGGCCGAAGAATACGGCATCAGCACGTTTGTTTACTACCGCCGTCCGCCGTTCAACTTGCGCAAATTCGACGAGTTCGTCTCGAAATTGCCCAAGAGCGTCATTCGGGCCAAAGGCATCTGTTATTTCAAGACAGAGTACGACGCCTGCTACCTGTTCGAGCAAGCGGGCAAACAATTGTTGTTGCGCGACGTCGGTCTCTGGTTCGCCACGATGACCCCGCAAGAGCTGGCCGAGATGATGGACAAAGAGCCCGGCTTGCGCCGCGATTGGGACGACCGCTACGGCGACCGTATGCAGAAGCTCGTGTTCATCGGCCGAAATATGGACCAAGAGGCCATTACCGCCGCCCTTGATGCCTGTCTAACAGACTAATCTACAAATATTTATAAAACACCCCTCTCACTCCTCAAATCCCAAATCTCACATCTCATTCCTAATTCCTAATTCCCCCAAAATGGCAGACGACAAAAAGATCATTTTCTCCATGGTGAATGTCAGTAAGACCTTCCCGCCACAAAAACAAGTATTGAAGAACATCTACCTCTCGTTTTTCTACGGCGCCAAAATCGGCGTGCTGGGATTGAACGGTGCGGGCAAGTCCTCACTATTGAAGATCATCGCCGGCATTGACAAGTCGTACCAAGGCGAGGTGGTCTTCGCCCCAGGCTATTCCATCGGCTATCTGCCACAGGAGCCGCAGTTGGACGACGCCTTGACCGTCAAGGAGGTCGTGATGCAGGGCGTACAGAAGATCGTAGACATTCTTAAGGAATACGAAGAGGTAAATATGAAGTTTGCCGAGCCGATGAGCGACGACGAAATGAACAAGCTCATCGAGCGCCAGGGCGAACTGACGGAATTGATCGACCAATACGATGCGTGGGAGTTGGACTCCAAGTTGGAGCGTGCGATGGACGCCTTGCGCTGTCCCGAGGGCGACACGCCCGTGAAGCACCTCTCCGGCGGCGAGCGTCGTCGCGTTGCCCTGTGCCGGCTGTTGCTCACCGAGCCCGACATTCTGCTGCTCGACGAGCCTACCAACCACCTCGACGCCGAGTCCGTGGAATGGCTGGAGGCCCACTTGCAACAATACAAGGGCACGGTCATCGCCGTGACCCACGACCGCTACTTCCTTGATCACGTGGCCGGCTGGATTCTCGAGCTGGACCGAGGCGAGGGCATCCCTTGGCAAGGCAACTACAGCTCCTGGCTGGAACAGAAGTCCAACCGCCTGGCTATGGAGCAGAAACAGGAAAGCAAGCGAATGAAGACTCTGGAGCGCGAGCTGGAATGGGTGCGTATGGCCCCGAAAGCCCGCCACGCCAAGTCGAAGGCTCGTCTGAACGCCTACGACAAGCTACTCAACGAGGACGTTAAAGAGAAGGAAGAGACGTTGCAAATCTTCATCCCCAACGGTCCGCGTTTGGGCAATAACGTCATCGAAGCCCGCAACGTGCGCAAGGCCTTCGGCGACAAGCTGCTCTTCGACGACTTGAACTTCAACCTGCCGCCCAACGGCATAGTGGGGGTCATCGGGCCCAACGGCGCCGGCAAGACCACCCTATTCCGCCTCATTATGGGGTTGGAGAAGCCCGACAGCGGCGACTTCAAGGTAGGCGAGACCGTCAAGGTAGGCTATGTGGACCAGCAGCACACCGTCATCGACCCGGAAAAGAGTGTGTGGGAAGTGGTCAGCGAGGGCAACGAGCAGATTATGATGGGCGGGCGTCTCATCAACTCACGCGCCTACCTGTCACGATTCAACTTCAGCGGCACTGAGCAGAACAAGAAAGCGGGCGTGCTCTCCGGCGGCGAGCGCAACCGTCTGCACCTGGCCCTGACCCTCAAGTCAGAGGCTAACGTGCTACTCCTCGACGAGCCGACCAACGACATTGACGTCAACACGTTGCGCGCGTTGGAAGAGGGATTGGAGAACTTCGCTGGCTGTGCGGTGGTCATCTCCCACGACCGCTGGTTCCTTGACCGAATCTGCACGCACATCCTCGCCTTCGAAGGCGACTCGCAGGTCTATTTCTTCGAGGGCGGCTACACCGAATACGAAGAGAACAAGAAGATGCGCCTCGGCAACGTAACCCCAAAACGGATACACTACAAGAAAATCACGGTGATATGAAGGCACCATTAACAACCATTTTCATACTCATTATGACTTTTTCTGGTTTTGCGCAAGAAGACTGGTTCGGGTTCAGTAGTTTTAGTGAGGAAAACGAGCGTATTGTGGCAAGCGGCGAATATCCCAAAGTGGTGTTTATGGGCAATTCCATCACCGAATACTGGGCCGTCTATCATCCGAAGTTCTTCCGCGACCACAACTTTTGCGGCAGGGGCATCGGCGGACAGACGTCGGCCCAGATGCTGGTCCGCTTCAAAGAGGACGTCATCGACCTCCATCCCAAGGCGGTGGTCATTATGGCCGGCACCAACGATGTGGCGCACAACACCTATTGGGTGGAGCCCGACAAGGTCGTCGACAACATCGTGGCTATGTGCCAACTGGCCCGCGCAAACGACATCGTACCGATTATCAGTTCCATCCCACCCTGCAATTTCTTCCCGTGGAATCCCGATATTGAGAATCCCGGACTGACCATTGTCGAAATCAACAAGCAGCTAAAGGCCTACGCCGAAGCTAACCACATCGTGTACGTGGACTATCATACCGCCTTGGCTGACGAGCGAAACGGCTTCCCGAAAAAGCTCAGTGCCGACGGCTGCCACCCCAACCCCGACACATACTTCATTATGGAGAGGCTGGTCGAGAAAGCCATTGAGGAGGCCCTGAGGTAGAGGGGGAAGACCGTCGCCCGCAAAACGGGCGAAAGGTCAAAAACCAAAAAACAAAGTATTAAGGAGTCACCCTATTTTGATTTTTAATTATTGGTTTTTGGCTGAAAACGGGGAACGCTAAAACCAGCAGGCATTTTTTTTCTTATTTTTGCAGATATTTTTCATCGTCATTTGAATTCTTATCCAATCCGCAACAATACATGGAAAATAATAACTTTATTATCACAGTCAACAGAGAAGCTGGTTCCGGCGGCGGAGATATCGCCAAAATAGTTGGCGAATTGCTTGGCGTAAAGGTTTACGACAAGGAAATTCTCTCCGGCATTCGGAAACAATATCACCTCACCGAAGATCAAATCGAGCAGATTAAGGCGAAAAAAGCCAGTTGGTGGTCCGAGTTTTGTAGGTTCTACAAGCAATTTGGCTCCGCGGCCGACGGCGCTGACGAGTCTTCCGAGGTTAATTCGCTGCAGCTGTACTACGAAGAGGCGAAAATCCTGAAAGCGTTGGCAAATCAAGAGTCCTGTGTCATTCTTGGCCGTACGGGATTCCACATCTTCAAGGATTATCCCAACGCTATGCGTATTTTCATCACCGCAAACAAGGATGTGCGAGCAAAGAAGACAAGTAATCCTGCGACAACATATAATCAATGAAGAAAAGTTTGACTTTGCTGTGGATTATGGCACTTCTGGCTGTTTGTCAGGGCCAGATCCTCACGTCTTCCCATCTTCCCATCATCATCATCACCACGGGGATAAACCCAAGCACAGGGTCGCACTATTCCATTCCCGACGAGCCCAAGATCGTGGCCAAGATGAAAATATTGTATGTGAACGACACGGTGATGAACTATCTTTCCAATCAGAACGATTCAGCATTTTTGAATTACAATGGGTTGGTGGGTATTGAGTTGCGCGGCTCTACTTCGCAAGGCCACAGTAAGAAGCCTTATGGCTTCGAGACCAGAATGGCGGACAGTATCACAAATAACAATGTGTCGCTTTTGGGGTTACCGGCGGAAAACGACTGGGTGCTCAATCCGATGAACGACGAGCCGTCGTTTATACGCGACGCTTTATCTTACCATTTGGCTGAGAAGATGGGGCAATACGCTCCCCGCACCCGATATTGCGAGGTGATTGTCAACGACGACTATCGGGGGCTCTATTTCTTGACGGAAAAGATAAAGATCGACGATAAAAGAGTGGATCTCGTGAAGATGGACTCGTCCAGCAACGTTTTCCCGGATGTGACGGGCGGCTATATCATCAAGGCGGACAAGACCACAGGTGGTGATGTGCCCGCATGGACAACACCCGCATACGATTATTGGGAAAACGTGTACTATATTTTCCACGACCCCAAACCAGAGGAAATAACCCCAGAGCAAAGCGCGTACATCCATAATTATTTTGATACTATCCAATCGTTGATAAGCACCCATAATCAAAGCGTCACAAGTGGCTTCCCCGCATATCTGGATGTACCCACCTTCGTGGATTATATGATTCTGGGAGAACTCTCGTCCAATGTGGACATTTACCAGAAAAGCACTTTCTTTCACAAAGACCGCAACGGGAAATTAAGGGCTGGCCCGGTCTGGGATTTCAATCTCAGTTATGGAAACGATCTGCAAAGCATGGATCGTTCCCATTATGATATTTGGCAGTTTTCCAACGGAGATAATACGGGCTCTGTTTTTTGGCACCAATTATTCGAGGACGATATGTTCCGCTGCGCCTTGGCGAATCGTTGGAAAAAGCTGACGGCTCCGGGCGCCCCATTGTCATACAGCCAGATCATCAGTGTGATAGACAGTTTGACGGATCGTGTTGATCAGGCAAGGCAACGCGATTGTTCGCGATGGTTCAGGTTCTACAACTACAATACCCACATCAACAATATGAAGACCTGGATACAGAATCGAATCAGTTGGCTGTCCGACAACTGGGGTGGTACCGGTGTGTGTATCCCTGACCATCTCCCGCCGTTGGTAATTTCGAAAATCCACTATCATCCACCCGTTTGGCATGGATATGCTTCTGATCAACAGGAATTTATCGGCATTACTAACAATGGGGACGACACGTTGGATGTGTCTGGAGTCTATTTTCTGGATTTGGGCTTGACATATACATTTCCAGAGGGTTCTTTAATTCCGCCACATCAGGAAATTTTCATAGTTTCCAATGCCCAGGCGTTTGAGGAAAGATTCAATTTAACAGCGTTTGGAGAGTTCACCCGTCATCTCTCCAACAAGTCTCAGTCCTTGGTCCTTGCTGATGTTTGGGGCAATATCTTGGATGAAGTGACATACCGCGATACGCTGCCTTGGCCTACATCGGCGGACGGACATGGTGATTTTCTGGTGCTGGCAGATCTGGACTCCGACAATAGTCTTGGCGAAAACTGGACCACGGCATCGGAATTTGTGGGAGTTCCCCATTATGGTCGGCAAAATGCCGATATTCAATTGTACCCAAACCCCACAAGAGGGTTGGTGCAACTCGTGTCGGACAATCCGATGCGCCAAGTTTGTGTGTTTGACTTGCAAGGGCGGCATTTCCTAATGCAGGAGTTATCGGACATCTCCACCTCCATAGATATGAGTGCTTTCCCGTCAGGGGTGTATTTTGTACGTGTCACGGGACAAGACCGACAATCTACCGTGATGAAGGTCGTAAAGTGGTAGTTGTCAATTTATCCGAGAGCACGCCTTAAATCAATGCGTCCGTATTCTCTTTGTCAATGTCTGGCATCAACCGCTTGACAGGTTTAAGGTCGTAGAAAAAGCGGCTGGCTATGACACGCAACACAGTGTAAGCAGGGATGGCCACGAGCATACCTACCACGCCACCAATGGTGCCGGCAATGAGCAACACAATAAAGATTTCCAAAGGACTGGCCTTTATGCTGGTAGAATAGATGAGCGGCTGATAGATGAAGTTGTCTATCAACTGAGTGGCCAACATAATGCAGAAGACAATTAGCGCAAACACCCAGATGTTGACATCCAGCCCCACCCCGGCGCCATATTTCAGGATGACACACAAAAGGACTCCGATCACCTCTCCAATTATGGGTCCCACATACGGAATCACATTCAACAGACCCGCGATGAAGGCAATACCCATCGCATAGGGGAACCCGATACGGGCAATGAGCCACAATCCGAGACAGTCAAGGAGGACCACACCGAGTATTTCCACCATCAATCCGATAAAATAGCGTGAGAGCAGACGCTCTATATCCAA
Organism: Bacteroidales bacterium; assembly: GCA_024685175.1. Classification (GTDB taxonomy): domain Bacteria; phylum Bacteroidota; class Bacteroidia; order Bacteroidales; family WCHB1-69; genus F23-D06. Next base: position 11,244 of record JAIKWD010000013.1, read on the forward strand.
GATGGTCTTTTCCATCTGCCCTTCAATCCTGTCGGGGACCAAAGAACCAATGATCTTGCCAAATAGCGTCTCGTCTTTGGAGTGTTAAAATGGCCAATAAGGCGTCCGGCGCCGACTTTTTCTTGATTTTCACCTTTTTAAGAAGCCTAAAGATCGGCTGCCCGATCAAGGAGACCACGAAGGCGATGATGATATACGCGAAGACACTACTGAAATAGCGAAAAATGTGGCATTCAAAACTTGGATTCTATATCCCACTATTTTATGAGTTTCATCAAATAGTCTCCATAGCCGCTCTTCATCAGCGGTTCGGCGATTTTGGCTAACTGGGCGGTGTCGATAAAACCGTGATTGTAGGCAATCTCCTCAATGCAGCCGACCTTGAGACCTTGGCGGGCTTCGATGACCTGCACAAATTGAGTGGCCTCAATCAAGGAGTTGAACGTGCCCGTGTCAAGCCAAGCGGTGCCGCGGTCCATCTTGCAGACCTTGAGTTTGCCTGCGTTGAGATAATACTTGTTTACATCGGTGATCTCGTACTCTCCGCGTGCGCTGGGCTTGATGCTCTTGGCCACCTCTATCACGCTGTTGTCGTAGAAGTACAGCCCGGGAACCGCATAGTTAGATTTGGGCTGCTTCGGCTTCTCTTCGATGGATACGGCATTCATATTCTCGTCAAACTCCACCACGCCATAGCGCTCGGGATCGGACACGTGGTAGGCAAAGATGACACCACCTTCGGGGTCCTTGTTCTCCATCAAATGCTGCTCGATACCACCGCCGTAGAAGATATTGTCGCCCAAGACCAAAGCCACCTTGTCGTTGCCTACGAACTGCTCGCCCAGTACAAAGGCTTGGGCCAATCCGTTCGGCACTTCCTGCACCTTGTATTCAAAGCGACAGCCAATGCGAGAACCGTCTCCCAATAGCTTCTCGAAATTGGGCAGATCCTGTGGCGTGGAGATGATCAGAATTTCCCGGATATCCGCCTGCATCAAGGTGGAGATAGGATAATAGATCATCGGCTTGTCGTAGATGGGCATCAATTGCTTGCTCATCGCCAATGTAATGGGATGAAGACGGGTACCTGCGCCGCCTGCTAACACGATTCCTTTCATATCTCTAGTTTTTAATTTTAAAATTGAGTTGCAAAAATACAAATAATAACAACGCCCTTTCCCAAATATCACAAGATGGTTATGCTTCCTTTGAATTGATGGCGAATGGGAGAAGCACCCGGCTCAAAGAACTCCATCCTATATGAATACACATCCTGTGGCAAAGTCTTGCCCAAATACTCTCCACACCATTTAAAATCCTTATTCGTAGAATAGAAGACCCTTTCTCCCCATCGATTGTAAATGGATATCTTAAAATCGCCTATAATACTCTTACATTGCTCAGGAATGCTTAAACAATCGTTCAATCCATCATTATTGCTAGGTGTAATGGCATTGGGAAGTATTGTTTCATAATCATACTCACAATTTTCGACGATAAAGTAAGCATGGGTCTCACAGTTCTCCTGATAGGCTGTAACCATATAATATCCAGGTCTCAAGACAGTTATAGACGACGTTTGTTCTCCTGTGTTCCACAAATAATATGCTAGATCAGACTGGGCAATAAGCACTACAGACTGATTGTCGCAAAAGTCGTCCGAAGATAGGATGCTCAACGTGGTGTCAAGAACATTTAACACGAGCGTCACGGCACTATCGCATCCAGACGAAGTCAAAAAATGTTGTTCGTAAATTCCTGATTTTATGTAATTAACACCATTCCAAGTATAGCTTCCGCAGGCGGTGGCCTCCACAAGCTCAGACACTGAATGGTTGACGGTCAGGCGCAACGTCACGATGGAGTCGCAGCCGTTGACACTCTGCAGCGTGCGCACATAGTCGCCCGACTGCCGATAGGTCGTGCCATGCCACACCAGGCTGTCGCAGGCGGTGGTCTCCACAAGCTCAGCCACCGAATGGTTGACGACAAGATGTAAGGTAACAATGCTATCGTATACATTAACTCCTTCAAAATGACGAATATAGACACCTGATTGGGTAAAAGTAGTGTCTGCCCACTCCAGACTATCACAGACCGTCATGTACATCACCGACTCGGAAGGATAGTTGACAATCAGTTGCAACGTAATAGTGCTGTCACAGCCGACACTATTTGTCTGATGGTGTATATATGTTCCTGATTGCGAATACGATATATCATTGAAGAAATAAGGCAATTCAACGGAGTTCACCGTATCGTAAACCAACGTTTCGGAGGGTTGCAATACTTGCAGGACAAGATGCGTTACCGAATCACAGCCCGTCAGCACCACCGAGGATGTGTCGTGTAGCACCGTGTCCTGAAGAGGAGTGCATTGGAATCCATAGGCGTTATATGGCTCTCCTGCGCAGATGAAATCGTTAATCGTGACTTCCTGGGCTTCGTGGATGACGATGCGCTGCATTTGCGTCCTACTGTTGTCACAATGGTCTTTAATGGTCCAGGTGCGAAAGACGGTATCGGCACCGGACGTGTAGACGCGAATGTCCGTAAAGAAGATTATCATTCCCGGCAGTTCGTCGCAGTTGTCGTGGATATCGGCGGGGAAGCCTATCAGTTCGGGGGTAATAACGAACATACCCTCGAGATCACTGCATACTATTATCTCCGGCTCAAGGGTAAACGTAGGGGCAATCGTGTCGGACACGATAAAGGTGCACACCCAGCGACTTTCAGAGCCATCGCAATCCTGATAACTCCATGTATAGGCGCGGATGCCTGTGCAGCCGTTGGTGTTGTCCAAGACGGGTAACATTGTGGGCACTATGGTGTCGCCGCAGCCATCCAACACGACAGGAGGCGACGGGGCCACGGCATCCTGCAGACACTGAAGATGCTCCACCCTATTGGCCGGCAACGTCAAGGTCGGAGGCACAATATGGTAGGTAAAAGGCCAGTAGTAGAAATTGTTCTCGCAAAGTTGATAATGGAACAGGTAAACGATATCGCCAGCGCAACCATCGAAATCGGAGCTGTCTACATCCATCTGATGCGAAATGACCGTATCGCCGCAACCGTTAACCACCACAGGGATCACGATATTTTCAAGGGTGGCGTCCGCCGCGCAGGTCAAGGTCATCTCGTGCGGAGCATCAGACACAATCGCCTCACCCACATCAATCACAATCTCTTGTTGTGACACGGCCACATTGCCACAAGTGTCGCCAACACAGTATGTTCTTGTAATCAGTGTATTACAGTCGGTAAATACAATGTAATCTTGGCTCGTTATAGTCAACAGCGAATCTGGTGTAGTATCATCATAAATTTGTAGTCCCCAACTTCTCAGTGTATCTAAGACAGGGACTGGTGGAGGCAATGCAGAGGTGTCACACCCAATAATATGAATGGGAGTCAACGTGCCGAGGATGGTGGGCGGAAGTTGGTCTCCGATGAGATGATTGCGGATGATGCTGATCCAGCCATTGTCCACGACAACGATGTCGAAATAGTTGCTATCAAGTCTTCTGCCATCGAGTATCCAGCCGTTGTTGGTAGTGATGATACTATGGTCAGTCGTTGGCACGAGATACGTGCTTGAGGCGCATATATTCTGAATCCCCATGAGGGTCATCAGAAAAAATAGCAAGCGGCAGCAACGTTCCAACATACTGTATTATTGTTATTTACTATAAGAAATGGCAAAAGGAGACCATAAGACCATTTTCAATCAACCTTTCTTACCAAAAGAGACAAAGATAGACAAAAAATAATTATTGGCCGATTTATACTAAAAAAGGCCGTCCTTCCGGACAGCCTTGGTATAATGCAAAATGATGTATTCTCTTGAAATTACTCAGCGGCGGGAGCTTCAGTCTCGGCCACGGGAGCGGTCTCTTTAGCGACTTCAGCAACAGGCTCGGCAGTTTGAGCGGCTGCTTTCTTGCTACCACCACGTCTGGTGCGGGTAGCTTTCTTCTTAGTGCCTTCAGAGGTGTAGGTCTCGTTGTAGTCAACGAACTCAATAATGCACATCTCGGCATTATCACCCTTACGGAAACCGGTCTTGAGGATGCGGGTATAGCCACCAGGACGGTTGGCCACCTTTTGAGAAACCTCGCGGAACAACTCTGTCACAGCATATTTGTTTTGAAGCTGTGAGAACACCATACGTCTGGAATGAGTGGTGTCGTGCTTGCTGCAGGTTACCAACGGTTCAACAAATGTTCTCAACTCCTTAGCCTTAGCCAGCGTTGTGGAGATTCTCTTGTGCATGATCAAGGATACCGCCATGTTGGACATGAGGGCTTTCCTATGGGCATCAGTTCTTCCTAAATGGTTAATTCTTTTAGCGTGTCTCATTGTTATTAATCCTTATCTAAATTATACTTCGAAATATTCATACCAAATTCTAAGCCTTTTGACTTAACCAGGTCTTCCAACTCGGCGAGTGATTTCTTACCGAAGTTACGGAACTTCAGCAAGTCGGCCTTGTGGATGGCAACCAAGTCACCCAAAGTCTCGAGTTCTGCGGACTTGAGGCAGTTGAGGGCTCTCACGGAGAGGTCCATGTCCACGAGCTTGGATTTGAGGACTTGTCTGATCAGCATGGAGTTCTCATCCATTTCGTCGGCGGTTGCCGGTTGTTCAGGGGTGTCCAAGGTGATCTTGTCATCGGAGAAGAGCGCAAAGTGTTGAATGAGGATCTTAGCAGCCTCTTTCAGGGCGTTCTTCGGATGGATGGAGCCGTCGGTATCAATTTCGAGAATCAGCTTCTCGAAGTCGGTCTTTTGTTCGACGCGGTAAGGCTCGATGGTATATTTAACGTTTTTAATGGGCGTATGGATGGAATCGATAGCGATAACATCGATACCTTCGTGGAGGGAGCGATTATCCTCTACGGGAACATAACCGCGACCCTTGTCGATCGTGATGTCCATCACGAGGCGCACGGTGGGTTCCATACGGCATATTAGTTGTTCGGGATTCAAGACCTGGAAGAAGTTGAGAAAGCGGTTCATATCACCGGCGGTGAAAGTCTCTTGGCCAGAGATGATGATGGTAGCCTTCTCATTGAAGTTGTTCTCGATCTTGTTTTTGAAACGCACTTGTTTCAGGTTGAGAACTATGTCGGTCACATCTTCCATGACGCCAGGGATGGAGGAAAATTCCTGAGCAACTCCCTCAATCTTGATGGAGGTAATGGCGTAGCCTTCCAAAGAGGAGAGCAACACACGGCGGAGGGCGTTACCGATGGTTACGCCGTAGCCTTGTTGCAGGGGACGAAATTCGAACACTCCGCGAAAATCGTCGGCCTCGTTCATTATGACCTTATCGGGTTTTTGAAATGTTAATATTGCCATTTTCTTTGATTTTAATGTTAATGATCTATGTGAACTTGAATGTGAGCTATGAACTGTGAGCTGTGACGTGCACGGGCACGGTTCACAGATCACCATTCACTGATCACTATTTAGAATACAACTCGACGATGGCTTGTTCGTTAATGGTCTCAGGGATTTCTTCTCTCTGCGGGTAGTTCATGAACTTGCCCACCATGAGGTTGCCATCCCACTCGAGCCATGCGGAGTTCATAGCCTTGCCGCTCAGGGAGTTGGTGATGATTTCGAGAGCTTTGGAGCGTTCACGCACTTCCACGGTGTCACCAGGAACGAGCAGTCTGGACGGGATGTTGCAGATGTCGCCGTTGACGGTGATGTGACGATGGTTGACGAGCTGGCGAGCAGCGGCGCGAGAAGGAGCAATACCCAAGCGGAATACCACATTGTCGAGGCGGGACTCGATGAGTTGCATCAAGTTCTGGCCGGTAACACCCTTTTTGCGGGCAGCGAGATGGAACAGTTTACGGAACTGACGTTCGAGAAGGCCATAGGTGTATTTAGCCTTTTGCTTCTCTTGCAACTGCATACCATACTCAGAGAGCTTGGAGCGTCTTCTTGACTGGCCATGCTGACCGGGAGCATAATTTCTTCTCTCGAAGTATTTATCGGGACCGTAGATCGGTTCCTTGAATTTTCTTGCTATTCTTGTTTTAGGTCCTGTATATCTTGCCATAATTCTAACTTTTTAAAATTTATATACGATATGAAAAATTATACTCTTCTGTGTTTAGGAGGACGGCAGCCATTGTGAGGAAGCGGAGTCACATCGGTGATCTCTTCCACCATGATGCCGGTGGTGTTGATGGATCTGATAGCGGATTCACGGCCTTGGCCGGGTCCTTTCACATACACCTTCACCTTGCGAAGACCAAGGTCGTAGGCAACTTTAGCACAGTCCTGAGCCACCATCTGAGCGGCATAGGGAGTATTTTTCTTAGAACCTCTGTAACCCATTTTACCAGCGGAAGACCAAGAAATCACTTGACCATCATTGTTGGTAAGGGAAACGATAACATTATTAAAGGAAGCATAGATGAATGCCTTTCCGGAAGCATCTATTCTGACAACTTTCTTCTTGGATGATTTTGTATTCTTTGCCATAACTATATGTTTTCTCTATCCGTTGATGATTAATAACTACTTAGTTGCTTTCTTCTTGTTAGCAACGGTCTTCTTACGTCCCTTGCGGGTACGAGCATTGTTCTTGGTGCTCTGACCACGTACGGGTAAACCAAGACGGTGACGAATACCTCTGTAACAGCCGATATCCATCAATCGCTTGATGTTCATCTGCTCCTCTGATCTCAGGGGGCCTTCTACCTTCAGCTCGTTAACCAAACCACGGATTACTGCCAATTCATCATCGTTCCATTCATTTACCTTTTTGTCCCAGCTGATACCGGCCTTGGTCAGAATCTTTTGGGCAGTGCTTCTGCCGATTCCGTAAATGTAGGTCAAGCCGATTTCGCCATGTTTGTTCTTCGGTAAATCAATACCTGCAATTCTTGCCATATTACTTTATGTTTTATTTTGTTAATTAATAATTTATTCGTTTCTCAAATCCTAACCTTGACGTTGTTTTTCTTTCGGATTCTTTTTGTTAATCACATAAACCACGCCGTGGCGTTTTACCACGATACAGTCTTCTGATCTTTTCTTAACTGATGTTCTTACTTTCATTGTTTGCTTTTTTTTATTATTGATTTTTACTATTCTATGCTTTGTATCTGAATGTGATTCTACCTTTTGTCAGATCGTAGGGAGACATAGCAACTTGCACTTTGTCGCCAGGGAGAATTTTAATGTAATGCAGACGCATCTTGCCAGACAGATGGGCTATGATTACGTGTCCGCTTTCCAGTTGCACGCGGTACATGCCGTTGCCCAAAGCTTCGGTCACGATTCCGTCCAAGTCAAAAGATGATTGTTTTGCCATAATGTGTTCTATTAATATAATTCGTTAGTTCCAATAACTTCACCTAATAACTTGTAGGAGGAAATGACCTCTGTTCCCTTGGCGGTGATGGCAAGCTGATGTTCATAATGAGCTGCGGGTTTGTGATCTTGCGTACGGATGGTCCAACCATCTTTCTCCATGTAGATCTTTCTGGATCCAAGGGTGATCATGGGCTCGATGCAGATGCACATGCCTTCTTGCAGGTGGTCGCCAAAACCGGGACGTCCGAAGTTGGGGATGTCGGGGCGCTCGTGCATATCCTTGCCGATACCATGACCGCAGAGTTCACGCACCACACCGTAGTTGAACTGCTCCACATAGCTTTCCACCGTATGACCGATGTCGCCGACCGTATTACCGGCCACGGCGACTTCGATGGCCTTCATCAGGGATTCTTTGGTTCTGTCCATCAGGAGGCGCGTTTCCTCGGCCACTTCGCCCACCGCAAAGGTGTAGGCGAAGTCTCCGTGGAAGCCGTCGAGGACGGCACCGCAATCAACCGAGATGATATCTCCGTCCTGCAGATAGTCACCTGCCTTCGGGATACCGTGCACGACCACGTCATTGACGGAGAGGCACAGTGCTGCGGGGAAACCCTCGTAGCCCTTGAAGGAAGGTACTGCATGATGGTCGCGAATGCACTCCTCGCCTATCCTATCCAGATAAGTCAAGGGCACACCAGGCTGGATGTGTTTTGCCACTTCCGCCAAAGTCACGGCCACGACATGAGCGCTCTTCTTCAGCTTCTCAAAGTCGGCTTCGGTTTTATATTTAATTCTCCTGAACATCATAGTTTACGTTACTATTAGCCTCCGTAAACGCCGCCCATACGGCCTTTGATTCTGCCGGACTTGGTGAGACCGTCATAGTGTCTCATCAAGAGGTGGCTTTCGATTTGTTGGAGAGTATCCAATACAACACCTACCATAATCAGCAAAGAGGTGCCGCCGAAGAATTGGGCGAACTGTTGGTTCACACCAAACATTCTCACGATAGCAGGCAACACGGCCACGATGCCGAGGAAGATAGAGCCGGGAAGCGTGATGCGGGACATGATCTTGTCAATCAAATCTGCTGTCTGCTTGCCAGGTTTCGTACCAGGGATGAAACCATTGTTCTTTTTCAAATCTTCGGCGATCTGCTGAGGATTGATGGTGATGGCGGTGTAGAAATATGTAAAGAGGATGATCATAATAAAGAATACAGCATTATAGCCGAATCTGTTATAATCTATAAAGCTGCTCCAGAAACCGGAAGTGGTCTCTTGGCTGATATTCACGAACGTTAAGGGGAGGAACATGATTGCTTGAGCGAAGATGATAGGCATAACGCCGGCTGCGTTGACCTTCAAAGGAAGGTAGTTACGCACGCCACCGTATTGCTTGTTGCCCACAACACGCTTAGCGTATTGAACAGGTACACGACGCGTACCTTGAACGAGCATGATACAGAGGCCGATGATGACCATCATGAGGACAATCTCGATGATGAAGACGATAGGACCACCGTTCATCTCGCTAATACGAGCGATGAATTCAGCTCTGATAGCATACGGGAAACGGGCAATGATACCGATCATAATGATCATGGAGATACCATTTCCGATACCATTGTCGGTAATACGTTCACCAAGCCACATGATAAACAAGGTGGCGGCGATCAAAAGGATAAACGCGGAGAAACCAAATGCGGTGAATCCCATCACGTGGTGCTCAAGCATGGAAGGAGCGATGGCTCCAGGGAACTGGTTGACGATGTTGGCGATATAGGCAGGAGCCTGGATAGCCAACACGACCACGGTGAGATAACGGGTGATCTGGTTGATTTTCTTACGTCCGCTTTCGCCTTCTTTTTGGAGACGTTGGAAGTAAGGCACTGCCAAGGTCAGCAATTGGACGACGATGGATGCGGAGATGTAGGGCATGATACCCAACGCAAAGATAGAGGCGTTAGAGAATGCACCACCGGAGAACAGGTCGAGCATACCCAACAGACCCTTTTGGGCTGCATTGGAGAAAGCGGTAAGACCGCCAGGGTTGATACCCGGAAGCACCACATGAGCACCAAAACGGTATATCAGGATGATGAAGAGCGTATAGAGGATACGTTTCCTCAGATCTTCAATCCTGAAAATGTTTTTTATCGTTTCAAAAAATTTTTTCATCTGTTAATTGGTTTTGTCGAAAAAAATTACTCTGCTTGAGCAGGGGCGTTAACCAAGGTGGCGGTGCCGCCGACCTTCTCGATGGCTTCCTTAGCCTTGGCGGAGAACTTGTCCGCAGTAACATTAACCTTAACGGTAAGTTCACCCTTGGCGAGGATAGCGATTAAGTCTTTCTTGTTGGCAAGGCCATTGGCTACGAGAACTTCACGGTTGATGTCGGTGATGTTCTTTTCAGCCAACATTTGCAACGTGCTCACGTTGATGGCATTGTATTCAACACGGTTGATGTTTTTAAAACCTCTCTTAGGCAGAATTCTATAGATAGGCATCTGACCGCCTTCAAAACCGATCTTACGGCTGTAGCCAGAACGGGACTTGGCACCTTTGTTACCACGTGTGGAAGTGCCGCCCTTGCCGGAACCCTGACCTCTACCAATTCTTCTTTCGCTTTTCGTTGAGTTTTTTGCTGGTTTTAAATTGTGTAACTCCATATTGTCTTAAATTTTCAATCGTTATTATTCTTATAATTCTTCTACTGACACGAGGTGCTTGATGGAATCGACGATACCGAGAATTTGAGGAGTAGCCTCATGTTCGACAGTTTGATGCATCTTGCGTAAGCCTAATGCCTCTAAGGATCTTTTCTGGCGGATAGATCTGTCAACCGCACTTCTAACTTGTGTAATTTTAATCTTTTTCATCCTTCGATTTGTTATTAATTATTAATTATAGTTTATTATCAAAAAAAAATAGCGCACTTTTGGAAGTAAAATGCAACTATTCTAACATCAAAAACCATAATAAATCCGCCCTTCTTATCCAACAAAATATTTAATTACAGTCCGTGAAATCAAGCAGTTGCGCGCTTTCCAGCCCCTCTTTCTACCCTTCAAGACATTTCACTTCAAAAAGCGTGCAAAGATACACTTTTTTCTTTACAATCAACTCAATAGAAAAAAAATTAGGAATTAGGAATGAAGAATGAAGGATGAGGAGTGAGAGATAAAAATTTTCGCCGCTTTGCGGCATAAATTCATTGGTTAATCATCTCCCTGAACTCGTCTTCCCCGATAATCGGGATGCCGAGGGCGTCGGCTTTCTTGCGTTTCTCGGGGCCCATCTTCTCGCCGGCGAGCACGTAGGTCGTATTCTTGGATATGGAACTCACGTTTTTGCCGCCGTTCTGCTCGATGAGCTGTTTCAACTCGTCACGCGGCACGGAGAAGACCCCGCTGACAATGATGTTCATACCCGCAAGTCGCTGCGAAACGGGCTGTTGCTCCTCCCCTACTTCCATCTGCAGGCCGGCCTCGCGCAGGTGCATCACCATCTGCAGGTTCTCTATATTATTAAAATATTGTATAATGCTTTCGGCCACGCGGTCGCCCACATCCTCCACGTCCATCAATTCCTCCTTGGTGGCATTAGCTATGGCGTCGATATTGCGGAAGCGACGGGCCAGCTTCTTGGCTGTAACCTCGCCCACGAACCGGATGCCGATGGCGTACAAAACGCGCTCAAAGGGGACCTTTTTCGACTGTTCGATGCCATTCAGGACATTCTGCGTCGATTTCTCCTTGAAACTGAACACCCGGCTCTTGCCGTTCTCGTCCTGCACCACCTTCTCCAAGCCGAAGAGCTTGTCATAGGTCAAGTCATACAGATCGGCGACATTCTGCACCAGGCCTTGGGTATAGAGCGCATCGATTTTCCCTTCGCCAAGCGAATCAATATTCATCGCCTTGCGGGAGATGAAGTGTTCCAGTTTGCCCTTGATTTGCGGGGCGCAGTGCAGTTCGTCGGGGCAGAACACGCCGGCTTCGCCTTCGTTCTGCATCAGTTCGGCGCCGCATACGGGACAATGGGTGACAAACCGCACGGGCATTGCGTCGGACAGGCGTTGGCCGAGGTCCACGCCCACAATCTTGGGGATGATCTCGCCGCCCTTCTCCACGAACAGATGGTCGCCCTCGCGGATATCCATATCGCAGATGAAATCGCGATTGTTAAGGGTCGCGCGCTTGACCACGGTGCCGGCCAGATTGACGGGCTGCAGGTTCGCCACAGGGGTGATGATGCCCGTGCGGCCCACCTGGAAATCGACGCTCAACAACGGCGTGGAGACGCGCTCGGCTTTGAACTTGTAGGCAATGGCCCAACGCGGGCTCTTGGCCGTGGCGCCCACCTGTTGTTGTTGTGCAAAGTCGTTGACCTTGATTACGATGCCGTCGATGGGATACGGCAAGTTCTTGCGCTCGGTGTCCCATTTGTGGATGAAATTGTAAACCCCAGCCAGTCCGTCCACTTTCTCCATCACATCGGGGAAGCGGAAGCCCCACTCGTGGAGTTTGCGGAGGCGATCGTAGTGATTCTGTTCGGGCAGGTTCTCGCCGAGGGCGTAGTACAACTTGAATCCGAGGCCTCGTTTGGCCACTTCGGAAGAGTTCTGCAACTTGAGACTGCCCGAGGCAGCGTTGCGGGGGTTGGCGAAGGGTTGCTCGCCAATCTCTTCGCGTTCAGCATTGAGGGCATTGAAGCTGTCGAAAGGCATAATGATTTCGCCCCGTGCTTCAATCATGGCGGGATAATCGCCCGTCAGGCGCAGAGGCACGGAACCGATGGTCTTAACGTTGGCGGTGACCACGTCGCCGCGCACGCCGTCGCCGCGCGTAACCGCCCGCACCAGCAGGCCGTTCTCGTAAATCAAGCTAATGGCCACCCCATCGTACTTGAGTTCACACACATACTCCACCGGACCGTTGATCATAGCGCGCACGCGCGTGTCAAACTCGGTCAAGTCCTCTTCGGAGTATGTGTTACCGAGCGAGAGCATCGGATAGACGTGCGCCGCGCTCTCGAACTGTTTGGTGATGGTGCCGCCCACGCGCTGCGTCGGACTGTCGGGCGTCACATACTCCGGATACTGCCGCTCCAGATCGATGAGCTGTTGCAGCAACTGGTCGAAGTCGTAGTCGCTGATCTTCGGATCGTCCAACATATAATAATAATAGTTGTGGCGATTGATCTCATCGGATAGTTGCTTGATGCGTTCTTGAATGGTGGCGGAGTCAGACATTGGAATGGTTTTAGACGGCAAAGATACGATTTTTTAGTCGCCGAAGTGAATCGATGATTTGGATTCATCAAAACAAAGACAAGAGGACTACACATCTTCAAAATTCTTACTTTTGCCATTCAAAATATTACGATATGACCAAAAACAAATTCGGATATTTTCTTGGACTATTATTGCTATCTCTTTCATCTTGCGGGCCTGCGCATTACGTCACTTATCAAGCACCTGTAACCGTTGAGGTCAGTTACTCTTTGGCAGACAGTTTATGGACTTTCAGCCAGACGCACCTCGACGGCTTCACGGTCAACATCCACAATTGGCAGGAACCCAAAGAGGGAATAGTCGTGGCTTATTCCGCCACGCAGGACCGGCACGACAGGGCTGACTTGGATTTCGTCGTCACCCACGCCCAATCCAACGATGGATTTGTCGGTGGCTGGTTCAACACGGAAAGCGGCAGATACTACTTCGACAGTGTTCGCCTCTTCCCGGAGGACTCGTTGGAGCAAGCCATCCGATTTGGCCGCAAAAACGCCCAAATCGCCATCTTCATCCTATCTAAAGGTAAAGAAGTCCTGTTAGAATATTAATCGAAAAGATGATATGTGAGTTATCTCCCGCTGATTACGCTGATAAACGCAGATCATTCATATAAAATCAGCGCAAATCCACGAAATCAGCGGGCATATAATCTCTACGACTATTCCTCATTCCTATTTCAGTCCCCTGTTCTTAAGCAGCGCGTCGATAGTAGGTTCGTGGCCACGGAAGGCGACGTAGAGATTCATTGCATCATCCGTGTTGCCGCGCTCCAGGATGTTGGTGCGGAAGGCAGTGGCCGTGGCCTGGTCGAAGACGCCATTCTCCTTGAAGGCCTCGTAGGCATCGTTGTCCAACATTGCAGCCCACGTATAACTGTAATAACCAGCCGCATAACCGCCGGAGAAGATGTGGTTGAAATACGGACTCTTGTAACGGGAGATGATAGACGGGATCAGTCCAATCTTCGCCATCGCCTGATCCTCGAAATCGGGCAACTTGATGGTGGTCTTGGTCGTAATGGTGTGATAGTCCATATCGAGCAACGACGCCGCCAGCAATTCAGTGTTGATGAAGCCCTGCCCATACGTGGAGGCGGCCTCGATCTTCTTTACCAATGCATCGGGGATGTTTTCGCCGGTTTTGTAGTGGTTGGCGTAAAGCTTCAACACTTCCGGCTCTATGGAGAAATGCTCCATAAACTGGGAAGGCATCTCCACATAGTCGCGCGGCACGTTGGTGCCGGAGAGGGAACGATAGTGACAACGCGACAGGATGCTGTGCAAGGCGTGACCGAACTCATGAAACAACGTCTGTAACTGGTCGATGTTGAGCAACGAAGGCTTGTCGCCGGCGGGCTTGGTGAAGTTGCAGACCAAGGAGACCACCGGAATGATGTTGTTGCCGTCGCGGTCGTAATACTGCTCGCGGAAGTTGGTCATCCACGCACCGCTACGTTTGGAGGCACGCGGGAAGAAGTCCATATACACCACGGCGATGACCTCGTTGTTGTCAATCACTTCATAGACCTTTACATCTTCCTGATACACAGGGATGTCGGGATTCTCGCGGAAGGTGAGGCCGTACAACTTGTTGCAGACCATAAAGAGGCCCTTGCGGGCAGTGTCTAGCGAGAAGTAGGGACGAATTTCCTCTTCATCGAGGTCGTATTGCTCTTTGCGGAGTTTCTCGCAGTAATAACGCCAGTCGTACGGCTCCAACTTGAAGCCGCCGTGCTCGCGATCAATCATCTTCTGGTAGAGTGCGGCCTCTTCCTTGGCTTTGGCCAGGGCGGGCACCCAAACCTGATTCAACAACTTGTAGGCGTTGTTCGCATTCTTGGCCATACAATCCTCCAACACGAAGTTGGCGTAGTTGTCGTAGCCCATTATGTTGGCACGCTCCAGGCGAAGATTGACAATCTCGTTGATGATCTCTTCGTTGGCATACTCGCCAGAGAGGCAACGACTGGAATAGGCAGTCCAGATCTCCTTGCGCAACTCACGGTCGGCACAGTTCATCAAGAAGGGCTCCAACGTGGGCATATCAAGGGTGAAGACATATTTGCCCTTGGTGGCCTTGTCTGCGTTGGCTGCCTCTTGGGCGGCGACGAGTTGCTGTTCGGTAAGGCCTTTGAGTCTGGTAGCGTCGTCCACGACCAACTTGTAACTATTGGTGGCCTTCAGCACATTGTTGCCGAACTTCTGGGTAAGCATCGCCAGGCGGGTGTTGATCTCGCGAAAACGCGCCTGCATGTCGGCGGGAACGTTGGCGCCGCCGCGTACGAAGCCCTTGTAGGTCTCCTCCAGCAAGCGCAGTTGCTCGGCGTTGAGTTGCTCCTTGTCCTTGTTCTGATAGACCTTCTTGACACGTTCGAACAACTTGGCATTGAGCATTATATCGTCGCCATGCTGGGTGTAGAGCGGCATAATGGTGTCTGCCAATTTCTCCATCTCCTCGTCATTGCAACATTCCAACAAGTTGAAAAAGACAGAGCTCACCTTATTCAAGAGCTCATCGCTGTATTCCAGCGGAATAATGGTGTTGCCGAAGGTCGGATCTTCGGTGTTTTTCACAATGGTCTCAATGGCCTCCTTCTGCTGCTTCATACCCTCCTCGAAAGCGGGCAGGTAGTGTTCGGTCTTGATTTTGTCAAAAGGCGGCACGCCATACGGCGTGTTCCACTCTTGCATAAAGGGATTGTCTTTCAATTTGGATTCCTCTTTTTTCTTGCAAGAACCGCAAACGACTCCGAGGATGATAACGCTCATAACGATCAAACTATTTCTCATATCTATTATTTATCTTATTAATCCGCATTTTCATAAATGAAAACCTTGTTGTTGTCGAACATCAACTCGATATCGTTGTCCAATTCGGCTTCATATTGACCATGTTCATACGATATCGAGACAATAATGTTTTTCGGATATTTGGTCAAGACATAGGTCTTGATGGGTTCGGGCACAATGGTATAGGGAACGGCCTTCTTGCCGCAGTCCACGGATTTCCAATCTCCGTCTCTGTAAAAATCAATCTCGGTTCCATCGGCCAATTTCACCTCATATTCATTGTCGTCCATTTGCACAGACAACACTTTCACGCCATCAAAATGCTTATTGACAAACTGTTGTGCTTTTTCAGGCAACTGACTAAAGGTAATCGGTTTATCTGTGAAAGCAAAAAGGTTCATTGATAAAACCACTATCAAAAACAGGGAAATTCCAATCTTTTTCATAATTATGCTATATGGACTTCAAGGGTTAAACCATCCCTCAACTGCGGGAAGTCTCGTTAACGCAAAAGAGGGTTTCAGAGTGCAAAAATAAAAAAATATACGTGAGAAAACAAATATGCGCTTTTTCGACCCGACAGATCAAAAAACTTCCAAAATCGGGAGAGTCGTTTAACAATTGATTCTTAATTTAACATGTTGATTTTTCATAAGTTACTAATAACAAGAAAGAAAAAATTTTCGAAAAAAGTCTTGACAAACGCCCTTTCGGGATGGTATCTTTGTCACGTCTAAAAGATAATGGGGCTGGCACCCCCGAGACAAGAAAACTAATTAAAAAATACAAATGCGCCGACAACTCTAAGGAACAACTGACGAGCCCATTCCGGACCTGTCACGCTGATTGTCAACCAACTCCTGCGAAAGTGGAATAAATAAAACAAAATATTCATCTATAAAACAAAAAACTATGAAAAGACTTTTACTTTGCTTATGCATTTGCTTCATGGGTATTTCCCTGTTCGCCGAAGGCGATCGTCCAATCGTCATTGTTCACAAATCCAATGGTGGTTATTGGGCTTGGTTAAATCTATATAATGACATCTTGTATCATCCGTCCGAAGATGGCGTCGAACCAGCGACACTAGATTGCACAGGAGCGGGATTCAGTGCCTGTCGCGTACCCAGAGTCAATCCTTTTCTCACACCTGGAGACAACGCCTCCAGTCCTACTTTGCAAAGAATAATGCCGGCCATCACGGATGCCATCAATGAAATCATTGAGAAAAGCGAAGAGCGCAGTCGTTCCGGCAACAACAACGGTTCTTATACTAAGAAGATTGCCACTCCGAGTAATGGCCATTCCGGCTATGAAACCTTTTTTATTCAAGGCAAATGGGCATACAACACTTATGGCGAGGGCACTTTAAAGATCTACATTAATCAATCCAGCATATTGGGCCGCATCTAACCTGAACTTGTGTAGTCTCTTATAGCATTACAAACAACAACCATGAAAACTCGTATAATCATAATCTGCTTGTTGGTATGTGTTTTGGGTTCCGCATTTGGTCAGACATGGATAGGAAACGATATCATTTTGGACACGTCCATCATAGTTTCATTCCAAGACATGCCAGAGGACATGTTCCATCTGCAGTCTTGTGTTCACGATGATATTTATTTCTTCACAGACCGGAAATCATATCAGCAGGCAGAACGTGATTATGCTGCCCACATATATGCCGTCTCGCTTACAGACTACACCTCTTTTGAATTCAACCTGCCATTTCCATCTGTCGATCATCGGGAGCGTATAGCTAGTGCCACTTGGATCAACGACTTCAACTTCTCTGGCGACACTTGCGTAATAGCGGTCAATGACCATATTCTTCTCTATCGTCGTTCGTCGTCTCAGCAATATGAATACGTAACGTCCGTCGAGTGTTCTAACGTAAAGAAGGTCTATATTTATCAAGGAAAGCTATACTACCTTGAAGAGGATCACGATTTTGGATATCGCTGGCACGTGAGGGATTTGCTTAGTGGTGACACGGCGCTTGTCGAAGTACTCACTTATGAAGCGCCACATGTAGTTCAGGCCATTCCCAATCAATATCTCTTCTGCGATGAAGAACACCTATACTTTTTGAGCACACGATATCCTATTTTGCATATATACCAGCTTGATGGAAAGTGGGTGAAGGATATTCATTTCAATTTGCCCGATTGGCATCCATTTGATGATAACTATATAGCAAATACTTTAAAGATTCCATACGGTGCTGAGCGCATCTTTACCACCAAGGATCAAATCTTCAGCTATTCATACGCAAAGGTGGTTTTTCCACTTGACAATCAATATCTACTATACTATACACAGTATGATACTACTATGGGAAAATCCACATACGCTTATGCCCTTGCAGACTCTAACGGGGTTTCAAGCTGCCGTGCCAAACGTTGTCCACAAGATTTTGTTTTTGATAGCAGTTGGTTTCCGTTCAATCTCTTTCACAGGTTTGAAGATTTAGATAGGACAATTTGGCACGGCCGCTTGATTGAGTTGACCGCCGAAAGTGAAGTAGCATGGAATGGGCTGAGTGCCAACGAGTATGAACAAGCCAAAGAGACGTGGTTTAGAAAACATGATCCCATATACAAAATAAGGATCATGCGACTTAAGAAAGAGCTTCTTGAATCAATCCACTTCTTTCAGGATTATCAAGGGGACAAACTATCGCTTCAACAACTACCACCGGGCAAGTATGTAATTTTGATGCACAACGAACTGGAGTGCTCGGCCTGTTCGCATCACCTACTGCAAGCAATAAACGAAATAGACACGGATTGTGTTCATGTAGGTATTTTGTTTCATTTTTTTCCGGGAGCTTTGCAAGCACGTGAAATCAACAGAGCGGTCGGGCAATATCTGGAGCGGACGTACAGTCCGTATTACCTGATCCCTGAATTGGGTTCTCGCTATCCACGCTGTATTTCCCAACGGGTATCCCAATTCCCTGCTGTCATGTTTTACGAAACCGGCAAGGCTCCCATTTTATTCTCCAACGATGAGATTTACGATGATGATATATACACGTATCGATTCACGGAGGCGTTTAAAGAAGAACTGCGAAAAATCTCTTCAAAATAGGGCTTTGCATTTGCTGGCAAGCATAAAAATGATACTTTTGCAGCCTCAACAAGTAGCAATGATATGGCATACACGATAGATCTCACCAAAGTAACGCAATACGACAACATCGAGTTTGTAGCCAAGCAAGTGGTGCAAGGATTCATCACGGGGCTGCACAAAAGTCCCATGCATGGTTTCTCGGTGGAGTTCGCCGAACACCGTCAATACAATACTGGTGAGCCCATCAGGCATATTGACTGGAAGCTGTTTGCGCGTACGGACAAGCTCTTCGTCAAGCAATACGAAGAGGAGACCAACTTACGATGCCACCTCATCATCGACAACTCTTCCTCCATGTATTTTCCCATTCGGGAGAAGTATTCGTTGGCCGCGCCGAACAAGATTTTCTTTTCGGTCTACGCCGCCGCCATCCTGATGCAGATCTTCAAGAGTCAACGCGATGCAGTGGGGTTGAGTGTATTCTCCGACAAATTGGACCTCCACACGAGTGCCCGTGGCGGAGATGCCCACCATAAGATGATCTATCGCGAATTGGAAAAGATTCTGCAACCCATCGGCACGGAAGTGCACAGAGCCTCAATGGTAACGGATACCTTGCACCAGATTGCAGAGCAGATTCACAGACGATCTTTGGTCATCATCTTCAGCGATATGTTCGAAAGCCAAAAAGACACGGAAGAGCTGATGCTGGCCCTGGGGCACCTGCGCCACAACAAGCATGAAGTGGTCGTCTTTCACACCTTCGACCGCAACCTGGAGTACGACTTCGCCTTCGAGAACCGCCTGTATCGTTTTGTGGATATGGAAACCGGCAACGAAATCAAAGTGCATGCCAACAATATTCGCGAATTCTACCAATCGGCTGTACATGACTACTTCCATGAAATCAAGGTCAAGTGCGGACAATACCAGATAGACCTCATCCCCGCCGACATCACGGAGGGATTTGATCAGATCCTCCTCCCCTACCTGCTCAAGCGTGAGCACATGTATTAATGGGAGACTCCTCAGAAAAAACCGGTCGACTGGCCATTCCCGACTGGAGCATTCAAGATCGTCCCCGCGAAAAATTCGCCTCACTGGGTGCTAATGCTCTGTCCGATGCCGAACTTGTGGCCATCCTTCTTCGAACAGGCACCCCCACCGAAAGCGCCGTGGATCTCGCCAAACGTGTCTTGTCCTTCAGCGACAACCAACTTAACAGTTTGGCAGAAAAAAGCCTGTCTCAACTGACCAACATCAAAGGCATCGGCAACACCAAGGCCATCACTCTGCTCGCCGCCTTTGAGATGGCTAAACGACTGAGTTCCGAAAGAGTTGCCGTGGCTCAACATATCCATAGTTCACAGGATGTGGTTGATGTCATGCAAGACAAGTTGGCCCATCTCCGCCATGAGGAGTTCTGGGTCATCTACCTCAACCAAGGCTCTAAAATACTTAATATCAATCAAATAAGCAAAGGCGGACTCACCACTACAGTGGCAGATGTGCGTCTCATTGTTCAAAAGGCCATCATGTTGAATGCCACAAGGATGATTGTTTGCCACAACCATCCCTCCGGAAATCTTGTTCCTAGCAAGCAAGACTGTCATCTGACAAAACAGATCAAGGAAGCGACGCGTATATTCAATATCGAGCTTACCGATCACGTCATCTTGTACAGGGGTAAACATTTCAGTTTTATGGAAGAGGGTATTTTATAAAATGTTATTTTTGCAATCCTTTTTCGATAAAACATGTTTATATCCAAGACCATCGAACATCCATACATACCGTCTGTTGCTGAGATCCGGTTGTGCGAACAATATACTATGGATCACGAGCCCATCTCCTCACAATTATTGATGGAACGTGCCGGTATTGCGTGCACTGACGAGATTGCCCAACTCGTGAATCAACATCACATCTCCGACATCTTCGTATTTTGCGGCAGCGGCAACAACGGGGGTGACGGATTAGTCATTGCCAGACACCTGGCCAATCGGATGTTTGAGAGTTCGCCTCGCATCACCGTGGTGGTTTGTCAGAGCGACCCACCGAAGCACACGCCTGAGATGGAGGCCAACTTGAATCGCTGGCAGGAGATCGTTGCGCACAACACATTCACGCATTGTATTGTTTATCAAAAAGATATACCAATCGAAATCCCAGCGGACGCCTTGATTATCGATGCCATTTTCGGCATTGGACTGAACAAGCCGGCCACAGGTCTCTATGCCGAGGCCATCCACTGCATCAACGAGAGCGATGCCCTTGTCGTTGCCATTGACACCCCTTCGGGTCTCTTCTCCGACACGCCTACGCCCAATGATGCCACGATAGTGATGGCCGACCATACGTTGAGCATCCAATATCCCAAGATGGCTCACTTCCTGCCGACATCGTATCCATATTGTGGTGAAGTCGATGTGGTGGACATCCTGATGTTGCCGCCAAAGGATTTAACTTGTAAGCGGGAGTACCTGACCGGCAGGGCCGTTGCGGAAATTCTGCGGCCTTTGGTTCCATTCGCGAACAAGGGCAGTCAAGGTCACGGCCTGCTGATTGCAGGCAGTGCCGACATGCCTGGTGCCGCCATACTCGCGGCGGAGGCGGTCTTGCGCAGCGGCGCCGGCAAGGTGACCGTGCACAGTGCGGCTAACGTGACCAAGCTCATCCCCACCCGACTACCCGAAGCCATCCTCCACCCCGACGAGAACGAGCTGCACGTAAGCGCCTTAGACTGGGGTTCCATACAAAAGGACGTTACCGCCTTAGCCATTGGTCCAGGCATAGGCACCCACCCACAAACCATCACGTTACTCAAGAACCTGCTTGACGAGGTCCACCAGCCCATCATCCTTGACGCCGACGCCTTGAATATCCTATCGAAGGACAAGACCTGGCTAGCCTTCTTGCCGGAATACAGCATTCTCACCCCGCATCTCAAGGAGTTCGAGCGACTTGCGGGCGCTTGCGCGGACGACTTCGACCGTCTGGAAAAGGCCAAGGCCTTTGCCAAGCGATATTCCATCATACTTGTCTTGAAAGGACATCACACCGTCATCAGTATGCCTGATGGCGCGCAGTTTTTCAACACTACGGGCAATGCTGGCATGGCCACTGCAGGAAGTGGCGATGTGCTTACCGGCATATTGCTTTCATTCTTGGCTCAAGGATACAACCCTGCCGCAACGGCCTTGCTCGGCGTATACATCCATGGTCTGGCAGGCGACCTGTATGCCCAGTCCCACTCGCCGCGCACTTTGTTGGCATCCGACATCACTAAAAACCTGGATCAGGCATTCCAAAAATTAAACCTCGAGACATATTCTTGTTCTGATTAATACTTTATTATATCCTAATATGAAAAAGGCATTCCTGTTTACTCTTTTATTCACTTTGACAAGCTTCATCGGCTTCGGACAGATGGAAATCAAAGTGCAACTGACATCCCAAAAATGCGATTCCGTCAAAATCGAGTCTTTCAATATGGACAAACAAGCCAAGGTATCGTACGTTCAACCATACAATCAGGAAATCGTCTTCCGCGACAAGAAATCCCTGAAACCTGGGATGTACTGGATCGTGGGCGACACCACGAATGTGGGCTCGTTTCTCATTTCCACGGAAAAGAACCAGAAGTTTTCCATCATCATCAGTGAGGACACCGTCATATACATAAACAGTCCGGAAAACACCCAGAATGTGGAGTACATCTCCCATTTGCAGCAATACTTCCAGAGACTCAGCGCTTTGGACCTAGAGTTCCAGGAAGCGCAGCAGTCGTTGCCGCAATATATGCTCCGAGTTTTCGCCGACTCGCTGACTTCCAGGGCCAGACGCATCAACGACGAGAAAGACAAATATCAGGAATCGATCATTCGTGAACAAGGCAACTCCTTATTAGGAAGTATCGTACGTGCTTCGCGCACGTTGCCCGAGATGCCCCAGGAGTGTTACCAAGACCAATCTTTGTATCAGAAATTCATCATTGAACACTATTTCGACAAATTCCCATTTGACGATCCCCGCATCTTCAACACGCCAGTCGGCGAGGATCGCATGAAGGAATACTGCAACTTCATATACCAATTCGACCGCAAAGACTTGGACACGTTCGTGGTGGCCGCCCTCAACGCCGCGCGCGTGAACGAGAAGTCGTTGTATACTTTCTATGACAGATTGGAGAAGGTGCTCGGCCGCAATATTTCACCCTACAAGGTGGAGCACACCTACATCAAGATGTTGCAAAACATTCTCACCTACCCCAACCTTGACGAGGATCGCGCCCGTCGTTACAATCGAGAGTTGAAGACGATCAACAAAAATCTCGAAGGTTCGCTCGTGCCCGATTTCAGGATGGTGATGGCCAATGGTGACACTAATCACCTTTATGGCATCCAGAGCGAGTATACCCTACTCTATTTGCAACATCCCACATGCCCTACCTGTCGCGAAGTGCGCAGACGAATGGCCTCCTACCTCGTCCTCAACTCCGCCATCTCCAAAGGTAACATCGTTGTCTTAACCGTTTATTTCGAGGACGACCCAGAGGTGTGGAGCAACTATCTCAAGTCGCCGGAAGCCAACCCGAGTTATCTACATGGTTGGAACTTCGATCAGACCATCGAAGACAACGAGTTGTACGACACCCGTACCATCCCATATATGTTTTTGT
Organism: Bacteroidales bacterium; assembly: GCA_024685175.1. Lineage (GTDB taxonomy): Bacteria > Bacteroidota > Bacteroidia > Bacteroidales > WCHB1-69 > F23-D06. The sequence continues at coordinate 34,436 of JAIKWD010000013.1, forward strand.
TGGACAAGGACAAGCGCGTTATCCGCAAGGACATACTGGTCAACGAGATTGAAGCTTACATCAAAAAGCTAGGCATAGATTAGCCTCATCAAAAAACGCTTTCCGTTACATTTCCGGGACAAAAGCTTCAGGCATGTTGAGCTTGAAGAGATTCCGCTCATGCATGCGATCAATCTTTTCTCGGATATCATCTTCGGGAACCTCAATACCACGAATATACTTATCGAGCGTAGCGTAGGTAAAGCCAAACTTCACCTCATCGGGAGATGAGTGTGGCAGCCCGTCATCCGGGATTTTTTCCACCCATTCAGCGGGGACTCCGAGGGCATGGCCCACTTGTCTTACTTCAGTCACCGTAAGATGAGCGAGTGGAGAAAAGTCGCCGGCATTGTCTCCCCAACGTGTGGAATAACCAATCCAATCTTCGCTGAGGTTGCAGTTACACGACACCCGTCCGTTGTGTGATTGTCCTACAGCATACAGCACAGCCATACGCATGCGTGGCGGTATGTTCTGTTCAGCTTGTACAGAGAGCGTAAAAGGGTTCTCTCCCGTTCTATCTTTAATCTGGAACATCGCGGTAGTAACATCCTCAATGGATACGCACAGGTAGCGAATGCCTAAAAACTTGCAAATCCTATCAGCGTCATTGACACTTTGGTTCTTGTCAGGCATGGAGACACCGATAACGCGGTCGGCGCCCAACGCTTCCTTGCACAATGCAGCTACAATTGTAGAATCTTTGCCCCCAGAGATGCCAATAATCGCGTTACAACCAGGACCATTTTTTTCAAACCAATTTCTGATCCACAGGATCAAATCATCTTTTATTTTTTGAGCGTTGAACATTTTTTTGGAGATTTGTGAAAGTGCAAAAATACTCAATTATTCAAATAAAAAAAGCGGACATGAAATTCACGTCCGCTTTTATGTTGGATGAAAGCCTAGTCTTAGAGAACTTGAGCTTGCATGTTGATAACTTGGACAGGATTGATGGGATCGTTAGTGATGACTTCCAAGGTGGCCTTCTGAGTACTCGTTCTCGTATTAGCCTTGAAGTTTACGGTCACGGTTGCTTCACGGCCGCCTGGGATTTCCAGGATGTCGGCGGAAGCTTTGAACATGCCATTGCTGGATTGCAGGGCACGAATGATCAAAGGATCTTTGCCCTTGTTGGTCACGGTGATAGTGGCCTTCTGTTGGTTGTTCTTCTGCACTTTGCCAAAGTCGTAGGTCGTAGCGCTATAAAGAGCGATCGGTTTGTTCTTGATTTGTTTCTTGGTAAGGCCGGAGAAGTCTTCCTTGATATTAACGGCATAGTATACAGCCTTCTTGGCTTCAACTGAATCATTGGTTTCAATATAAACGATATCTTTCAGTTGACCGAAAGCATTACGTTTGCTAGCATCATATTTCAGCACGAGGGTACCATCTTCACCAGGCATAAGGGATTTGCCAAATGAACGGGAAACCTCAGAGACATATTCATTGCTAACCAATTCGTAAGAGACAGGTCTGTTCCAGAAGTTGTGGATTTTGAACGTGTCTTTTACGGATTCGGTGTTCTTCAGGGTATGCATCACGTTGTTTTGTTTGATACGGGACATACCTGCACCTTCTGTAAAGCCAGCTTGTTCAAACTTTGTGGGAGGGCGTTTAATCACTTCTCCCTTAATGAATATCATGTGCGGGGATGATGGTTTCTCACCAGTGAATTGAGGTTCGTTCGTCGTGACACGAATGTTCTTGTTGAAAGCGCCGGGGCGATTGTACGGATTGTAAGTGGCCTCAATAAAACCCTTTTGGCCGGGAGCGATAGGGTCGTGCGAATAGTTGGCGGCCGTACAGCCACAACCAGGACGTACATTGGTAAGGACCAAGTCACTGTTTCCCACATTGGTAAACTCAAATCTACCTGTCACCTTGCCACCTTCTTCTCTAATTTTTCCAAAATCATGGGTGGTTTTGTCAAATTGAATCTTCGGCTGGGCGAAAGCGATGACGCAAGCCACAACCATAAGCATTGTTAAACCTATTCTTTTCATGTTTTTATGTGTTTTTTGTTGTTTTTGAATTAAGCGCGCAAAGATATAATTTTTTTGCCCAATTCGGCAATGTCTATTCCATTAAAATCCCCAGATGACATTAACAGAAAAACGCTGTTTTTAGTATCTATGGACATCAATTTTTCTTTCATCAGAACAGAATCATTGAAGATAATAAGATCATCACGTCCAAATGCCTTAAATATCATCTCGGGAGAAATAGGAGGTAATTTTTTGTGCTTAATGGCTTCGGGAGAATAATAAACAATGGCGGTGTCAGCATCGTTCATGGCGCCATGGTATTGAGCCAAGAAAGCCTCTGTCAGACTGCTGAAGGTGTGCAGTTCCATACAGGCCACGAGATGGCGATTGGGAAATTGCTCACGTACGGCCGCAATCGTGGCTTTGAGTTTGGAAGGCGAGTGGGCAAAATCCTTGTATACGTTGCAGTCTTCGCGGCGAGCCACCAACTCAAGTCGCTTGGACGCGCCTTTAAAGGTCGCTATTGCCTTGTAAAAGTCTTCCTCCCCCACTCCCACTGCTTTACATGCATAACGGGCCGCACTGAGGTTGGTGAGATTATGTTTGCCGAAGATCTTCAGCGGATAGTCGCCGTAGGACGTTTCCAGATAGGTGATGCCATCTTTGATATGATATGGATGGACACCATATGGCTGTTTGTTCGTTCCTGTAATCTTTTCGGCCAACTTGGGCAATTCTTCGTCGTCCTCGCAATAGATGAACTGCCCTTCGGCGGGTATCATATTAGCGAAAATCTCGAATTGCTTGACGTAGATATCGAATGTGGGAAACACATTGATATGGTCCCACGCAATACCGCTCACAATGCCGATGGTCGGCTGATATACGTGGAACTTGGGCCGGCGGTCAATCGGAGAGGTCAAGTACTCATCGCCTTCGATGACCATGATCTTGGCTTCGTCGGAAAGTTTTACCATCACTTCAAAGCCGTCCAGCTGCGCCCCGACCATATAGTCGCAGTCGATATGGCACTGCTGCAGTACGTGGATGATCATCGAGGTGATGGTGGTCTTGCCATGACTGCCACCCACTACGATGCGGATTTTATCTTTGCTCTGTTCGTACAGATATTCGGGATAGGAATAAATTTTGATGCCGAGTTCCTTCGCTTTTACCAATTCTGGATTATCGACACGAGCGTGCATACCCAGGATGATGGCGTCAAGGTCAGGCGTGATGCGCTCAGGATGCCAGCCGATGCTGTCGGGCAGAATGCCGTAACGCTCCAGCCGTCCCTTCGCGGGCTCGAAAATCTCGTCGTCGGAGCCCGTGACTTCGTAACCTTTCATTTTCAAGGCGATAGCCAAATTGTGCATAGCACTACCGCCAATGGCGATAAAATGTACTTTCATAATGGTCAATGGTTTTTTTAGGAGCGGCAAAGATACGAAAAAATGCAGTTAGCCGATAGCTAAAATGTTAGAAGTGTGTCTCACGTTTCACATCTTACATCTAAATTTTGTATTTTTGCGCGATGAAAAAACACCTTTTCTTTTGGATATCGCTTTGCGTGATGTGCGCCTCTTGCCATCGCGCTCCCGTGCAACAGTTCGAAGGGATGGCCTTCGGCACGTTGTACCATATAACCTATGTCGGAGAACGTTCGGAAGACCTGCCCGCACAGGTCGATTCCTTGCTCAAGACGCTCAATGCAACCTTCTCCATCTTTGACACCAACTCTTTGATTTCCAGAGTAAACAGAAATGAGCAGGTGACCTTGGACCAGAAATTTCTGGATGTCTTGAATCTCTCGCTTCTGGTGAATCAAGAGACCAACGGGGCCTTCGAATGCACGATCCAACCGCTTGTGGAGCTCTGGGGCTTCGGGAGAAAAAACCAGAAACAGGTCGTCCCACAGGCGCAGATAGACTCCGTCATGGAATATGTCGGCAGCAAATTTGTTCAGATAGAGAACAATACGGTAAAAAAAACCGATCCGCGCGTGCAACTGAACTTCAACGCCATTGCAAAGGGCTTTGCGGTCGACAAAGTGGCACGGTTTTTGATAAACAATGGCTATACCAACTGTCTAGTGGAGATTGGCGGCGAGATCGTAGCTCGTGGCAACAAGAACGGCAGGCCCTGGCGGGTGGGCATCCAAGTGCCGACGGAGACGGCCGACGGGGCGGCGGCCAGCGACAAAGCTTTTGACCTGAATGACAAAGCCGTGGCCACCTCAGGCAATTACCGCAATTACTTCGAGCAGGACGGCCATCGCTATACGCACATCCTTAATCCGGTGACCGGCAAGCCCGAAGAAAGCAACCTGCTTAGCGTCACGGTCATAGCCCCGGATTGCGCCACCGCGGATGCCTACGCAACCGCCTTTATGGTACTGGGCGTGGAGGCGTCAATGAAGATATTGGAGAAGCACCCCGAACTCGAAGCCACGTTTATATACGATGACAATGGGGCGATGAAGATACGATAAGGTAAAGACAACGCATGCGTTGTATCAACGATAATAGATTATGAAAGATTTAGCTAAACAGATATTGGAAGCCCTCACGCAGGGCAAAAACGAAAAACTGAACTACAAACAGATTGCTGCTAAGGTCGGCATCTTCGACAAGAAAGGCAGAGAGCAGGTAAAGGAACAGATCGAACGATTGATCGAGGCGAAATTGCTACTCAAGGCTGGTCGCGGAAAATATCGCGTCAATTACAAGCAACTGAAAGGCAAGGACGCCGGCCGTAACTACATAGTTGGAAAGATAGAGATGAAACGCAGCGGTATGGCCTTTGTGGTCCCGCAGAACGACAAGAACGACACGACGGAAGAGTCGCAGTCGGAGGACATCTTCATCGCCGACGGCAACTTAGGCAATGCCCTCAACAACGACATCGTGAAGGTGGTGGTCTTCCCAGCGCGCCGCGGGAAGCGACCCGAAGGACAAGTGGTGGAAGTTATCCAACGCAGCAAGAAACAGATGGTGGGCACCATCTCCATCAAGAAGGGAGTGGCCTATTTCATCCCTGACAATGTATATTATCGTCGCGACATCATCATACCGGGCCGCCTGCTGCGCAAGGCCAAAAATGGCGACAAGGTGGTGGTGGTCATCGTGGACTGGCCCGCAGGCACGCGCAGCCCGCTGGGCGAGGTGACCCACGTGCTCGGAAAACCTGGCGACAACGACGTGGAGATGATGGCCATCCTCGCCGAGAACGACTTCCCGCTCAAATTTCCCGACAAGGTGGAGCAAGAAGCGCAGGACATCCAGACGGAGATCAGCGAGGGCGAGATCCGCAAGCGTCGCGACTTCCGCACGGCCACTACGTTCACCATCGACCCGGCGGATGCCAAGGACTTTGACGATGCGCTCTCCTTCGAGCAACTCGACAACGGCCTCTATCGCGTGGGCATCCACATCGCCGACGTGACCCACTATGTGCGCCCGGGCAGCGCCATCGACGCTGAGGCCTACGATCGTGCCACCTCCGTATACCTCGTGGACCGCACTATCCCGATGTTGCCGGAAGCACTCTCCAACAACCTTTGCTCCTTGAATCCGCACGTGGACAAGCTGTGCTACAGCGCCGTATTTGACCTTGATGACAACGCCAAGGTACACAAAGAGTGGTTCGGTCACACCGTCATCAACTCCGACCGCCGGTTCAACTACGAAGAGGCACAGGCAATCATCGAGACAGGCCAGGGCGACTTGGCTGATGTTATCCTGAAACTCAACGACTTGGCACAAGTGATGCGCAAGAAACGCTTCGACAACAACGCTATCAACTTCGAGACGGAAGAGGTGAAGTTCAAGTTAGATGAGGAAGGACATCCCATCGGCGTCTACCTCAAACAACAAAAAGAAGCCAATTGGCTAATCGAGGAGTTTATGTTACTGGCCAACAAGCGCGTGGCCGAAAAAATCGGTCGCAAACGCAATGGCATCCAAGCCAACACCTTCGTCTACCGTGTTCACGACAAGCCGCTGGACGAGAAACTCAACACGTTCAAGACCTTTGTCAAGAAGTTAGGCTTCGACCTGAAGACCAGCTCCACCAAGGCCTTTAGCAGTTCGTTGAACGATATGTTGGCCAAGGAGAAGGGACAACCCGACTACGATATGTTGAGCAAACTCTCCATCCGCATAATGGCCCGGGCTTGTTATTCCACGGAGAATATAGGCCACTATGGTCTGGCATTCCCGTACTACACGCACTTCACCTCGCCCATCCGCCGCTATCCCGACATGATGGTCCATCGTCTTTTGGATCGTTATCTTGCCGGAAAAGAGTCTGTAGACCAAGATCAATACGAGGAGTTCTGCAAGCATTGCTCGCAGATGGAGCAGCAGGCCACACAGGCAGAGCGCGACTCCATCAAGTACAAGCAGGCCGAGTATTTGGTCGACAAGGTGGGGCAGGTATTTGAAGCCACCGTGTCTGGCATCTCCAAGTGGGGTATCTATGCTGAACTCACGGAATCCAAATGCGAGGGTATGATTCCCATGCGCAGTTTTGATGACGATTTCTACTATATTGATGAAGAAAACTACACCCTTGTAGGATTGCACCACGGGCATTCCTTACGCTTCGGAGACACGCTGAAAGTGAGAGTTGTAGCCGTTGATCTCATCAAAAAACAGATGGATTTCGAACGGGTTTTGGAATAATTTTTCTAATGTTATTTTTTATATTTTTGCCACCTCAAAAAAACGATTGACAATGTTCGCAAAGATTAAAAAAATCGCTCTCGTAGCCGCCGTCCTGATGACAGGTCTTTGGACCATGGCCCAAACTCCCTCTACCGTGAAAGTCACCATGTTGAACAACATTTTTTCGCATGTAGACTTGATCAATGCATACGGTACCGGCAGAACTGAATACGCATCCGCCGACATAAAGGACAACATGTTCATGATGAACCTCAAATTGGCCAATGACATTTATCGCTTCGATTTCGGTGATGAGAACTATTTTCTCGTTGTCATCACCCCAGGTGAAAACATGGAGCTCATCATTGATGCCGAAGATTTGCAAAATATCGCAAGTGTCACCAATTCGCCCAGCATGGCTTTCGTTCAAGACGTAACGGGAAACATCAACCGTAAGAAGGAAATCATCGACAGTCTGAACACTGCCCTGCAAAAGGATGAATCCCAGAAATACTGGAGCAAAATCACACAAGAAGTCACTAATTTCAGACAAACGACCAATGAGATCGACAATTATGTGACCGCCGCATTTGATAATGTGGACTCCATCCATCTTCTTATTTCCCTTTTCGCCCCCAATAACAAGGTGAAAAGCGGCGATATGGACTATTTTATTTCAAAGGCCAACCAACATCTCAAGGCTTTGGACAACAACTATCGTCCATTTGCCAACTACTTGGAAAACAGTAATATGTTTTATGATTTCAGAGCCAATCGTCCTACTGGAAACAACGATTATTACCAATTGTTGGACGATTATATTTTCCAAGCAAAGGACCGTCAGAACAAAGCTTCCGAAGCTTTGTCGCCACTGGCCTCTGCCGCCAAAGCTTTGTTGAGCGAACGCGACAGTCTCACTTACCTCAACCTTTTTGAAAAGAAGAGTGCAAAAGCATCCTGGATAGCAAATGTGTTGGCGGCTTTTCCGAACGACAATTGTGAAAAAGTACAGTTTACGGAAGCGGCTTATAAATTACATATGAACCAGCAGAAGTCCGTGGGCGCCAATGCCGTCTCCGGTGCCCAACAGCTAGTGAAGACCATCGTCAACCATTACCAAGACGAATACAACCAGACGGAGTCTTCGATAAATGCCAGCATCAAGCAAGCGATTCTGGACAACCAAAGCGATATCGCCACGCTGATGTTCCTTGACCTGTTTCCTCGCGAGCAGAATGCTTCGCTGCACCAGACTGTCATCAACAAGCTGCACGAGGTGTATCCTACGCATCCTATTGTGAAAGAGCGCTATAGCATCCTCAATTCGCCTGCCGGCAAGACCAGCATCGGGGCCATCGCTCCCGAGTTGGCGTTCCCAGATCCCGAAGGGAAAGTCCGCAAGTTGTCCGACTTGCGTGGCAAGGTGGTCTTGATCGACTTCTGGGCCTCTTGGTGCGGACCGTGCCGCCGCGAGAGCCCCAACGTGCGCAACGTGTACCAAAAGTACCACGACAAAGGCTTCGAGGTATTCAGTGTCTCCCTCGACCGTGATGCCGCCAATTGGAAGAAAGCCATCAAGGACGACGGGCTGGTATGGCCCAACCACGTGAGCGACCTCAAGTATTGGTCCTCCGAAGCCGCCGCCATCTACGGTGTGCGCTCCATCCCTGCGATGTTCCTGCTCGATCGCGAAGGACGTATTGTTGCCAAGGACCTGCGCGGCGCCGCACTGGAGAACGCCGTGCGAGAATTGATCAATCAATAATTAATGATGTAGACGATGTACACATCGTCTGTACAGCAAAGCATAAAAAAGGCGGGTCGATGACCCGCCTTTTTTCTTTTCATTAGCTCCGCATTACTTCTTAAGTCCGAGGATCACTCTGGCCTCATCGGAGGTGGCGATTTCGCGGCCCAGCAGTTTGGCCATACGGACGACCTTGTCCACGAGTTCGCCGTTGGACTTGGCGAGCACGCCCTTTTCCAGGTAGAGGTTGTCCTCGAAGCCCACGCGCACATTGCCGCCCATCACGATGGTGGGAGCGGCGAGGGTGAAGGCGTGGCGGCCGATGCCCGTGCTGGTCCACGTGGAGCCGGCCGGGATGTTCTTCACGAGCCAGCAGAGGTTGTCCACCGTGGCAGGGGTGCAACCAGGCACGCCCAACACGAAGTTGAACTGCATCGGGGCACCGGGCACCTGGCCCTTGCGAGCCATCGTCAGGATCGTGTCGAGATGGCCCATCTCGAAGCATTCGTATTCGGGCTTGATGCCGCGTTCGATCATACGTTTGCCGAAGGCGCGCATCGTAGGCATCGTGTTGTCGAAGATCTCGTCACCGAAGTTGCAGGTACCGCAGTCGAGGGTGGCCATCTCCGGGATGGGGGTGGTGTCCGTTGACTGGAGACGTTCGTCGGGACTCATACCGACGGCACCGCCGGTGGAGGGGATGAGGATGACGTTGGGGCAAGCCTTGTAGATGGCTTCCTCGCACTCTTGGAAGCGGGCGCGGCTCTGGGTGGGCGTGCCGTCGTCCTCGCGCACGTGCAGGTGCACAATGGCGGCACCGGCGTCCACGGCCGACTTGGCCTCACGCACGATCTCCTCAACCGTGTAGGGCACATTGGGGTTTTGCTCTTTGGTGACTTCTGCGCCGCAGATGGCGGCGGTTATGATTAATTTTTCCATTGCTCTTACTTTTAATTTGTATTTTCTTTCGTCTAAGACAATACAGACTTCAAGAATAATTCTCTCTAAAATCTAAAGTCTTAAGTCTTAAATCTAAAATCTTACTTCTCAAATCCTCGTCTTATTTCTTACGTTGGCACTGCTTGGGTGTCACACAAGTGCCTGAAGCACGGCATACCACGATGGGTTCTTCCAGTACGTCGGCGGCGGAAGGGCTGATGTCAGGACGCGGGGCGATGATCTTGCGAGCCTCGAACACCATCTTGCGGGAGGTGTTGCCGACGTGGGTGATTTCACCTACTGCTTCAATATAGTCGCCGGCATAGACCGGAGCCAGAAATTCGACGTTGTCGTATGCACAAAACAGGCCTTCATCGCCGTCTTGCATAATGAGGAGTTCCGTGGCCACGTCGCCGAACAAGGCGAGCATGTGTGCACCGTCCACCAAATTACCACCATAATGAGCGTCTTGAGAACTCATTCTGAGTCTGATCATTGAAGTCTTTTTTTCTTCCATTGTAAAAATATTTAATTGTTAATCTAATATTCCGTTGAGGCTGCAAAGATACGAAAAAAAGTGACCTGCAAACCGTTATCTTTGAATTGTAAATTGTGAATATATTTTGTATTTTTGCAGATTGATATTATATAAATAATATGGAAAATTATTCTTTAGCTGGTATTCAGCAAATCGGTGTTGGCACGGAAGATATGCGGGCCACAGAGAAGTGGTTGGCGGACATGTTTCAGGCCAACATCAAGATATTGGAAGACGACACGGTGGCGGAACGCATGCTCCCATATACCGGAAATGCTCCCCAGAGACGTCATGCATGCATCAACTGCAACCTCCAAGGTGGCGGTGGTTTTGAGATATGGCAGTTTTCAGAGCGCAAGCCCGTACCCCCAACGTTCGACATACAAGTAGGTGATCTCGGATTCTTCACCGCAAGAATCAAGAGCCATAACATCGAGGCTTTTCATGAGGAGCTTTCTCAAAAGTATCATGACTTAAGTCCTATTGTCACCGACCCGCGTGGCATACCCACCTTTTACATCCACGACCCTGCAGGCAACTGTTTCCAGGTGGTGGAGGACAACTACATCTTCATCGACGAGAACCGCTATTCTGGCGGCGTGGTCGGCGCGATGGTCGGCGTGACGGACATCGAGCGTGCCCGCAAGGTCTACAGCGACATTCTGGGTTACGATGCGGTCGTCTATGACAAGAGTGGCGTGTTCAGCGACTGGCAGACCCTCCGGGGCGGCACGCAAGCCTACCGCCGAGTATTGCTGGCACGGTCGACACCATTCCAGGGTCCGTTCAGCGAGTTGTACGGCAACAGCGCCATCGAGTTGGTGCAAGCCCTCGACCGCACACCGCGCAAGATCTACGAAGGTCGTTACTGGGGCGACCCGGGGTTCATCCAACTCTGCTTCGACGTCATCAACATGAAGGCATTTGAAAAGAAGTGCGAGTCCCTGGGATTCAAGTTCACCGTAGATAGTTGTCCTGACGGCACCGAATTCGATATGGGCCAAGCATCCGGCCATTTCACCTACATCGAAGACCCGGATGGTACGCTGATTGAATTTGTGGAGACATACAAGATCCCCATCATCAGTAAGTTAAACATCTCCCTCAACTTCCTGAAGCGCGACCGTACAAGACCATTCCCGAGATTCTTTTTTCAATTATTGAAGTTCAATAGAATAAAAACGATCTAACCATGACCCTTATAGATCTAATCAAACAAGATGTACGGTATGAAGAGGCTCTTCACGCTTGTATGAATTGCGGCATGTGCACTGCGGTTTGTCCGGCTGCCGAATTCTACGATTACGATCCGCGGCGCATCTGCGACACCGTCCAACGCGGTGACGAGAATGCCGTCGAGAAGCTTCTCCGCTCGGACACCATCTGGTTTTGCGGCCAGTGCATGTCTTGCAAGCCGCGTTGCCCACGCAACAATGCACCTGGAGAGATCATCAGCATTCTGCGTAAGGTCTCTCAAGAGCTCGGCTATTTCAAAGACAGCGAAATGGGACGCCAGCAAGTGGAGTTGATGGGTGGAGTCGAACAGAACATCCTCGACATCGGCTATTGCGTGCACCCCGACCGTGTCGACCCCAACAAACATATAGAACAAGGTCCTGTTTGGCGATGGTACATTAACAACATCGAGGAGATCTCCAAGAAATTGGGCGCCAACTACCACGGAGATGGTTCTGGAGCGCTCCGCACGATTCCCCATGAAGACATGGAAGAAATTCATAAAATTTTTGAAGTAACCGGCGGAATGGAACTCCGCGAAAAAGTAATGAAGAAATAATGGCAGATTTTGGCTTTTCCATCTCAAAGACTCGTTCCATACAACTTAGCAAGACCGACCTTTCCAAATACAACCAGCTATTGGAGGCGGTTCCCTCCTTCAAGCGTTGCATCAGCTGCGGCGGTTGCACCGCTTCCTGCTCCGCCCGGCAGTTCACCGACTTCAACATCCGCAAGACGCACTGTTATTTCCGCAGGGGACAGTACGACAAGTTGGAAGAAGAATTGAAGAAGTGTATGCTGTGCGGCAAATGCACGCTGGTCTGTCCACGGGGCGTAAACTTGCGCTCACTCATCATCAATATGCGCCAAATACTCACTAACACTAATGAAGTAATCTTAGGATAATGGAGAATTTCAACCCCTTTGTATTGCCATTCGTACTAGGTTCCATTGCGCTCCTAATCATCTGTCTGTACAAATACATCCGGTGGGTGCGGCAGTTCGACCGGCTGCAGCGTGCCACGTTGCGCAAGAACATACTGTCCACCAAAATCCTTCCCGCCATCGGAGAGATGTTCCGGGAATGCCTGTTGCACCTCCGCATCTCCAAGAAGAACTGGCGGCTCGGCTATATGCACCGCAGCATCGCCTTCGGTTGGTTTTTGCTCATTGTGGTGGGAGCCATCGAGAGCCGTATCGGCTTCAAAGGCGAATTCCACTACTGGGTTGCTATCTTCTACCGTTTCTTCAACAAAGTGCCGCCCGAGACGCATACGGCAGTGGTCTTCACCCAGATTATGGACCTTTTGCTCCTGTATGTCCTCTCCGGCATCATCTTGGCGTGGGTCAAGAAGATCAAATCCAGACTGTTGGGGATGAATCGCGCCACGAAGCACACGGTGATGGACAATGCCATCCGCATATCTTTGTGGTCCATCTTCCCGCTCCGTCTGCTTAGTGAGTCCGCCTCCGCCTGCCTTTACCACAATGGCGGGTTTCTCACCCAAACCATCGGCAACCTATTCAGCGTGCCCGTCGCCCAATTCCTGGAACTGCCCCTTTGGACGCTCTACTCCATCGCACTCTGCGTCTTCTTCGTCCTATTGCCGTTCTCTCGTTATATGCACATCTTCACGGAGATATTTCTCATCTACTTCCGTAAGTTAGGATTGAAGGAGCACACCAAAGCCACTGGTTTCACCAAGTTCGAACTCAGTTCCTGCTCGCGTTGTGGTATGTGCATCGACGCCTGTCCGCTTTACAAAGACCTGGGCATCACGGACGTGCAGTCCGTCTATTTGCTGCGCAACCTGCGTAATCTCGAGCATCACAAGGACATCATCGCCGCCGGCAAGAACTGCCTGATGTGCAACCAGTGCGCCGAAGACTGTCCCGTCAACATAGACTTGATGAACATACGGCGCATCTCGCGTGACAAGGGCGAACTCGACAGCATCGGCAACTACGGATACCTGCAGAAGGTCAAGTCGTTCAACGCCATCGGCCGCGTAGCCTACTTCGGCGGTTGTATGTCGCACTTAACGCCAGGCATCACGGAGTCTATGCAGACCATCTTCAAGGCCGTGGGACAGAACTACTGGTTTATGGACGAAGACAAGAGCATCTGCTGTGGCCGACCGCTCCTGCAACAGGGTTTCAACAACCAAGCCGCCGAGTTGAGACGCAAGAACACCGAACTCATCGTCAACTCGGGCGCAACGATGCTCATCACCTCCTGCCCCATCTGTTACACCTCTTTCAAGAAAGAATACAAACTATCCATACCTGTGCTGCATCACACCGAATATCTCAATATGCTCATCAAGCAAGGCAAACTCAAGGTCAAGAAGGGAGACTTTAAGGTCACGTACCACGATCCGTGCGAGTTGGGCCGTGGCTGCGGCATCTACAAAGAGCCGCGCACCGTGCTCAAGGCCGTGTCCACGTTGCTCAAGACCAAGCACGACAAGGAGAACAGTCTGTGCTGCGGCATGAACCTCGGCAACACCGTTATCACCTTGGAGCAGCAGACAACCATCCGCAACACCGCGCTGGACAATCTGACGGAGCCGCATCCCGATGTCATCGCCACTGCATGTCCGATGTGTAAGAAGGCTTTCAAGCACGGCACCGATGCCAACGTCAAGGACATTGCCGAGATCGTGGCGGAGAATTTAGCATAACTATTCTCACAACCTACTATATTACAAGAAGATATGAACACAAGACTAAGCGTTAACATCAACAAAGTGGCCACCTTGCGCAACGCACGTGGCGGTAATATGCCCAATGTCGTCCAAGTAGCCAAAGACTGCGAGCGCTTCGGCGCCCAAGGCATCACCGTACATCCGCGTCCGGACGGGCGACACATCAAATATCAGGACGTCTACGACCTCAAAGCAATCGTCACGACCGAGTTCAACATCGAGGGATATCCGTCCGCCAGTTTTATGGACTTGGTCACAGAGGTGGTCCCCACCCAGGTAACCCTGGTGCCTGACCCGCCGGAGGCGATCACGAGCAATGCCGGATGGGACACGTTGGCCAACCGGGAATTCCTGACCGACATCATCGCCCGCCTGCATAGCAAGGGCATTCGTACGAGTATCTTCGTCAACGCTGACCCTAAGATGGTGGCAGGCGCCAAGGCCACCGGCACCGACCGTGTGGAGCTCTACACCGAGTCGTACGCCGCCAACTATCTCAAGGATCGTGAGGCCGCCATCCGCGACTTCATCGTTGCTGCCCAAGAAGCCGAACGCCAACAGATAGACCTCAACGCCGGTCACGATCTCTCTCTGGTCAACCTTAAATTCTTCCAAGAACAGATCCCGAACCTGAAAGAAGTCTCCATCGGCCACGCCCTCATCTGCGATGCCTTGTATCTCGGACTGGAAGAGACCATTCACCAATACCTGCAGCAATTGCAATAATGACCAACGCGTACCGCGTCATCCCCATCTTCATCCCGCAAAAGGCGTGTCCCCATCGATGCACCTACTGCAACCAGTTTGCCATCGCCGGACAAGGGCACATCCCCACGCCCGCCGAAGCCGACGAGATCATCCGACAACATCTGGACACGATAAAGCAAGATTGCCACAAACGTATCGCTTTCTTCGGCGGCAGTTTTACGGGTATGCCTATTGCGGAACAGAGTGAATATTTGGACGTTGCGCAACGCTATTGGCAGCAAGGCATAGTACAGGGCATCCAACTCTCCACACGTCCCGACTACATTTCAGAGCCCATCTTGGATAATCTGAAAAGACATGGCGTTTCGCTCATTGAATTGGGCGCCCAGTCCTTGGACGACAAAATCCTGGAGGTCGTCCAGCGCGGGCACACGGCCCAACAGGTTGAAGAGGCCTCAAAAAAGATTCGAGAGCATGGATTTGAGTTGGGATTGCAGATGATGATCGGTCTGCCTGGCGACACCAAGGAAAAGGCGTTGCGCACCGCCGAACGCATCGTGGCTCTCGGGGCAAGATACACTCGTATCTACCCCACCCTCGTCGTTCAAGACACACCGTTGGCCAAAGACTACGTCACGGGCAACTACAAACCCTTGTCCTTGCAAGAAGCGATAGACTGGTGCAAAGAACTTTATAAACTCTTCACCAGCCATAACGTTACCATATTGCGAATGGGATTGCATCCTTCCGAAGGCCTGCTGGACGGAAGCGACTACATAGCGGGCCCCTTCCACGTCTCGTTCAAGGAGTTGGTGTTGACTGCCTTATGGCACGACAGGATCTTGCAGGAATTGGACGGGGACGCATCGCGCACGGCCACGATTCACGTTCCCACGGCGGAAATCAATTACGCGGTAGGATATAGATGCGCCAACAAAAAGGCGTTTCCCAATGTCATATTTATCCATGAGCGATGATCGATTAACGATTAACGATAATCGATTATTAATTAACGTCTCAGCAAATCAAACACCGTCTTCACGGGGTTGAAGGTTTGGATGGGGACTTCGACGAAGATGGTGATCCAATTGGCCATAGCACCGTTCCAGAGGCCGGGTAGTTCAAGGGCTTTGAGTGTGCGGTCACCATAGGACTTGGAGGAGATGAAGCCCGTTTCGGGATCCACATATTGGAGCAGGTCAAAGCGTTCGCCCTTGTAGTTCTTCAGGGCGCAGACCATATCCACCGGGTTGAAGTGGGTGGCGTGCGACATAATATCCATCTGTTGCGGGTTCTTCTTGTCAATTTGGGAAGATTCGACAATCTGGAGCGAGGCATTATCGTTGGCATCGAGCACCCAGAATGGGCCACCGCCAGGCTCGCCCTCGTTCTTGACCATACCACAGACACGGATGGGGCGGTTGAGTAATTCATAGAGACGGTCGGCATCCATATCCTCCTCCATCGGAATCATCAGATTGGTTTCGGCGAAGTCGAGCATCTCCATCAGCGTCATCGGATCCACATTGCCCGCCTCAAGCACCTTAAGATACTGGTTAACACGGTTTTGAAGTTGCAGAAGATAAGCGGCGATGACTTTCTTGTAGCGCACTGTCGTTTCCACCTTGTCTTCCGTGATAACATTGTCGATGTTTTTCACGAAGACAATATCGGCATCGAGACGATTGAGGTTATAGATCAGGGCGCCGTGGCCGGCGGGGCGGAACAGCAGTTGGCCGTGCTCGTCGCGGAACGGTGAGTTGTCGAGTTCGGCGGCCACCGTGTCCGTAGCAGGGTCTTGGATGGAGAAGTCGATATGATAGTGAACGTTGTATTGTTGTTCATATTTAGGCAGCACAGAAGCCAGGAGCGCCTCGAAGCCAGCTTGGTGTTGCGGGGAGACCGTGAAATGGAGATAGCATTGACCGTCGACGCAAGCATAGCGGGCGGCTTCGACCAGATGTTCCTCCACGGCGGTGCGGATCTTGTCGGCATAGCGATGGAACAGCAGCAGGCCTTTGGGTTGATTGCCGTAGTTTAGGCCTTCGTTGTTAAGCAACGCGCTGACAATCAACTTATAGTTACCCGCACGGGCTTCCGTTTCCAAGTCGTGACCATTCTTGGCGACGACCTGTTTCAACGCCTCGTAAAAGGGATAGCGTGGCAGGGAATCCACAAATTTGAGAGCCTTCCCGCGAGTTTCCTCCGAGTCGTCCGTAAGGTAAGAATAGAGTTCCTTGAACATACGGGACGCGGCGCCTGAAGCGGGCACGAACTTCACCACCTTCTTGCCTTCGAGCATTTGACCATAGTCTGCCACCAGTTCTTCGGTGGCCTCGTCGTCCAGTTGCAGGATGCCGTCGCCCGGGGTGGCGGCGCGGTCGAGACGGGCGAAATCGAAGCCCTTGGCAAAAATGTCGAGTTGATGTTGTACCTCTTCGGGGTTGCTGCCCCTTTGGCGCATAAAATCTAAATCTTGGGAGGAGAATTGTGTTGACATATTGATATTATTTAGTTGTTGTCGATTTTCACAACCGCAAAGGTAAACAAAAACAATTCACATTTTACTGAAAGACAAAAAAAATGCGACATTTGCACACAAAATTATTATCAAATAAAAACAACGTTAAGAAACAAGTAAACTATTTCCCAAACGCATAGTCTTGGAAATTTATTCATGATTTCAATCTAAAACACATGAAAGAGAACATCAACAGCACGCTATTATTCAAGATATTGCCCATGGTGGCAACGCTTATGCTGGCTATTGTATGTACCGTTGCCCAACCACCGGGCGGCGGATTCCCCGGGGGAAGACCTCCTGGCGGAGGGTACCCTGGAGGACGGCCTCCCATGGGTGATCGCGGCTGGAATCAAGGGCAGCAGACGAACCAAATGAACCAGATGAAGCCCAAAAAGGTAAGGTCGGGTTCCACTTTCAAGGTGGCAGGTCTACTTCGTGACTCTATCGCCGGTACCCCGTTAGCCTACGCCAATGTGGCCGTGCTCGATGCCGAGGACTCGTCGCTTATCAAGGGAACGTTGGCAAACCAGAAC
The DNA here is from genome assembly GCA_024685175.1 of Bacteroidales bacterium. GTDB lineage: Bacteria > Bacteroidota > Bacteroidia > Bacteroidales > WCHB1-69 > F23-D06. Next base: position 52,063 of record JAIKWD010000013.1, read on the forward strand.
GGTTACTTTGAGGTGGATGGTGTGCCCCAAGGCGAATGTCTGATACGCGTGTTCATCTTCAACTACAAAATGAAATACTTTCCGTTAACCGTGAGCAACAACACCAACATGGGCACATTGAAGCTCATACCCGCCTCCACCACGTTGGGCGAGGTCACCATCAAAACGGAAAAACCCATTTATGCCATGGACGGTGAAAAGCTGGTCTATAATGTGAACGAAGACCCGTCCATCCAGACAGGAACCACGGAAGATGCCTTGCAGAACGCACCGGGCGTGGAGGTGGACGTAGAGGGCAATATCACCCTGCGCGGTGTGTCAAGTGTGGAGATTTGGATCAACGACAAGCCCTCGAAACTGACAGAAGAGAACTTAAAGACCTATCTGCAAACGCTGCCCGCCAACGCACTGGAGCGTATTGAAGCCATCACCAACCCGTCGGCCAAGTATGCCACCGACGCAGAGGCGGTCATCAACATCGTCACCTCGGCGCATGTAAAGAGCAATCAGTTTGTCAGCTTTGGCATCAACGGTTCCAACCAGCCCTTTGTTTCCCCATGGGTGAGCTACATGTGGGCCAAGGAGAAATTGAGTGTCAACCTGTTCCTGTCGGGGCGCTACAGTTCCAGAAGAAACGCTTCCGAATCAAGTTCTTACCAGCGGCGCGATGCCGAGATTTTTGGCGAATACGACACCACTTGGGCCTCCACGGCCGCGCAAAAGGACACCAATCGCAGCGGCAGTGCGAACTTCTTCCTCGGCATCAACTATGAAATAGACTCTACCAGCGAGATTTCCTTCGACGCAGGCGGATTTTACAACAACAATAAATCACGCTACATCACCTCGCGCGACCAGACCTATTTCGAGCTCGACTCGTTTCCACCGTTTGAACAGAACTACATCGATACCAGTCGAAGCAAGACCGACGGCTGGTCGGTGATGAGCCATGCCGGCGTGGATTACACGAAGAAATTCGACCAAAAGGGTCACAATTTGCGTATCGGATTGAACGGGCGGTACTCGCACAATGCCAGCGAGCAGTGGTACAACCGGATGTACGACACCTACTTCGACTTGGACGAGCACCGCTATCTGCTCACCAAATTCAACCGCTATGGTGCTTCGCTTGATGCTCGCTACAACCGGCCTTACAGCGATGACGGCGAGATGAGCTACGGCCTTCGTAGCAGTTACTACCAAATGAGCAACGACTACCGGCGTTACAACGACCTCGACGGCACCTTGGTGGACACGTTGCGCACTTATCATTTCAACGGCAAAGAAACCAACTTAAATGCCGATGTCAACTGGACCCATCGCTGGGGCGGCTTTACGCTCAGCACCGGCTTGGGATTGGGGGTCCTGCGCGACGGCTACGAATACATCAGCGATATGCCCTTCGCCGACAAGGGTACACCCATCTTCTTCACGGCACGTCCCTCCATCCACCTCACATACCGCACCAAGAGTATGCACAACTTCAAACTCAACTACTCCATGCGCATGTCGCATCCCGACGAGGAAGACCTGAGCATATTCCGCCGTTACGGCGATAACAACTATTCCACGGGCAACCCCAACGGGTTGAAAAGCGGTTACACTCACAGTTTGGAAGCCGGATGGCAGAAATATTTCAACAAATTCGGCAACATCGGGTTGGAACTTTACGGACGCTTGAGCACCAATGAAATCAGTTCGTTGAGAGATGCCGAGTACGACCAGTATCTGGACCGCATCATCAACTATTCCATTCCATACAATTTGGGAACATCCTGGCGTTACGGTGCCTCGCTCAACGCCACCTACCGTCCGACCGGCTTCGTGAATGTGCGGCTGTACGCCAACGTCTATGACTACGGTTACCGCATGGAATACTACCGCGACGGCGTGCACCAGCTTGACCAACGTGACAAGTGGTCTTGGAGCGTACGCGTGAATTTGTGGGCTAAGGCTTTCGACTGGCTGCAGTTCACCGCATCGGGCAACTACAACTCTCCTACCCTCAGTTTGATGAGTGAGCGCAAGGCACGCTACTCACTGAACTTCGGTGTGCGCAGCGACCTGTTCAAACGCAAGCTTTCCCTCTTTGTCAATGTACAGGACATCTTCAATTGGGGTGGCCGTTTCGGCTCCGGATCGGTCAACACGAACCCCTACTATCTGAGCAACAGCACCAACAAGATGCTCAACAGCCGCTATGTATCGGCGGGCATCACGCTCAGATTCGGTAAGATGGAGTTGGAGAAGAAAGCGCAGGAAGGCGATGGCGAGACGGGAGACAGCTTGTAGATCGATGGCCCCTTCACATGAAGGGGTCCACCGTTTTCGGCGGACCGAAGGACCCTCGTAAAAAGATTTCGTCACAATGTGAATGGCTTCCTGAAGGAAAGGGCAGAAAATAAAAAACCCCGCAAAACTGCGGGATTTTTTCGTAGCGAGTAGGAGATTCGAACTCCTGATCTTCAGGATGAAAACCTGACGTCCTAGGCCGACTAGACGAACTCGCCATAGGTGTCATATTTTGACGATGCAAAAATACACTTTTTTCAATATGCTCCAACTTTAACTTGGAAATTTTTGAAATCTACTCGTCTTTGTCCTGTTCAAACCTGAATCCCAGACGTTTACCAGTCTTGAGAAGCATATTCTGGTCTTCGATTTGCAGCATGTCGTTGACGGTGATGATCTTCATTTCCTCATAATCCGGAACCAAAAGGTCGAAATTGATGGTGTAGGTAATGGCGGAAGTGAGGATGTCATTGACGGCCTCTTTCGATATCTTGTTGCTGCTGAAATTGTTGAGCACCTGGGCCAATTCGCGTTTACCTTCTATATAGTAGTGACCTTCTTTATTGACCAAAACCCTACCAATCATATAGCCGAGATCGTTGATACGATTGTATTTGAATGAGTCGCCAAGAAAGTTGAAGATCTGGATCATTCCGCAGTAGGAACGGGTCTTGTCCTCTCTAATATAAGGAGTACGCATCACTTCGTGTTCGCGGGAGAATTCGAAAATATTACTGTGCATCAGAAACACGAGCACATCGGAAGCGAATTTGAGTTGGAACTGATATTGGTTTTTATTAGTATACAACACAGGAATATCCTCGTGGTCATCCGCATAATTGGCTTTGTAGTAATCATCGAAATTCTTGGCACACTCCTTGAACATCTGCATCGTCTCCAACGTGATGGCAAAGATGTCTTGCTTGAGTTGACCTTTGGTTATCAATAAGTTACACAACGAATCATTCATTTTTTTCAGTTTTATTTCGAAGCGCAAATATAATAAAAAAATGAACCAATGAACCAATATTTCGATGGCCATAGGACTTAAGATGTATGATGCAAGACTTGAGACGTAACACGTGAGACTTGAGACGTGAGCGATGTTAGTTATTAGTCGTTACTGTTTTGCTCTTTGCTCTTTGCTCTTTCACTCCTAACTACCAACTCCTCACTCCTAATAAAAAACTGCTATCGGCTAACTGCTAATACCTTTTTTCGTATCTTTGCAGCCAGCAATCAATAAAATAATCAATTATAAAAAAAATCAACTATTTATGAAAGACCTCAAAGAACAATTGAAGGAAATCGGCGTACTCGACCCAGTGGAAATTTACCACAACTTGTCTTACGACGAACTATACAACCACGAGACCAACCCGGCGCTCACGGGCTATGAAAAAGCGTACAAGACCAAATCCGGCGCGCTTTCCGTGGACACGGGCATCTTCACCGGCCGTTCGCCCAAGGACAAATACATCGTGATGGACGAGAACACGAAGGACAACGTTTGGTGGGCCGACCCCAACAAAAAGGGTTCCGACAACAAGCCCATTGACCACAAAACATGGGAGCACCTGAAAGGCATCACGCAGAAGCAGTTGACAGGCAAGAAGGTATACGTGATGGACGGCTATTGCGGCGCTAACGAGAACTCCCGTATGAAGGTGCGTTTCGTATCCGAGGTGGCATGGCAGGCGCATTTCGTGAAGAATATGTTCATCCGTCCGACCGAGGAAGAGCTGAAGGACTTCGTTCCCGATTTCGTCGTGTTGAACGCCGGCAAGACCACCAACCCCGACTGGAAAGAGATGGGCTTGCACAGCGAGGTCTACGTTGCATTCAACTTGACGGAGCGTATGGCTCTCATTGGCGGCACCTGGTACGGTGGCGAGATGAAGAAGGGCATCTTCTCCGTGATGAACTACTTCCTGCCGTTGAACGGCATGGCCGCAATGCACTGTTCTGCCAACCAAGGCAAGAACGGCGACACGGCCATCTTCTTCGGCCTCTCCGGCACGGGCAAGACCACGTTGTCCACCGACCCGAACCGCGCCCTCATTGGCGATGACGAGCACGGCTGGGACGACAACGGCATCTTCAACTTCGAGGGCGGATGCTACGCCAAGTGCATCAACCTAAGCGAGGCCAAGGAACCCGACATCTACCACGCCATCAAACGCGACGCCCTGCTTGAGAACCTTGTGGTGGACGAGGAAGGCAACATCGACTTTGACTCGGCCGCCAAGACCGAGAACACGCGTGTCTCCTACCCCATCTATCACATCGACAACATCGTGAAGCCCGTGTCCCGCGGCACACACCCCAGCAAGATCATCTTCCTGTCGGCCGACGCCTTTGGCGTGTTGCCTCCGGTGGCCATCCTCAACCGTGAGCAGACGATGTACTACTATCTGAGCGGCTACACCGCCAAGTTGGCCGGCACCGAGCGCGGTATCGTGACCCCGCAGCCGACCTTCTCGTCATGTTTCGGCGCCGCTTTCCTCTTGTTGCATCCCACCAAGTATGCCGAGGAACTGGCCAAGAAACTCGACCAGCACAACGCTACCGCCTACCTCGTGAACACGGGATGGACCGGCGGCGGCTACGGCGTGGGCGAGCGCATCTCCCTCAAGGCCACGCGCGCCATCATCACAGCCATCCTCAACGGTGAACTGCTCAACTGCGAGACCGAGTTGGTGAAGCCCTTCAACTTGTACATCCCTAAACACGTGAACGGCGTGGACGACAGCATCCTCAACCCCGAGAACAGCTGGTCCGACAAGGCCGCATACGCCGAAAACGCCAAGACTTTGGCGCAGTCGTTCATCAAGAATTTCGAAAACTTCAGCGACACGGAGCAAGGCAAGGCCCTGATCCCGTTCGGACCAACACTCTAATCGACCTTGCAATTTAAAGCTGCAATATACTCTATGCGCCTACGCACACTCCCGCTATCGTTGGCGGGAGTTGTGTTAGGGGCCTTTTTGGCTTGGCCTGTGCGTCAAACCGGCGTCCTCACCCTAATCGCCTTGCTATTGACCACCGTGTGCCTGCAAATATTGTCCAACCTGTCCAACGAGCTGGGCGACTATCTCAGCGGCACCGACGGCACAGGCCGCGAGGGACCAATGTACAGTTTGGGCGAAGGCAAGATCACCGAGCCGGAATTCAAGAAGTTGATCATCTACTTTGTGGGATTGTGCTGTTTCTTCGGCGTCCTGATGATTGCCAGCGCATTCAATGGTAACATATTTTGTATCAAAGCATTATGTCTGTATGCCTTAGGTATTTGTGCCGTCTGGGCGGCAATGCATTACACCTTGGGTAAGAATCCGTATGGGTATATAGGACTCGGCGATTTGTTTGTCTTCATCTTCTTCGGATTAGTGTCTGTGGCGGGTGCATACTATGTCATCGCGCAGGATTTCACCTCGTGGCACATCCTTTTGCCAGCAGTCTGCATCGGCATGTTCAGCGTGGGCGTGCTCAACACCAACAACATCCGCGACATGGAGTCGGATGCGGGCACGCGCAAGACCGTGCCGTTGCTCATCGGCGAGCGCAAAGCCAAGATCTACCAGACCGCCCTCATCGTCATTGGCTGGGTCACGATGGTAGTTTTCACCCTTTTGGAGCACTCCTCGCCCTGGAACTGGCTTTATCTGATCACTTTGCCGTTATACATCGTGCATCTGTACGGAGTTTGGAAGCACCACGGCGGCGCGTTGGACAAATACCTGCCCTTGTTGGTGATGTCGTCGTTTCTGTTTTCGCTGTTGGCAGGAATAGGATATTTGCTTTAGAATTCAAAGTTCAGAATTCAAAATTCAAAATTCCAATTTTATAATCTTCTGAAAGATGCATTCTCCATTATTCTGGTTTTCAGGGAGGGCGCTTGAACGCCGTAGGTGTTCCATCTCAATAGAGGGAATGCATTACGGTAAACGATAGAACCCAGTAGGGGTTCCATGTCAGATATAATCAAAATCGCCGAATGATAGACATTCGGCGATTTTTGCTTGCGGAAAGTGAGGGATTCGAACCCCCGGTAGCTGTGACACTACGGCGGTTTTCGAAACCGCTGCCTTAAGCCACTCGGCCAACTTTCCGTGTCATCGTTTTTGAGGCGGCAAAGATATAAAAATTGCGCAAACCTCAGACCAAAAATTCAATGGTTCAACGAAGAAGTGTCAAGTGCAAAAGACATAAGCTCATCAGTTGCATACATAACACCAGGTGTGCTATCATTCAAATGTTTGGCGCGTAGGTTCTGAGCCATCCACCGCAGTAGCGTTCAAGCCTTTTGAATTTCTGCTTTTTTGTTATTTTTGCAAGCTAATTTTTCAACACTATGAGTAAGCGGAAAATATTGGTCATCTATACGGGCGGAACCATCGGTATGATGATGGATCCGGAGAGCAAGGCTCTCAGACCCTTCGAATTCAAAAACATATACCAACAGTTGCCGATGTTGCACCTGATCGAAGCGGACATCACCTTCAAGGAGATGCTGCCGCTCATCGACTCGTCGGACACGAATCCCGACTTCTGGATCCGCCTGGCCAAGATGATTGGCGAGGAGTACGACCGATACGACGGTTTTGTGGTCTTGCACGGCACCGACACGATGGCCTACACCGCATCAGCGCTCAGTTTCCTGCTGGAGAATCTGGGCAAGCCCGTCATCCTGACCGGTTCTCAGCTTCCTTTGGGCGTCATCCGTTCCGATGGCCGCCGCAACATCCTGAACGCCATCGCCATCGCCGCCGACTATGTGTACGACAAACCCATCATCCAAGAGGTGTGCATCTATTTCCAGAACAACCTCTACCGCGGCAACCGCACCTACAAGGACAACGCTTCCCGCTTCAACGCCTTCTACTCGCCCAACTTCCCCATATTGGCCGAAGTCAATACAAACGTAGAATATCACAAGGACGATCTTTGGAGACAGGACCCCGACAAGCCGCTCATCGTGCACGACAAGATGGAGGACAACGTGGCCATCGTCAAGCTTTACCCTGGCATTCGGCACGAGGTGCTCCAATCCATTTTCAGCACCCCGAACCTGAGGGCGGCCATCATCGAAACCTTCGGCGTGGGCAATGCGCCCACCAGTCCAGCATTCATCAACACGCTCAAGGATGCTGTCAGTCGCGGCATACTCATCGTCAACGTCACCCAATGCAAGGGCGGCGGCGGCGTCAAGATGGGACGTTACCTTACGGGCAAGCTCCTCGCCGACATCGGCATCGTGAGCGGCCACGATATGACCACCGAAGCGGCCATCACCAAGTTGATGTACCTGCTGGCCAACCTGTACGAGATGGACGACGTGCGCCGTCTCATGGAACTCCCGCTCCGCGGTGAACTCACAATAGAATAGCATTATGGAAGTAGAAATCTGTTGCGGCTCCATACAATCCGCCGTGAATGCGAAGGCTGCCGGAGCCACGCGCATCGAACTATGCCAAAACCTGAATGAAGGAGGCACCACCCCATCCTACGCCACCATCAAGCAATGCGTGGAGGGATTGGGCCTAAAGGTGTTCGTCTTGGTGCGTCCCAGGCCCGGCGATTTCACCTACAACGAAGTGGAAATCGAAAACATGCTGGAAGACGTCCGCATCTGCAAGGAATTGGGCGTGGCCGGCATCGTGGTGGGATTCTTAACCTCTGACGGCCACGTTGACGTCCCGCTGACCAGACGCTTCGTGCAGGCGGCCGCTCCGGTGCCCGTGACGTTCCACCGCGCCTTCGACCGCTGTGCGGACCAGACGAGTGCGCTAGAAGACGTCATTGTCTGCGGGTGCAAGCGCATTCTCACATCCGGGGGCAAGCCCACCGCGCCGGAGGGCCAGGATCGGCTTAAGGAGTTAGTCCAACGCGCCGGAGGACGCATCACCATACTCGCGGGCAGCGGCGTGCGCCCCGACAACGTGCGTGCCCTCATCGAACACACCGGTGTGACCGAAGTGCACGGTTCCTGCAAAGTGCGCCTCGCCGACGGCTACGACGAAACCGATGAAAGTGAGGTGAGAGAAATGCTGAGAGAAATTAGAAATTAGGGATGAGGAATTGGAGTTAAACTTCCCTACTCCCATATCCTATATCCTACATCCTATCTTTTAACGTCCACTTTACGGTTACGCTTTCGGAGGCGTTGAAGTCGTTGGGTTCTACATCCAATCCACCATCACCTAAACACACCGCCTCTTTTGCAAGAATATTGTTCGATTTAGTGTAGAAATGGACTTCCTCTTCAGAAGCATCGATGCTTTTGACTTCGCCAAGTACACAACCGGCAGCTTCAGCCATTATGGAAGCTTTCTCTTTCGCATCAAGCACGGCCATTTCCAGCATTTTGAGCTGGGAAGGATGCGGATCTTTCACGGCATAACCCAATTCTATCTCCGCATCTTTAAGATTTCGCCCAATATCACGAATAAGTTGTCCCAAGAATGATGACCCAACGGGAATCTCAATCTTGAGAACCTGAGCCAATTCATATCCCAAAAACTTTTCACCCACATAATTGTGCTGATTATCGTACTGAGGCTCGTACTTCTTTTCGATATCCATACGGACCGTCTTGGACAACTTTGGATCAAGTCCGAGATTGTGAGCAATGCCAGACATTGTCTTGGTGTTACATGATATTCTCTCGTAGGCTTCGTTGTAATTGTTGAAAAGGCCAGAAAGCGTCACGGTCAGCCGGATGATGTCGGGAGTCACATTCAAGACACCTTTGCCAGTTACGGCAATGATTCTTTCGTTCATTGTAAACTAGATTTTAAGGGTTAATGATTTGTTTTGATTTAAGATTTGAGATTTGAGATATAAGAAGTCAGTGGTTAAGTCAGACGTCAGTTAGAGAAAGAGAAAGGGAAACAGAAAAGCAAGTGTAGAAGTTAAGTGTAGAAGTTATCTGTGGTTAATTGAACAAAATTTTTTGGCAACAACTATGCCAAAATTACAATAAACACAAATATCTTATATTCAAAACCTTATAAAACAAACAGCAGACTCTCATTCCTAATTCCTAATTCCTAATTCCTCATTCCTAACTCCCTTCACTCCTAACTAATTTCGTATTTTTGCGCTTTAATAATCAGCCTATGAAAAAAGAGCTCTATCTTGCCGCCGGGTGTTTCTGGGGTGCAGAACATTTCTTCAAGCAACTCGACGGCATCATCGCCACGGAGGTGGGCTTCGCCAACGGCCACACCGACAATCCCACGTACGAGGAGGTATATACCGACACCACCGGCTACGCCGAGACGGTCTGCATCCAATACGACCCCGAGAGAATGCCCCTGCCCACATTGGTCTCCCTCTTCTTCCAGATCATAGACCCGACCAGTCTGAACCGCCAAGGCCACGACACGGGCACGCGTTACCGCACAGGCATATACTACACCGACCGCAAAGACTTGCCCGTCATCAAGGCCATCTACGACCTTACGGCCCGTCGCTACGACAAGCCCTTTTACGTTGAGTTGGAGCCATTGAAGGCCTTTTATCCGGCCAGCGAATACCATCAGGACTATCTCGACAAGAACCCCACAGGCTATTGCCATCTGCCCATCACTCTTTTTGCCGAGGCCAAGAAGTACAAGGCATTCCGCAACGTCATCCGCGATAGACTTTTTGCATTGCAAGACATCAAATACCGCGATTTCCAAGCGAAGCTGGTCCCCAATGTCAACCCAGACCTGATCATCGGCATACGGATTCCGGCATTGCGCCAGTTGGCGAAAGAGCTGGCCAAAGATCCCGACATTGCCGAGTTTTTATGGGAGTTGCCGCATCATTACTTTGAGGAGAACGCCTTGCACGGGCTCATCCTCGCCGAAGGCAAGGACTACAACGAATGTGTGGCCGCCCTTGACCGATGGTTGCCATACGTGGACAACTGGGCTGTGTGCGACACCATAAAACCAAAAGCATTCGGCAAAAATCATCCCAAACTAATCAAGGACATCCGCCGATGGCTGCGCTCCCGCAAACCTTACACATTACGTTTCGCCCTATTGATGCTGATGACGCACTTCCTGGGCGATGATTTCAAGCCCGAATATCTTGACTGGGCGGCAAGCGTAAAGCACGACGACTACTATGTCAAGATGATGGTAGCTTGGTTCTTCGCCACCGCGTTGGCCAAGCAATACGACGCTGCCCTGCCCTATCTGACGGAGCATCGCTTAGACTCTTGGGTACACCAAAAGACCATTCAGAAAGCCATCGAGAGTTATCGCATCAGCGATGAACGGAAGACGCAATTGAGGGCACAACGGCTACCGTAAATCTTATTTCCGCATAGCGGCAATCGATAGGAAGAGCCCCAGAATGATGCTGCAGAAGGCGGCGAAGAGCACCTGAAAATCACCGGGCAGACAGAAGGTTAGCGTATGTGCCGGAATCCAAAACAGCGGTATCGTTTTCTTGAAGACGAAGTTCCATTGCACATCCCAGTTGACCTCTTGAATGAGTTTGCGCATCTGGATCGGGTGAATCAGACTCACCGCGCGGCCTTCGTAGGAGGCGATGTGCATATCACAAATCTTGTGAAAAGTCATAAAGACAGGAGCGAAAGAGGTGTTCATCATCACGCTTACGAAGAAGGCGCCCACCAGTTTCAGCCAGCTAAACTCGCCCATCATAGCCGCGCTGACACCCTTGAAACAGGCAGCTTTCTCCATAAAGGCGGGAATGCCCACCTTGAAGACACTCATAGCCAGCGCAATCCACATACCCAAGAATCCCCAGACAACGAACTTCGGGAAGAGGCCAAAACCCTTATGGTAGTAATGGCCTGTCTTTACACGCTGGCCCAGCATCTCGCCGAAGGTGGCCAAGATGCCGAATTTGAGGAAAGCCATCCACAACGGATAGTTGCGCGTGAGCGTACAGAAAGTGTCATACACGGCATTGCTCAAAAAGAAGGGCAGCAACACCAATATTACGATGACTATAACAAGGAAGTCGGATTTTTTCATTATATGGTGATTAGGAATTAGTCGTTAGGGATGAGATGAGACATTGTACACAACGTCTTACAATATATTGGATCATTGGTTCCAGTGTTTCACCCATTTCCGTTCGCGTTCGGTGAGAGTGTTGAGATCGATGGTTTTGTAGTTCGGGTCGGGCATGTACCAATCGGTGGAGTCATAGAACTGCTGCAACATTTTGTCCTTGAATACATAGCCGCGGTAGGCGAAGGGCAGGTTGCGCAGGATGCGTCGCTGTTCGTCCGTAAAAGAGGCATCCATATATTGCGCTTCCACATCGAACAGGTCGCCGTCGGAAGGCAGACTCGGCTTGTCAAAACAAAAATAAAGGCGCTTTACACATTCCAAAAGTTTGTCCTCTTTTTTGGGCTCGGGCTTGCCATCGTTGTAATAGGGATCGTTAAGCCAGATGTTGGGTTTCTTGATATAGAGTTCCCCGTCAGGGTGGAAGTTCTCCTTGTGAAAAGTCAGCACACCTTTTTGGATATGATAAATGGGCATCGTTTCACCATACGGGTAAACGGCTTTCCGGAACACGCCGTCGCAAGTCCATTCGTTCATATCCTTATAAAAAGTGGTGTCAATCCAAAACGACTCGCAGTCGCCCATATCGACATGCAGTGTAAAATCGTCGATTTGATGATTGGCCCAGCGGTTGGCAGCAGTTAATACATACGGAAAATAGAACTCCTCGCCAATCGAGAAGGAGAGGTCGTATTGGTAAGTGTGCTGCACGATGTTGAGCCCTTTTTGGAAGTGGGCGTTGAAGTGATAGACAAACTCGTAAGGATACCCTTCTCCATCATAAGCCAAGATTGAATCTTCGCATTGTCGCCACGTAAGGTCGGGAATCTTTCCGTTTTCATAATTCACCACATATTTGTTTTGGGATGCATCGAACCGAGAGATGGAGTGGGCGACCTCGTAAGGCAGCGTCTTTCCGTTCAAGGTCACCGTGAAATTGCGCATATGCGGATGGTAATAGTTGACGCCTATGGGATAGGAGTTGTAGGGTGATTCTGCCTCGAAGCCCACCAGCAAATCTTTTTCTTTTGTAGGGTTGAAGAACTCGTAATAGACGGTCACTTCGATGTGATTGCCTACGCGCTTGAGGGTCAGCACCTCTTTTTGGACGCAGATGTCGGTTTCGGCAATCGGCACCAGATGATTGCCGGCCGCATAGAAGACGCCGTCGTTTGGATAGGCAAAAATAGTGACACACAAGAAGATAAGGAGGGTTGCTAGTTTTTTCATTGCGATTTGTTTGGATTTGCAAAAATAGGAAAAAACTGTGAGGAGTGAGGGGTTAGGGACAAGGAGTGAAGTAGTGTTTTATTATTTGGACGATAAAGAAAAAAGATTATCTTTGCAAATCTTTAATCCTATTGGAAATAATGGACGAATTAGACCCTGGACCCATACGCAATATAACCTACGGACTCTTTGTGCTCACGGCTCGTTCCGGCGCAAAAGACAACGGTTGTATCATCAATGTAGCGGCGCAAGTTACCGACAATCCACTTCGTATCGTCATTTGTGTAAACAAGGGCAATCTCACCCACGACCTGATTAAGGAAAGTGGCGTCTTCAACCTCAACATCTTGACGGAGGAGACCCCGTTCCGCGTGATTCAGCATTTTGGCTTCCAAAGTGGACGGGACGTCAACAAGTTCGAGAACTGTGAGGTCGAGATGCGCGCGAAGAACGGCGTGCTTTATCTGCCCAAGTTCACCAGCGGCTTCATCAGCGGCAAGGTGGCGCAGACAGTGGATATGCTAAGCCACACGCTCTTCATCGCCGACGTGGTGGAGACCAAGACGCTGTCCGACAAGCCCGCTCTGACGTATGCCTACTATCATCAACACATGAAGTCCCAACATCAGAAGACATCCTCCGCCGGCAAGACTCGCTGGGTGTGCGAGGTGTGCGGCTACGTGTACGAGGGCGACGAGCTGCCCGACGACTTCATCTGTCCTTGGTGCAAACACGGCAAAGCCGAATTCAAGAAAATGGATGGTGATCCATCATCGAACAATAACAATAACAACAATATTAACTTAAACAATCAAAAAATGAAAAAGTACAAATGCAATGTATGTAATGTGGAATTCGAATTGGAAGATGGTGCTGAACTCGTATGCCCCGTTTGCGGTGCAGGCGCCGAAGACCTGGAACTGATCTCCGACGATTCCGCCGCCCCGGAAGCCCCCAAGGCCAATCCGTATGCAGGCACGCAGACCGAGAAGAACCTCGAAGCCGCTTTCGCCGGCGAGTCCCAAGCCCGCAACAAATATACCTACTTCGCCTCCGTAGCCAAAAAAGAGGGTTATGAGCAGATTGCCGCTCTGTTCCTCAAGACCGCCGAGAACGAGAAAGAGCACGCCAAGCTTTGGTTCAAGGAGCTGAACGGCATTGGCACCACCGCCGAGAACCTGGCCGCCGCCGCCGCTGGCGAGAACTACGAATGGACTGATATGTACGAAGGCTTCGCCAAGACCGCCGAAGAGGAAGGTTTCAAGAAATTGGCCGCCAAGTTCCGCCTTGTGGCCGCCATCGAGAAACATCACGAAGAACGCTATCGCGCCCTGCTCAAGAACGTGGAGACCGCCCAAGTGTTCGAAAAGAGCGAAGTCAAGGTCTGGGAATGCCGCAACTGCGGCCATATTGTAGTGGGTACCAACGCCCCTGGCGTATGCCCTGCCTGCAACCACCCGCAATCCTTCTTTGAAATTAACGCTGAGAACTACTAATCTAGACGACAACCGTCAACCAGAATGACCTTACTTTTCGTATTCCTGCTTAGTGCGATGGCCATCTCCTTCCTGTGTTCCACGTTGGAGTCCAGCCTGCTGTCCACCCCTCTTTCCTACATCATAATGAAAGAGGAGGAGGGCTACAAGCCCGCCCCTCTGATGAAAAAGTACAAGACGGACACAGACCGCCCGCTGGCGGCCATCCTCTCGTTGAACACCATAGCTAATACCATTGGCGCCGCAGGCGTAGGCCAACAGGCCACCTTGGTCTTCGGCAGCCAATGGTTTGGACTTGTGTCAGCCATAACCACCATCTTGATTCTCGTCTTTTCCGAAATCATCCCCAAGACCATCGGCGCCACGCGCTGGAAGAGCTTGATGGGCTTCACCGCCAACACGCTTCGCGTGCTCATCTTCATTCTATTCCCGATCGTCAAGCTGGTCGAGTTGATCAGCAAGCTGGTCACGAGCAAGAACGCCGACCCATCAGTCAGCCGGGAAGAGGTGATTGCCATCGCTAACGTGGGTGAGGAGGAAGGCGTGATCGAAGAGGATGAGAACAAGATCATCCAAAACATAATGAAACTCGACAATGTCAAGGCGGAAGAGGTGATGACGCCCCGCGTGGTGGCCGCCTCCGCTCCCGAGAGTATGACCCTTCGCGAATACTACGACGACGACCAGTACGACCACTTCTCCCGTATCCCCGTCTATGCCGAGTCACCCGAGTACATCACGGGCTACATCCTCCGCGGCGACGCTTTGGAGAATCTGGCCGAGGACAAGTTCAATGTCACACTCGGCGAGATCAAGCGCGAGATGCCCTTTTTTAACGAAGACAGGTCTATCAGCGAAATCTGGGACTCGATGCTCAAGCAAAAATCCCAAATCGCCCTCATCATCGACGAATACGGCTGTTTCCAAGGCATCTTGACGATGGAAGACATCATCGAGACGGTGTTCGGCCTCGAAATCATCGACGAGAGCGACGAGGTGTCCGATATGCAACAATATGCCCGCGAACGTTGGCAACAGCGCCAAAAACGCTTCAAGCGCCCCGGCGTAACGCCACAGACGACGGGTGAATAAATACATCCTGCAATGAAAAAGATCCTCATTCTTTTTACGGCCGCTATGCTTGTTGTGTCCGGCTCTTTGCAGGCACAGGAATCGCCCAAGCCCCACAGCGACCTTTATAATCAGTTGGGCGTCACCGTAGGTCCCGTTTCCGGCTTCGGAACGTTGGTTTATGGAACCATCGGCTTTTTTTCCGCCATTGGCGCCGGGTTGGGCCATACAGCCCTCGACATGAACCTATACGGCCACTATGGCATCCATTACTACTATCAGGTCACCCACTGGTGCCAAGTGGGTGTCAAGGCATCCGTGGAGTGCGCCGAGTACAAACATTACTCCGACACCCTGCACACTACATTGACGAGCGTGGACCGCGATGCTTTGCTCACCGTAATGCCCAGCGTGCAGTTCACTTACCTTAACCGTCCTTGGGTGCGCCTCTATTCCGGCGTTGACCTTGGTGTCGGCTATATGTGGTCGAATAGGACGGAGTATGCCAAGGCCGATACTGAAGATGGCCATAGTGGCAACCAATTCCTCTTCGCCTTCAACGTCACCCCGTTCGGTCTCACCGTCGGCAAACGTTTTTATGGACTCTTCGAATTGAATGTCGGCTACGATGCCTTCTTCAAGGCGGGCATCGGCGCTCGTTTTTAGTCATCCCATAAACCATCCTATGAAACGAATTCTGTCACTACTGCTTATCCTATTGGCGATGGGTAGTGCCTTCGCGCAGCCCGGCCACAAATCCAAAACTTCGAAGGTCAGTCTGATGTCGTTCAACATCCGTATGAGCGCTATGGCCGACTATGACGGCATCAACGCGTGGGGCAATCGCAAGAAGGCCGTCGTGCGTATGATCAAGGACGTTAACCCTGACGTGATGGGCGTCCAGGAGATGCTGCCCGACCAACAACAGTATCTTCGGAAAGCACTCAAGGCGTACGAGATGGTCGGCGTTGGCCGCGAGGACGGCAAAGCCGAAGGCGAGTGTATGGGCGTCTTCTACAAGAAAAACCGTTTTGAACGGAAAGAATACAAGACCTACTGGCTGAGTCCCACGCCCGACGAGCCCACCTTCGGCTGGGATGCCGCCTGCAAGCGGACCGTGACCTTCGTCCACTTGGTGGACAAGCGCAGCTGCAAGGATTTCTACTACTTCAACACGCACCTTGACCACATGGGACAGGTGGCCCGCAGGCAGTCGATACAGCTTCTGAGTAAGCTGATTAAGAAAGAGGTCTCCGACACTACCGCCGTCGTGATCTTGGGCGGCGATATGAACTCCTCGATCTACGACCCCATCTTCAGCCCGATCCTAGCTCCAAAGGGCGATGGACAATCGTCGGCTAAGATGTACTCGGTGAGGGATTACGCCCCGGAATCTTGTAACGAAACGACCTACAACGGCTACGGCAAGGAAACGGCCAAGCAAATCGACTATATCCTGACCAACAAACTGGATGCTGCCCGTAGTTTCAAGACCATCAAGAAGGACTACGGCGTCCCGTATGTCTCGGATCACTACCCCGTGATTTTGATATTTTCATTGGAATAAGAGGTCATCTCACAACCTGGATCGCCCCGCTGCCACATCTGCAACGAATCCCTCTATCGTTAGACAACTACACAACTCGCGGGAGTGATCACAAGATCATTCCCGCTTTTTTATGGCGGAATTCTGGGAAAAAGGTTTCAGGACCGGATGACAATTAATAGATAAAAAAAAAGAGGCGCGAATGCGTCTCTTTTCTTTACGAGTCGGGGTGAGAAGACTCGAACTTCCGACCCCTTGCACCCCATGCAAGTGCGCTAGCCAACTGCGCCACACCCCGATCGGTTTTGAGGCTGCAAAAGTACACTTTTTTTCATTAGTTGGGCAATAAGAAGATTTTTTTTCTCAATTGTTTTTTTTATAGGTGCTCTTATCGGATTTTATATCTTTGCAAAAAAGTATGACAGAAACCGAACTTAAAAAAATAATCCAAGATCACAAAGACATTGCCGCTGAGGCCAGATTGATGGGTGATGCTAAAGAATCCAGCCATTGGTTTTTTAGTTGATTATGACGGTGAGACAGATGAAGATGAAGATGAAGATTTAGATGAAGATTTAGAATAGAATGAATATTTATCCAGCCGAAATCCATGAATTTGAAGATCTCACAGCCCTGATCCGGGAAGTGGGATTTCTCCCTTTGTTGGAAAACCCTGTGCATGGCTTCTCCGCCGAGGAGATCGCTGCAGAAGAGTGCCGATACCATTGGTACAGTGACGGCAGTTTCTACTGGCCCATTTGGGAGTGGAAAGGTCCTGCCATTCAGCACACGCCCTGTGTCTATGGCAAGTTCTACGAGGGGCGGGCGGGATTTGTCAGTATGGAGTGGTGGCCCGACCTGATGAACTACCGCCGGAGCAAGCGCCCCTACCCTGCCGAAAACAGCGTGGAGCGGGTCATCCTCGACGTTCTGGAACTGAACGGAGCCATCATCACCCGCGACCTACGCAAGGCCTGTGGGTTCACGGGACCGAAGATGCGGAGCCGCTTCGACAGTTACGTCACCAAACTGCAAATGGACTGCCGCATTGTCACCCAAGACTTTGTCTATGCAAAAACCAAACTCGGCGAGCGCTACGGATGGGGACTGGCCTTGCTCAACACCCCCGAAAACCAAATAGGCCGTAATGCCTGCCAATGCGACCGCACGCCAGAAGAATCGTTTGAGAGAATATTGCAGCATCTTAAAAAGATATTACCCAACGCGGACGAAAAAGACATCCGGAAGATCATTGAGTAAATGCCTTCCGATTTGCCGAGAGTCGGCTAAGTGTCATCACAACGTCACGTCTGCCACCTTGCCGTCGCGCTTCAGGTTTTCGGTAAACACATCGATCATCCGCAATTCCTTCGGGATGTCAATGCGCTGCGGACAATGCGGCACACAATGGCCGCAACTGATGCAATGGCTGGCTTGGCGGAGTTTCGGCACCGAGCGGTCCAACCCGACCAAGAACGCCCTGCGCTGTTTGCGATACTCAGGAGACTGCTTGTCGTGCGGCAGCAGGCCCTCCTTGATCATCTTGTTGTAATGGACGAACAGACTGGGAATGTCGATGCCGTACGGGCAGGGCATACAATAATTGCACTCGTTGCAAGGGATGGTCTTCAAGTCGTAGATATCCTTGGCAATTTCCATTAAGAATGCGTTTTCTTCTTGTGCAATAGGCTCCAATGGGGCATACGTGCGGATATTCTCCACCAAATGCTCCATATAGGTCATACCCGACAGCACCGTCAGCACTTTCTCGGGTGTGCCCGCATAGCGGAAGGCCCAAGAGGCGACGCTATCCTCCGGCCGGCGGGCCTTCATCTTGGCCACGATAGGATCCGGCACGTTGGCCAAACGACCACCCAACAACGGCTCCATAATGACGGACGGAATGTCGCGCTTGGCCAGTTCATTGTACAGATACACGGCATCGGTGTTGCGCGGGTTGATTTCGTCGGCATAGTTCCAGTCGAGGTAGTTAAGTTCGATCTGGACGAAATCCCAATGATACTTGCCCTCGTCGTGCCAACGCAACAGGGTGTCGAACACTGCCACATCGCCATGATAGGAGAATCCGAGGTTGCGTATGCGACCACTCTTGGTCTGTTCCACCAACCAGTCGAGAAGTCCGTTGTTGACGAATCGTGCATTCAGCGCCCCCATACCATCGAGTGGCGTGCCGGAAGCATCTTGCGAAGGCATACCCACGCCGTGCAAAAGCAGATAGTCCACATAGTCGACCTGCAACTGCTTGAGCGAATTCGCAAACATCTCCTGCGACGCCTTGAGGGGCCAAGTGGCAGGCGCATAGTTGCTCAACTTAGTGGCAATGAAATACTTGTTGCGGGGATGGCGATGCAGCGCGATGCCCGTAGCGGTCTCTGACTGGCCTTGGCAATAGGCCGGAGAAGTGTCGAAATAGTTGACACCGTGGTCAATGGCGTAGTCCACCTGCCGATTGATCAATTCCTGGTCAATGGTGCCGTCGGGATGCTCGCGCATAGAGCCGCCCTCCTTGACGGGCAGACGCATCATACCATAGCCGAGCAGGGAGACCTTTTCGCCGGTCTTGGGGTTGATGCGCATCGTCATCTTGTCCTTCGGAGGTTCCTGCATCGCGGCTGTAGTCTGTTCGGTCTTGTCAGTGCAGGCGGCCAAGGCGGTGGCGCCGACCACAGTGCCACCGAATATCTTGAGGAAATCTCGTCTATTGATTTTTTTCATCTTGTCAAAATTAAATTTCTTTGTGTACTTCGTGACCTTCCACATAGATGGCTGAGAAGGGTCTGGCGGGGCAGAGGTTCTCGCAAGCGCCGCAGCCGATGCATCGGGCTTCGTTGACGGCAGGAACCATCGGGGCCATATTGTCGCCATCAGTCAGCTTCACCATCGTGATGGCACCGACGGGACAATGCTTGGCGCAGTTGCCACAAGGCACGCGATTCGCCACGGCTATGCAGTTCTTCGCCACCCAGACGGCGTGACCGATCTGGATGCTCGACTTCTCGGCCAAGTCAATCAGACGGATGGCGTCCGTGGGACAGACCTCGGAACAGGTGTGGCACTCGGGACGACAGTAGCCGCGCTCATAGCTCATCGTGGGCTGCATCAGGTTCATCAGCCCTGTGCTCGGACGAAGCACGTTGTTGGGGCACTTGGACACGCACAACTGGCAACCCGTGCACAATCGGTGCATATTGGCCGCAGAGATGGAGCCCGGCGGGGTTATGGGCGTGTGGCGCTCCGGCGCAATCTTGTCCTCGATCTCGGCCAAACCGCCATCCACCTTCTTCTTGTCTTGCGCCAAGGCGACGGAAGCAGTGGCCAAAGCCGCGCCCACAAGGAACGAGCGACGAGAGACATCTACGGGCGCGTCCTCGACCGCCTTCGACATCTCTTTCACGGCGATGGATTTGGCGAACTTGACGGCTTTATAGTGAAGCGCATCGAACTCACACTCTTCCAGACAGTTGCCACACACTACGCAGCGCGAGAGGTCCACCTTCATATTTTTGAAGTCGATGGCCGACGCCTTACAGCTATGCTCGCATTTGCCGCATTGCTTGCACTTATCCGGATCAAACTGTATGCGAAGCACCGAGAACCTTGAAATCAAACTCAGGTACGCGCCCACGGGACAGATGGTGTTGCAATAGGTCCGGCCATTGCGCCAAGCCAACACCACGATAGCCACGAAGGTAACCGCAGCGATGACAAAGGTGGGGATGGAACGAATCCACACCTCTCTCGGATAGAAGGCATAGCGTCCATAGTGTTCGGCGATGGCGGAGAGCAGGTTATTGCCCCAAATCACGAAGGGTTGGAACAGGTTCTGCACGATGCGTCCGTAACTGCTGTACGGCGCGAGCAGCGCCACGAACGAGTTGACACCCACAAAGAACGCCACGACAAACAGGGAAAGTACGACATAGCGCAGCCAGTTCTTGGCGGGCGAATAGGAGTATCTATGCTTCTTGCGGGGCCGATAGGCGATGATGTCCTGCATAATGCCCAACGGACAAATCACGGAGCAGTAGATGCGGCCGAAGACAAACGTCAAACACATAATTACCAGAGCAATTACAAGGTTGGCGAACAAGGCCGGCAGGAACTGGATCTTGGCAACCCAACCCAGCCAATGGTGCAGAACGCCGGAAATATCCAGCAGCAACAAGGTGATGAGGGTCATCATCACGGCGGCCAGAACGATTCTTATCTTTTTCAACATAATGATTTATGATTTGATGATTTCGGAATTATCGGAATTGTCTTCCAAGACTTTTTTCTCCGTCGCCTTGACGATCCAGATGCTGCTCTCATACAGCAGCCAGATGGGCACGGAGACTACAAGCAGGGTAAGCACGTCGGCGGTGGGCGTGATGATGGCTGCCACGATAAGGATGGCCACGATGGCGTGCCGACGGTACTTGCGCATCCACGCGGCACGCAGCATCCCGAAACGGGCCAGCAGCCACGCGATGACCGGCAACTCAAACACGATGCCGAAGATGAGCGACATACTCAGCAAAGCATCCGCATAACTGCCGATGGTCAACATATTCTGCACCTCTTCGCTTACCTGGTAGGTGCCGAGGAAACGGACGGTAAAGGGGAATATGATCAAATAGTTGACGAGAACCCCCACTATGAACATCACATACGCGGACAACGTGAGCTGCACCGAGTGGCGTCGTTCGTTTTCATACAAGGCGGGGGAAATGAAGCGAAAGAGAAGAAAGATGATGTAGGGGGAAGCCACGAGCAAGCCCGCCACAGTGGAGACCTTCAGATGCACGAGCATTTGTTCGGCCAGGCCCGTATTGATGAGATGAAGGGAGAATGGAACCACACGAAGCCAACGATAGACGAAAAAGTTTGATTTGCTAGGTGCCAGCACTACGTCAAAGAGCAAATCCTTGAAGCAGAAGGCAACAACGGACAACACGGCGGCAGCCACCACCATCTTGATAAGGCTGCCCCGCAGCACCTCGAGATGATCCCAGAAAGTGAGATCCTTGGAGGGCTGTTTGGTCGGTTCGTCGGGTTCCGACATACGTTATTGATGCTCGCCGTCCTCTGGCTTAGCGGAATCGTCATCCTTCCCGTTCAGGCCGTCCTTGAAACTTTTCACGCCTTTGCCCATACCTTTCATAAGTTCTGGGATCTTCCGGCCGCCGAAAAGCAACAACACGACCAAGAGGATGAGGAGAATTTCTTTTGTGCCAATCATTTTATTCCTTTTTTGTTGATAATACTCTATAACTACCCTACTCCACTATTTTCAGTTCATTCATCAAGTTTTGGGCGTTGGCCATCTTGTCGATGATGAAGAGCAGGTAGCGGGCGTCCATACAGATAGTTCGCTGCACTTTGTTCTCGAAGGACAGGTCGCCGCTCATCGCCTCCCAGTTGCCATCGAAGGCCAAACCCACGAGGTTGCCGTTGCCGTCAATGACCGGACTGCCGGAGTTGCCGCCCGTGATGTCATTGGTCGTGATGAAGTTGACCACAAGGTCGCCGTTCTTGTCGGCATAGCGACCATAGTCCTTGTTCTCCCACAACCGGATCAGGTCTTGGGGCACATCGAACTCCCAGTTGCCGGGCACATACTTCTCCATCACACCGTCAAGCGTGGTGATGTAGTCATAGGTCACGGCGTTTACCGGCTTGCAGTCCTGGACACTGCCGTAGGTGAGGCGCATCGTGAAGTTGGCGTCGGGATAGAAGTTGCGATCCTTCTGCATCTCCATCAAGCCTTTCATGTAGAGACGCTCGGCACGGCTGTTGTCCACCTCCGCCGCTTTGCCACCCAACTCACGGTATGAGTTGACGATATTGTACATCAAGGCGTAGATAGGATCCTTGGACAAGGATTTGGGATTATCCAGCCAAGCATTCAACTTGTTCTGATCCACAAAGATAGACTTAGCAAAGGCCTTGTCCACAAAAGCGGTAAAGTCGCCGTGGCTCTTGTCGCCTTCCTTCTTGACGATAGGTGGCAGTTGAGACGGGTTCACGTCTTTGTAGAACAGGTTCAGCAAAGCGATAGTCACGTCGCGGTCAAGCGGTTTTTCATAGTCTTTGAAGAAATCCTCGACCGAGGCCTTCATACTCTGAGCGTATTTCTTGATATTCTCTGCAGAAGCGGCTTTTTGTTCGATGGTATTGTTGAGTCTCATATATCGGGAGGCGAAAGAGACGGCCTCGCCGCCGCGCCAGCCCGCCTCGCGGTGATAGATCAGGGCTTTGGTGTAGTTCTTCTGATGATTCCAATAGTTTTCGGCATCTTTCAAGACACCGCCATATTCCGCTTTACGCTTGTTATCGGCATTGACCCAGTCTTGGAAAGCCCGTTCCTGCTCGGAACGCTTTTCAGCGACCTTGTTGCGCTGCAGTTGCTTGACTTGGCCAATGTAGTATTTCCAATAGTTGCTCACGCTGGCCTGTTTGGAGGCATATTGGATAAAAACGGCCGGATCGGCGTCCATGTGGGTACGATATTGTTCCAGTTTGGTGGTGCGACAGGCCACAATGGCGGGGCCTTCCTCCTCAATGACGTTCTTCACAGCGCCGGAGGTGGAATAGCGGTCGGTAGAACCGGGATAGCCCAGAATCATCGTGTAGTCGCCGGGGTGCACGCCCTTGAGGGAGATGGGCAGGAAGTGTTTGGACTTCATCGGTACATTCTCCTTGCTGTACTCCGCGGGCGAGCCGTCGGGGGCGGTATAGACGCGGAAGATACAGAAGTCGCCCTTGTGGCGCGGCCACGTCCAGTTGTCAGTGTCGGCGCCGAACTTGCCGATGCCCCAAGGCGGACAAGCCACCAGTCGCACGTCTTTATAGACATCATAGACAAACAGGATATATTGGTTGCCGTGGTAGAACGGCACGATTTCCACCTTCACATCGCGGTCGCCTTTGGTCTTCTTGACCAGCTGCTGTACGTTCTGCTTGATGAGCTTGTCGCGCTCTTCTTCGGACATCTCGTTGGTGACGCCCTTGAGGATGGCCTCGGTCACGTCCTCGATGTAGTTGAGGAACGACACCGTCAGACCTTCGTTGGGCAGTTCCTGGTCCTTGCTGCGAGCCCAGAAGCCCTCTTGCAGGTAGTCGTGTTCCACGGAGGAGTGTGCCTGCACTTGGCTCAGACCGCAGTGATGGTTGGTGAGCAGCAGGCCTTCGGCGGAGATCAGTTCGCCGGTGCAGCCGCCACCGAATTGCACGATGGCGTCCTTCAGACTGGGTTGGTTGAAACTGAAAATCTGCTCGGCAGTCAGTTTACAACCCAGACGCTGCATTTCTGCCAGATTCTGTCCATTGAGGGAATACGGGAGCCACATACCTTCATCGGCGCGCGCCCCTACAAAAATCATCATCAAGGCGATGAAGAGGAGGTTTACTTTACGTTTCATACTTTTATTAGTTAATTTGAAAGCGCAAAGATAATGATTTTCTTTTAAGGAAATAAGTGTTTACGAAGAAGATATCCATAGAAATCCAACTTGATGGAGCAGTATCGGATTCATCGTAACATCTGTGATGTACTATGTGGATCTATGACTTAGGCCATGGTCTGACGACATCAAATAACACTTCGTCACATTTATAGTCTATAAATAATAAAACCCATAGGCTTTACAGTATCCTCCGCGCAATCCACGCGCAGGCCTCCGCGTCAGCAAGGGCGTGATGGTGGTTTTCCAAATGGAAGCCGCAAGCTTCGGCCACGGTGTGCAGTTGGTGGTTGGGCAACTGCTGTCCGAACACCCGGCGCGCCGCCCGGCAAGTGCAGTGGAACTCGTAGTCGGGATAGTCCATCTGGTAAACCTGGAACACGGCCTTGAGACAACTCTCGTCAAAGGGGCTGTTATGGGCCACCAGGGGCAGGTGCGTCCGACCGAGCCGGGATTGGTCCTCCGGCGACAACAACAGCAACGGCTCCACATGCGCCCATACGTCCGGGAAGTTCGGCGCATCATCGGTGTCCTCGTTGGAGAGTCCGTGCACCTCCTGGCAAAACCAGGCGTAATAGTCAGGCTCCGGGTGGATGAGCGAGTAGAACTCATCCGCAACAATGCCACCCCGCACAATCACCACGCCCACGCTGCACACGCTGCTGCGCGCGCCGTTGGCAGTCTCGAAATCTATAGCGGCAAAATCTTCCATAATTAAAAGCCGGCAAAAATAATATTTTTCGAGCCACAAAAATACCAAAGGACTATGCCAAACAATGGCAAACACCCCAAACAGCGTTCCGTGTTTTTTTCTATTTTTGCAAACGCATTATCAATTGCCTTCGGCCAAAAACCAAAAACCAAAATGACGTTTATCGAATAACAGACCACTAACTAACGACTAATTAACGACTGACTACTGACCACTAAAATCCCCATATCAATGAAAAAAACCATCATCATCATCGTTACTGTCACTGCCATTTGCGGCGTTTTTGCAGGGTGCTGCAACAAGAAAGAGACAAAGCCGGCCGTCGAAGCCATTGAAACGGCCGCGCAACCCGTTGAATCAATGCCCGCCTACACCTATATCGACCAGGCAAGTCCGTTGGCCGCGGTGTACGGCTACCTCACCGACTCCATCGGCAGTAGATACGCTCAAGGCGAGGTGTGCATCCCGTGCGGACACATCGTGAAGATGGACGAAAAGGACACCAACGATATCAAAGTCTGGGGCGACTTCTGGATTTTCAACTACGACCGCGCCGGAGATACGCTGAAGACTGTGTCGGGCGGCGACCATCCCGGCCTGATGCACGTCAAGAAGACAGGCGAGACCTATGCCGTGACCGCCTTCGACCCAGTGGAGGACGGATCCCGCAACCTGCCCAGCGCCAAGAGAATCTTCGGCAAATATTACAACGACTTCCATAAATACAACTCCGACGAGCAGGCCCGCGAGAAGACCCGCCAGGAGTTTCTGTACGACTACGTGACGCGCAACAAGCTGCCTATCAACTACTATCAAGACTACGGCTGGCCCGCCGTCAAAATCTCAAAATAAAAGCATCTTCACACCCCTAATGACTAACTCACTAATGACTAACTGACCACTGACATCTGACTACTCCCCGTATGAACATCGAGCAATTCCGCGACTACTGTCTCTCGTTACCGGACGTAACGGAGGATACGCCTTTCGAAAAGTTTTCAAAGGGGAAGTTCACCATATTGGTATTCTATGTCAACAAGCACATGTTCTGCTATTTCAACATCGACGATTTCTCTTCCGTCACGCTCAAGAACACTCCCGAGCACATCGCCGAACTGAAAGAACATTATGCCGCCGTCGGCGAGCCGTACAACGGGAACAAAAAGCACTGGATGAGCGTTGCTTTACACGAAGATGTCAATGATGCGTTGTTGCTACAATTAGTCAGAGAATCCTACCAGATCGTGAAGATGTGATTATTACTAAATCACTAATCGGTTATAAAAAAAGTCCTGCCGAAGCAGGACCTTTTGTCGAGTAAACCCAGGGGATGGGCTATTCCGCTGAAAATTGGTTTTCACAAATCATTTTGAATGTTGATTATCGCTCAAAGGCTGCGCTTCATAACGCAAGATCTCCACCGCGTCAACGAACTGTTGCTTCAACTCGCCAAGCGCCTTGAAATGCGGCATCTGGCCGTGAGTAGCAAGCACATCTTTGTCTTGCCAGAACTCGGTCAGGAACAAGACATCCGAATCTGTCGTGGAGAATGAGTATTCATACTTGCCGTTGCCGATTTCGTCGCGACTCTTGGCATCGAGGCCTCTTTCCTGAATGGCCTTCAGGAATGCCTCCCGCTTCCCAGGCTTGCAAACGTATTTTACTAGGACGATGATCATACTGATAGGAGTTAGGAATTAGGAATTAAACTATTTTGATTTTTGATTTTTGAATTCTGGCCTTCGGCCAAAGGCCATTGGTTCATTGGATTATTGAATCATTGTTTTTGCAGTTCTTTGAGTTTTTGGGCGAAGTCGGGGAAGCTGTGGTCGAGGATGATGGGGCGGCCATTGGGGTCAACGAAGCAGTGGCGGGTTTTGCCGGTAAGGACGAGTTCGCCGCCGGGCAGCTTGCGCATCGTATAGCCGATGGTGAGGCGCACGCCACGGAACTCCTCCACACGGACCTCTATTTCCACGTCATCGTCGAAGACGGTCGGGGACTTGAATTCGCAATCTACGGCGAGCACGGGCGAGATGATGCCGTCCTCTTCCAATTTGCGATAGCCGAAGCCGATCTTGTCCAAAAAATTGACACGGGCTTCTTCCATCCATCGCACGTAATTGGAGTGATGGGTGACCCCCATCTTGTCGGTTTCGTAGTATTGTACTTTGTGAATGTAATTTGTCATAAGATTTCAAAATAAACAATTGGGCAAAGATACACTAAAAAACAAAACACTCCCAACAACTCCATAATTCCAATAACTACTTCCCCTTGCAATCTGCGCCAATCTGCGCAATTTGCGGGCGTTAAAATTTCGCTAATTTACGCTGATGGATAAAAAAGAGTATTTTTGTGTTCTGTTTCGTTCTTGAAAAAATAACACATCGTATTAACTATCAATAATCTATGAAAAATTTAGCAATAAAACTCACCTTTACGACTGCTTTGGTCCTGACGGCATCCGTTCTATTCTCCTCCTGCGGCAAGCAGAAGAGCAAAGACCAATCCGCCGCTACGTCAAAGTCAGAGACGCTCGCGACTGTTCCAGCAAACCAGGATTCCATTGATAACTACGTCAACCCCAAGGGGTTCGTACTCCTTACCGACATCGTCCCCGACGCCATTCTGGAGATTCGTTACTACAGCACCTACAACTTCGTGGGCGCGCGCATCGACGGTTACGAGCAGCCGGTCGCCTTGCTGACCGTCGAGGCCGCCAATGCACTCAAGAAGGTGAGCGACGAACTGAAAGAGAAAGGCTACCGGCTCAAGATCTACGACGCCTACCGTCCGCAACGGGCCGTCGACCACTTTGTCCGTTGGTCGAAGCAGCCCAACGACACGCTGATGAAGTCCTACTTCTACCCGATGTACAGCAAGCCGTATCTCTTCGACCACGGCTACATCTCCAGCCACTCGGGCCACACGCGCGGTTCCACGGTGGACCTCACGCTGTTCGATATGCGCACGGAGAAGGAAGTCGATATGGGCGGCACCTTCGACTGGTTCGGCATCGAGAGCCATCCCAACTACACCCAAACGCTCACCGACCAGCAAGTGGCCAACCGCAAAATCCTGCGCAACGCGATGCTCAAGCACGGCTTCGAGCCGATTGGCACGGAATGGTGGCATTTCACCCTGAAAAACGAACCGTACCCCGAAACCTATTTCAACCATCCCGTACGCTGGAGCACGAAATAACCTTATCTTTTCAATGAAGGGATAGACGGGCAGCACCTCTGGCCAGAGCTGTTTTCCAAGGATTTTCATCGGCAAGGGCACTCCAAGAAGTCTGCTTTTCCCAGTAGTTGAAAAACAATCAATCTAAACAATCATCATGGAACTGAAACAAGCCGCCCAAGAGCGCCATATGGTACGGAAGTACCTCGACAAACCCATCCCCGCAGAAGTATTGACCCTTTTGAACCAACGTGTCGAAGAGAACAACGCGAAGCACGGACTTGCCGTCAAGCTCGTCACCGACGACAGTACGGCTGTATGGACGTTGATGAAAATCATCGCCAAGAACGCCAACAACTATTATATCTTAGCCGGCGATGAGGCCGATGACCTCGGCGACCGTGTCGGCTATGCCAGCGCAGACCTTATGCTTTATGCACAAACCCTCGGCCTGAACACTTGGTGGGTCGGCGGTACGTTCAATAAGAAGGTGCAGCGATTTGTCGGCGGCAAGAAAGTGATAGGCATCGTCACGGTCGGCTACGGTGCGACCCCAGGCACGCAGCACAAGATGAAAACCTACGAGCAGGTCGCCCATTACGAAGGCGAGGCACCTGCGTGGTTCCGACAAGGCGTGGCTTTCGCCTTGCTTGCCCCCACGGCCCTCAACAAGATGGCGGTCACCATCAACGGAAAAGGAAACGAGGTGCAGATGAAAGTGAACAACGGAGCCTTCTCCGGCGTGGACAAAGGCATCATCCAATATCATTTCGAACTCGGTGCCGGTGCGGACAACTTCCACTGGGTGTGAGTCCTGGCGCGAATGCGAAAAGCTATTCCGTCACAATCTTTTTTCCGAGATCGAAAGCGTTCTTCAGGTCGATGGGGAACTGCTTCTCGCGGCGTTCCAATTTATACTGCTCCGATTTCTTGCCAAGATAGTAAAGGTCGTAGTTGTTTGTCTGAAGCGTTTCCGTGGCGGCCACGTGCCCGACATAGTTGAAAAACATCCCAAAAAGCCGCTCGTAATTCTTGTACAGGTAGTCCATATATCCCTCGGGAGCGTTCATCGTATAGATGACTCCGACTTTCAGTTTGCCGTCGTTAAAGCGCTGGCCTTCGTAGTTCAAATATTGGAACATCAGTCGTTCGAAGAAGGCGCGGCACTCGGCCGTGATGTCACCGAAGTAGATGGGTGAGCCCATTATCAGGGCATCGGCGGCATCGATCTTGTCAAGTATTGGCTTCAAGCCGTCGTTGATGGCGCAATGGCCGAGACTCTTCCCATCACGCACCTTGCAGGCGAAGCAGCTCTTGCAACCGGAGAACTGCAGGTCGTACAGGTTGACATATTCCGTTTCAGCCCCTGCCTCGATAGCGCCCTTTTCAGCCTCTTTCAGCATAAGGTCCGTGTTCCAGCCTTTGCGCGGACTTCCGTTGATGATGATTACTTTCATATTATTCCCTGTTTTAAGTTTGCGTTGTGATGAAGAGCTCGCTTCTTTCCCGGGCCGCGAGGACATTGCCTGGAGCGGTCCGGCGGAGAGTGCGAGGGCGGCGAGGCCAAGCCCCATTTGTTTCAGTGCATCGCGTCTGTTCATAGTCCAGTGTTTCAATCGTTATTGGTTCGCCTCTATGATATCCTTCAGCGTGACGTGCTCGTTGCGGAACTTCACCGTGTTGGCCTCTTTTTTCAGATGGAGGGCGTTCTGCGGACAGTTGTGGAGGCAGGCGTAGCAGACCTCGCAACGGTCGGCGAACTGCACACCGTTCTCTTTCGTCACGTTGATGTTGTTCGCAGGGCAGACCTTTGCGCAGATGCCGCAGCTGATGCAGTTGTCGTTCACAATGTATTCCTTGGCGGTCTCCTTGCGCAGGATGGGCACGGCGAGCTGTTTCTTGTACATTTCTATGGTCGCCAACGTCTCGGCGGTAACATTCACCTCCACAGTCTTGCGGGCCGCGATGTCGGCGAGGAGGCGCTCAATCTGTCCCTCCACGTTCTTTTGCGGGAGCGTGTCGATTTGCTCCTGCTGGTCGAAGATGGGCAGGTAGTTGTCCACCATCTGGATGGCATTGATATAGCTGAGTTTCAGCCCCTTGTCCTCCGTCGCCAGTTTGACATGGGCGAATGCTTCGGCGTAACCCATGCCGTAGGTATAGACAAAGAAGAAATAATCGGTCTGGATGTGCACTTTGGCGATGAATTTGCGCACCATCGCGGGCATCTCAACCGCATAGACGGGCGAGACGATGCCTACGGCGTCGTCCTGGATTTCGATTTTGTCTTGCCGCATCAGTTGCGGGATGGAGAGGAGCGTGCCTCCCAAACGGCGGGCGACATACAGGCAGTTTCCGCTCGCGGTGAAGTAGCAGATGGTCATAGACGCTAGTACTACAGTTTCATAATGCGCTTCAACTCCAGGTCCTCGTACCCTTCAGAACAGTGCGTGGAGAGATAGACAGTGGTACTACATCATTTCTATCAAGAAATTTTCGTAGCCTAGTTTATCGATATAGTTGAGGTACTGGGCCTCCCAAGCCATGTGATCTTTTTCGCCGTCAATCCACTTCTGGATCAGTTTCTGGGTTGGATAGTCATCAGAAAAGGCAACCGCCAGTTCGCTCATAATCTTAATGGCATCAGGCTGGTAGTCCGACTCGATCTGCTGCTTCGGATCGTCGTAGAAGGGAAACTCGATTGTCTTCATTGCCTCTTGCAGGTCAGCGGGCTTGCAGCCGAGTTCCACCAAACGATTCAACACCTCTTCGGCCTCATCCCATTCTTCTTCGGCTTCCTCTTTCCATTTGTCGGCCAACTTGTTCCAGCCATTCAATCGGCAGTAAGCCGAGAAGGCAAAATGTTGCTTGCTGTTTCCAAACCATACAGCGCCCATTTCGGCGAATGCTTTCAATGCTTCTTCTTTTGTCATTTTATTGTGTGTTTTAAGTGGGTTAATGAAATTTCGGCAAAATTACGAATGATATTCCGAAACTTTGTCATACAAGGCAAAACAAAATTTGTCCGAGACAAAACAAAATGAATTATCCTTTGTATATTTGCAACCTGTTTCCAAAGAAATGTACTATGTATAAACTGGCTGAATTCCTAAAGGATGTCATAGGCATCGACTTTGATTCCGACTATGGTGTTTTTTGTATTGAGAACGACCTTTACCGCACGTCGTTGATCAACAAGATGACGGACACGTTGGACTGTTACACATTCACCGTTGTCATCAATGGGAATGTGGCGATTATCCACAACGGCATTGAGGTGCGGTTGTCCGAGGGGGACCTTTTCTGTTATACGCCGGGGGCCGACTGCACCGTTGTAGGCGGCACAGCCGACTTTCGAAGTTATTGTCTGTTAGCCGATGAGAGTCTTACCTATTCGTCGCCGGTGGTGCGTCTGATGATACGAGCCGCCTATTTCCCGACCATGGAATTGAGTGGTCGCAAAATCACGCTAGCAAGGGAAGATGCCCAGCGTATGGAGAACCTGATGCGGGGCATTATTGACTACCAGCAGCGTCCGCATCGCTTCAAGCGCGATGCCTTGAGCAATCTGTACAATCTTTTCCTGCTCGACTTTATGGACATTCAGGAGCGGAGTGTCCACAACAAGTGGTATTCCGAGCGGACCGGGCAGTTGTTCACGGAGTTCATCCAGTTGGCACAACAGCATTTCACTGAGCATCGAGACCTTACGTTTTATGCCACGCAGCTGCACATCACGCCCATCTACCTCTCACGCATCGTGAAAAGGATCACGGGCGATACCGTAGTAAACTATCTGAATCGTCTTCTGCTTATGGAGGCCACCTATCTGCTTCAGACCTCCGGCGCCACCGTCGCCCAGATTGCGGAGACCTTGCATTTTGCCGACCAAGCCTCCTTCTCGAAGTTCTTCACGCGAATGCGAGGCATAGGGCCCAAACAATTCCGGATGATAAGAGACTTGCACTAAACAGCCTTTTCAAAGAAATCTATGTGATTTTCGATGGATACTATTATCTTTTCACGGTAAAACGTATTCTTTAGGACAAGAAGAACTATTCTTGCATCATCCATCTTATTTTGCTCCGATTTCAAGCGGGAAACCCTTACGCAACGCCTTCGACTTGGACATGTCATTAGGGTTGGTGCCCGGCTGGCCCTGCGGAATGGTTTGCCCTATACGCTCAAAAAGTCTGACCCAATAGGGTGGAAACGAGCCATCAGGGCCTTTGAAGTTCATCGGTTTCGATTTGAAAATGTGTTTGCCTTTACTAGTGACATAGGCATCATAGACCAATTCGCTGCAATATTTGGCATCGTTGTCTTTCAGAAAATAGAGGTCGTAAGGTTGGCCGCAATATTGTTTTGCATTCTCCACAAACTCAAAAGCGCGCTTATTGTTTTTTAACCGTTTGACATCCAATTGAGGAAGACTGCCATTAGACAAGCGGAAATCGCTGAGAAAAGTATCCAATGGATGTCGGTCAACGCCATGTTTGAGCGTTGCATCCACGATCCAGACCTTGTCGGCGTAATCCACTTCCAAAATGGCCACGTGGATATAATTCACAGCATCCTTGGCGCCCGTAGCCGAAACAATGGCGCCAGACATGGTCGTGTCTTTTTCGACTGCGTAGTCCATCGGCAAGCCCACAAAGAGCAAGTCGCCGGACTGCACCTGACGTACCGTGGAGCAACTGGCAAAGAGCACAGCGAAGAGCAGGACGGAGACAATTTTTCTCATTTTCAAAAGCTCTAACTTGACTTGAGAGGACACAGGCGTCATATTAGATCTTGCATCATTTTCACGATATCGGCACGGCGCTGCACGGCACGTTTGTAACGGTAGTCACCGCGGAACCAGAACTTGAATCGGCGCAGGCGGTTGACGAACTTCTTGATCAACGTCACCCCACGGAAGTAGTAAATCACCGTGAGCAAGCACACCACGAACAGAATAGGGACAATCCACCACAGATGCGTGGTGAACCCGATGATGAGCGAAAGCATTATGAACCAGATCGGATAGGTCACCAGCGTCCAGATGGCGAAGTGGAAGGAGGAGTGTAGCATTTGGTCATTAATGCGGCGCGTGATAAGGAATCCGGCATTGAACGGGATAAAATAGACCAACCAACCCACAATGACTATCGGAGCCAGCAGAAGGCACAGCAACAGGTTGCCCAGAAAGCTCCAGATCGTCAACTTCTTGGCAAAGATCCAATCGCGGAGATTGAGTTTCTCGGTGGCCCGGATGTATTGGTAGGTCTCCTCCATCAACTTCGAATGCTTTTCGGGGTCTTCCTGTTCAAACTGTTCCAGACGGGCCACGATGCGCTTGCTGGCATCGAGTTTGGCGGGCAGGTAGTTGTAGGCCACATTCTCCTTGATGAGCAGTTCGCGACTGTATATCTCGCAGAGCATCTCATACTCTTCGTAATGTTCCTTGGTCTTGATGTTGAGCATCAGCGATTCCACAGCCTCGCGGGCGCGTTCGGTCAGCTCCTTGAGTGCCTTGGGAGGGTCCACCTTGTACGTATCGTACAGATAGGAGATGTCGATGGGTTCGCCCACGGTCATCACCAGTTGTCCTTGCACGCTGAAGTAGTTGGTGTAGTGGTTGGACATCGGGAGCACGTAGACGGGGCTTTGGAAGTCGCGCATCTCGGCGGCGCGGAAAGCCATACGGGCAAAGCCCTTCTTGAAGGTGCCGAGGAAGTGGCGGTCCTGGTGACCGGCCTCAGGGAACAGTGCCACCACGCCGTTATCGTTGAGGATGGCGGCCGACTGGGAGAAGATCTCCTCGTTGTGCTTCACGTTGGCGTAGCCCACATCTTGGGCTCGGAAGGCGGGCATAATGCGCAAGAAGCGCAAAGCCCTGGCCGCGATGGGCTTCTTGAAGATGTCGGCGCGGGCGATGAACACCGGGGCGCGACCGTCCTTGGAAAAGGTAAAGAGGACACCCAAAGCGTCGCTCAGTCCATTCTGATGGTTCGAGATGGCCACCACGGGGGCCTTCTTGGGGATTCGCTCCTTATGCAACACGTAGAAGTTGCGATAGAAGACAAAATTATGCATAAGCTCGATGTACGGGTGCAACGCGCTGTACATCCAATTTGGCTTGTGAATATTCTCAAAACTAATCATTTTTGTTTCATTTTTGAAAGCGCAAATATAAAAAAACACAAAACAAGTATTTTTGTTACCTTTGCATTTTATTAAATATCGATTGTTTATGACACAAAAACGTCCCCTTTTCCTCTATACTTTATGCTTCGTCCTGCTAGCCTGTATCACGAATGTACAAGCCCAGTTACATATCCTGTCCGACGCAAGTTATCGCGACCAGGTATACAAGGATTTCCAGCAGCGGATGAGCGCAGCACCTTGGCATCAAGCCAACGGCATCCAAAAAATGAAGCCTTCCGACCGGAAAGACGCTTTGGCATTTTTATACGCCTATATGCCGCAAAGCGACCTGGTGGACTACAGTCTGGACTTCTTCAAGCAACAGGTGGACATCGCCTTGGAGGCACGTTCCACGTTCCAGTGGGGCAAGAAGGTGCCCGACGACATCTTCCGTCACTTTGTGTTGGTGCATCGGGTCAACAACGAGGACTTGGACACGGCGCGAGCGTACATCTTCCATCAGTTGAGGGACCGTGTGCGCGGGTTGAGTATGTACGATGCGGCCTTGGAGGTCAACCACTGGTGTCACGAGTATGTGGACTACCAGCCGGCGGACGTGCGCACCTCGGCGCCGTTGGCCACATTATGCACGTCACACGGGCGTTGCGGAGAGGAGAGCACCCTGACGGTCACGGCCTTGCGCGCCGTGGGCATCCCAGCCCGCCAATGCTACACACCCCGTTGGGCACACTGCGACGACAACCACGCCTGGGTGGAGGCCTGGATTGACGGCAAGTGGTACTTCCTCGGCGCCTGCGAGCCCGACCCTGAACTCAATATGGGCTGGTTCGCCGTGCCCTCTTCGCGCACGATGATGGTGCACACCAACGTATTCGGCAAGTACCTCGGCCCCGAAGAGGTGAACAAGCAGACGTACTACTACTCGTGCATCAACGTGTTGCCCAACTACGCTGACACCGTGCACCTGACCGTCACCGTGACCGGCAAGAACGGCAAGCCCGTTGCCGACGCCACCGTCTTGTTCAAGTTGTACAACTACGCTGAGTATTACACGCTGGCCAGTCGCAAGACGGACGCTCGCGGAAGGGCCTCGTTGGTAACCGGTAAGGGCGACCTGCTGATCTGGGTCAAGAAGGACGGGGTGTTCAACTACGCCAAGGTGGACTGTCGGAAGCAGAACCGGCTCACGGTGCCGTTGGTTTCTCCGACCGCCGGCATTGTGGAGTTGGAGATGAACCCGCCCGTAGGCGGCGCCACGCTCACGCAGGCCACGCCGGAGCGCACGGCCGTCAACGACCGCCGCAAGCTGTACGAGGATTCGCTGCGCGAGGCCTACCGTCACTCCTTCCCCACCCCGTTGTCGTTGGCCGCCGAAGGCATCCATAACCCCTACTTCACGGACGAGGAGTTACAGGACATCGTGCGCCGGAGCGAAGGCAACTATCAAGAAATCATCAACTTCCTCAATCTTCACCCAGAGAAAAAAGAGAACATCCTGCTGAAAGAATACATCGCATCCCTGGCCGACAAGGACTTACGCGACACGAAAGCCTCTGTTTTGGAGTCCAACCTCATCGCATACGACGCCGACAAGTTCCCGAAAGACGTGTTTATCAAGGGGTTGTTGTCCGTGCGCATCTCCAACGAATTGCTCCGCAACCGAAATCCTTTCCTACGCAAGGCGACCGCCCTCGGGGACAAGCCGACGGTTGACGAGCTGCGCCAATACACTTTGGACAACATCGTCCTCGACCCCGACTGCAATTACTTCAACTGTCCCATCAGTCCGGACGGTGTCCTGTTGGGCAAGCGTGCCGACGCGCACTCGTTGGGCATCTTCTTCGTGGCCTTGTGCCGGAGCTATGGGAGACCCGCTTACATGGACAACTCCAACGGGGAGCTTTACGCTTGGGAGCGCGGCAATTGGCGCAACATCCCGTTGACTGCCGACCCGGGCGGAGCCAAGGCTCAGGTCCCGATGTCCACCATCGTCCTCCACAACCCCAACGGCTACGGCTATTACACCCACTACACGCTGCAGCGTTTTGAAGACGGCGAGTATGTGTCGTACGATTTCGAAAACGATCCGCGAGTGGACAAGCCGCATATCGAGCTGAACGTGCCCGCCGGCAAGTACTGTCTCTCCACGGGCAGTCGATACAGCAACGGCGACGTGCTGTCCCGAATGGAGTTCTTCGAGACGGAGGCGGGCAAGACCACCGACAAGACCATCGTCTTGCGGCCCTTGCAGGCGAAAGAAGGCAACTACGGGCACATCGACGTGGACCAAAACTACGTCAACGGCAAGTCGCTGCAGCAATGGATGTCACAAGCGGGCACCGACGTGCTCGTCTTGTGTCTGGTCGTCCCGGGCACCGAGCCAGTCAACCATCTGATGAAAGAGATGGCCGCCAAGCAGAAAGAGTACGAGCAGTGGAACGGTCCCGTGCTGTTGGTGACCGACAGAGCCACCTGGAAGGCCGAACCGCAGCAGCCGAAGAACTGCACGGTCACGACGGACAACTACGAGAAACTGCGCACTATAATCTTGAACGGCCTGATGGAGAGGCGCCAGGGCGAGAACCCCGTCTGCATCGTCGTCGACAGAAACGGGACGATATTGCTCTTCTCGGAGGGATATCATATTGGGTTGGGAGAGATGCTTTTGGATATTCAAAATTCAAAATCCAAAATTCAAAATTGATTTTTCACATAATCCCTTAAGCAAAATAAGAACGGAAATCAGCCGCTTACTACTATCCGCTACATCTCGATAATCGTGTGTTGGATGCCGTGATCTCCCAAGATTTGGCGGACGCGAGTCTCGTCGGTATCGGTGATGAAGACTTGCCCGAAGTGGTCTTGTCCCACCATATTGAGCAATTCGGAGATGCGGGTGCGGTCGAGTTTGTCGAAGATATCATCCAGCAGGAGGATGGGCTTAACCTTCTTTTTCTCGAATGAATAGTCGAACTGGGCGAGGCGCAAGGCCAAGGAGAAGGATTTCTGTTGGCCTTGGGACCCATAGCGTTTCACGGGTTGTCCGTCAATCAGGAATTGGAAATCGTCCTTATGGATGCCGAAGTTGGTGAATCCACTGCGGGAATCGGCCACGGAAGCGGCCTGCAAACCCTCCGTATACGTCGATGTCAGCAATCCCGACTGGTATTGGATAGTCACCTCCTCCCGACCACCAGAGAGTTGGTGGTAGTGTTTTTGGAAAATGGAGGCGATATTTTGGACAAAGAATTGTCTTTGGTTGAAGATGAAGTTGCCTAGCGGGATCATCTGTTCATCCAGAATCTGGCAAACGGTCGTGTCATAGCGATGGTTGTCGAACAACTGTTTGAGCAGGGCGTTGCGTTGGAGCAGCAGTTTGCGATAGGCGATGAGTTGTTGCAAGTACTCCGCATCGAACTGGGATATGATGGTATCGAAGAACTTGCGTCGGATTTCGCTGCCTCCATTGATGATGTCGCTGTCGTACGGCGAGACCATCACCACGGGGAAGAGCCCTATGTGGGCGCTCAAACGCTGATACTCCTTCTTGTTGGCACGCATCGACTTATGGCCGTTCTTGTAGGTGCAACTCACCAGGGTGTTGTTTTGGCTTTCACGGTTGTAGAACTCGCCGAAAATGGCGAAAAAGTCGGTGTCAAACCGCACGGAGAAGATGTCCTGTGAGGAGAAATAGCTCTTGCAGAACGAGAGATAATAGATGGCATCCAGCAGGTTGGTCTTCCCGCTGCCATTCTTACCCACAATGCCGTTCACATTCTCGTCGAAAGAGAATTCGGCATCTTCATAACTCTTAAAGTTCGTTAATTTTATGTTTTTGAGAAACATCTTGAAAATCTATCTCCGTGATTAAAAAATTGAAAAGCGCGCGATCGGCGCGCTTTTCAATTTGGGGTGATATGATGAGGCTTACTTGAGCCCCAATACGTCAAGACCTTGGTTAAAACGGATATCACGTGGGATACCCGCCTTGTTGATTCTGTCAAGGTCTTTCTTGAGATCGCCTTGGATAGTGCCGTTCTCCTTGCTGAACTGAGAGGCGAACTCGAAGTTGCCCTCGGCTTGGGTCTGGAGGATAGTGGCGATCCAGGCGTCGATGGATTTTTCAGCCTTATCGTAGTCAATGTGATAAGTACCATTGCCATTGCGTTTGAAAGCGCCATTGCTCTCAAAGAAGTTATAGCACATCATGTTGGCTATGCCATGGGCATCAGCCGCGCCAAAACGTACTGAGCGAAGCAAGCCGACAATGTACGTGGTGATGGCATCCTCTTTGGTGATGTTGGTAATCTCTCCCCTATCAATCAACCTGCACACCAAATACAAGCCGATGATATCGGCCTTTGCCTCTTCCCAGTTGGTATTCTCGGTCTTCATCGCAGCATCGACGGAGCCCTTGCCGTTGATGGTCTGTTTCACGCCAAGGCCGTGGCCGACCTCATGGAAGGTCACATTCCAGAAGAACGCATCAAAGTTGATATGGTTTTGTTCGGAGGGTTCGATGACCATCTCGCCGATAGGTTTCATAATCTTGTCGAACTTGGCTTGCATAGCATTGCGCAACTGGAAACGGCGGGACCCCTTCTTGGCCTGGACACGGTCGTCGTTGGGCAGGTTGATGGCGATGGTCTTGCCACCGGCATTGCAGTCGCCACCATAATAGATGACATCATAGACGTTCATATCGGAAGAGGTGCCCGGCACATAGTTGCGATACTTGGCATCGCAAGGCAGCTCTTTCTGAAGAGAAGGCAGCATCTTTACAAACTTGGCCAAATCGCCACTCGCCTCTTCGTCTTTAACCAACACGAATGCTTCGTAGGAGGTCTTCAACACATTGAGTTTGTCGTCATAGTTCTCAATAGGTCCGAAGATGAAATCCACTTTGGTATCTTTCATATCCATCCAAGCCATATCGGAGGCGAAATAGTCGTCAGTCTGAAGGGCTTTCTTGCGCAATGTAAGATATTTCTTCATAGCCGGATTCTCGACGATCTTGATGGCGGAGTCGAGCAACGTGCAGACCTTGTCCAATTTCTCTTTGTAGAACTCGTGATACCACACAGACTTGAGAGTGCCGTCCTCATTACGCACAAGCACAGTATAGTGGGAATCCTTGTCTTTATCTTCGAAAGCCTCATATTCCGCAGCAGTAATATCTTGCGGATAATAGCGGCACGGAGCAGGCTTAGGACCATAACCAGGCACGAAAGGTTTATCATCGTCCAGACGATCCCAGGGGCCATAGTTGATAAGGACAAACTCTTTCATCCATTTGTCTTGGATAGTATCCAATATTGTCTTGTCGCCGAAGGTTTGCTCCCAAAACAAATCATCCATGATCTGTCCTATCTCAAAGAAAATAGGCAGGAGTTGCTTGTCATTCTCGCTAAGCTTTGAAATATCTGTGGTTAGATCAAATAAAGCATACTCTTCAACTTTTTGCTGAAGTTCGCTAACAGGCTGATTTTCGGACACATCCTTTTTTTTCTCTTTGCAGGATGTTGTAATCATGCCTACACACGCGAATGCGATTACCATAGCTGTAAATTTTTTCATAATAGATTGGTTTTATTTCTTAATATTCTTAAATACAGGAGCACAAAGATACAAAAAAAGGTCATCGGCCGAAAAAACACGACGGACCAATTCTTCATTTTCGTCAAAATCGTACACGAACGCGGCGACCGGAATGTCGCGATAGGGCAGAAGACCGCTGTCGATGCGACAAAGCGCATCTTCGTATGTCATCCAGTAGAAATAATACATGCTATCTTTATCGAGACAATGCTTAGCTCCGGCGTTCTGCATCACCTCGACACATTGTTGCTCCGTCCAACTCTTTTGAAGAGGAACAATCGTCTTGCCGCAGAGCAGACAAGCGATGAGCGCCGCATAAGTAAGTGGCTCGTCTTCCATCCGCAAGGCCACGACTTCGTCCTCGTAAGTGTCCAACTCGTTCATCACGGGAGCCACCAACATCGCAAAACGACGGTTGTCGCAACTCTTGTCACCCACGACCACGGCAGGTTCGTCAGGACGGTCGCGAAGTGCACGTACCAAGGGGTAATATATGTCGGTTGCAAACACGAATGCGATGGGGAATTAGGAATTAGGATGCCACATTGGTATCCGTTTTGGTTTCCCGCGTTTTCACGAGGAAAATGACCAGCACGGCAAGGGTGATAGCCGCGCCGATGCTATAGCCGAGCGGGCGCGGAATGAGTGTGCCGAGGCCCTCTTTTTCGGCCACGAACAGGAAACATCCCGTCACCATCGTCATAAACAGAGCGGGCAGCAGAGTCATCAAGAACCAATAGCCTTTCTTGTTGCGACGGAGGTAAACCGAAATAGCCCAAAGCGTCACGGTGGCCAAGAGTTGGTTGGCCCAAGCAAAATAGCGCCATATCACATCGAAGCCCTTTGCATCGAGGAGGGAGTAAACCAGCAGGGCGGCCGCCACGATGAAGATGGGCAGAGCCACGAACAGACGGTTCTTGACGGGTTTCTGGCTCACGTGCATAAAGTCGGCCGCTATCAACCGGGCGGAACGCAACGCCGTGTCACCCGATGTGACGGCGGCACTGATGACACCCAAGATGCAGATGACGGCGATGACAGTGGGGAACCACTCGTTGGCGATGACGCCGACCATAGCATTGCCGCCCAGCGGATGGCCGTCGGGACTGAACGTCTTCTGTGCCAGGACGGGGTCGTGATAGAACACGGTGGCCGCGGCAGCCCATATCAAGGCCACCACGCCCTCGGTGATCATAGCCCCGTAGAAGATGGGTCTACCCTGCTTCTCGTTGGTCATACAACGGGCCATCAACGGCGACTGCGTGGCGTGGAAGCCACTGATGGCGCCGCAGGCGATGCTGATGAACATCATCGGGAAGATAGGGTTGTGGGCTGCGTTAGGATGACGGTTTTGAAGACCACTCCACAACTCGGGGATGTCGGGCTTGTAGGCGACGAACGCCACCACGATGGCCACAGCCATACCCAACAAGAGGAAGCCGAAAATCGGATAGATGCGGCCAATCAACTTGTCAATAGGCAACAACGTGGCAATCAGATAGTAAGCGAAGATGATGCCGACCCAAATGAAGATGTTCCAATTGGGGGTGAAGTTGTTGTTGAGCAACACAGCCGGCGTGTTGACGAACACGGCGCCCACCAAGATCATCAGGATGATGGTAAACAGGCGCATCACCTGTTTCATCCCGTTGCCCAGGTAGTTACCGTGGATTTCCGGCAGGCTGGCACCCTTCTCGCGCAGCGAAATCATACCCGACAGATAGTCGTGCACCGCACCGGCAAAGATGCTGCCGAACACAATCCACAGAAACGAGGCCGTGCCGAACTGGGCACCCATAATGGCGCCACAGATGGGCCCGACGCCCGCGATGTTCAAGAACTGGATGAGGAATATGCGCCACGGCTTCATCGGAACGTAGTCCACGCCATCGGCCATATACTGCGCAGGCGTCTCCCGCTTGGGATCCGCGCCAAAAACACGCTCGACCAACTTACCATAAAGCAGGTATCCTAGGACGAGCAGAACAAATGCAATGCAAAACGTAATCATAAGAAGAGTTAAGAGTTAGGAATGAGGAATGAGGGGTGATAAGGACTGGATTAATTTGAATTTTGAATTCTTAATTCTGAATTTTGAAATCATTTCAGCTCTTCGCCGCGCTTGGTCATCGCCTTGATCTGGTTGATGAGAAAATCGCGGAAGATGATGTTGGTGTATTCGACATTCTCGTAATGGATGCCGGAAAGGATGTCGTCCCCTCCTTCAGAGATGAAGTCAAGGGTGATAAGTCTGTACAACTGATTGTCTTGCAGCTCTTTGCCTTGCACAAGCACCCGATAGGGAACATTATCCTTGTACGAAATCTCCATACCGGCATTGCAAGCCATCAGTTGATCGTAACGGAAACGGTTAACGGCCTTCTTCAACTCGGAGCCCTTGAGGGTTACCACCACGAAATGGTTGTCGAAGGGAGAAATCTCAAAGATGTCGCCCACGGTCACGTCACCGGCCTGTATGTTGGTACGGATGCCGCCGAAGTTCATCATCGAGAGGTCGCAGGGCGCCTGATTGATGGCGGCAGGGCCTTCCTTGAGCATCAGCTCGATGATCAGGTCGGACAGCGGACTCTTCGGGGATTCCACGTTGAGCGTAGTCGGACAATGGCCAATCACCTCGTTCATTTTCTTGTCGAGGCGGGCCTTGTGACGTACTAAAAAGGCAGACAAATCGGGATCGAGTTGGGCATCGTAAGTGGAGTCCAAACGCACCATTCTGTAGCCGTAATGGTAGGTATGATTTTGGGCATAACTGGTAAGAGTTATGCCCAAGACAATCATTATCAGACAGATAGTTTTACTTCGCATAGCCAATGGGTTGTGCCAAGATAGGTTTGCCCTTGGCAGGGATGATCTCAGTGAGTCTGTCGCGGTTGATGGCGCCCATCACCACGGTACTGAGGTGGTTGGCCGCACAATAGAGATAGACGTTCTGGCTCACGAAACCGGCATCGGTTGCGCCGTAGAAGCCGCGGGCCTGCTCATCGAAGCCGTTCATCTTGTCATAGTTGGCAAAGAAGAGCAGCGTGACGGGGGCTTCCAGCGTCATCTTGCCGCCACGGCCGGAGAGGTCTGGTCTATGGTCTTCCTTGAGAACTTGCTTCAGCATATTATCCTTGGGCAAATAGAGATAGACGCCTTTCTCGTTGAAGACGTAGATGTCGATCTCCTGGGCGTTGCGGGCCGTGGGAGAGGTCAACTTTCCGCTTTCTTCACGGTTGACGCCGCCGGCGCACCACAGCACGTCGGAGAGCTGTTGGTCGGTAAGCTGTTTCGGGGAAAAATCGCGGTTGGTTTGGCGATTGGCCAAGGCCTCATAGAGAGGCATACCGCCCTTCTTGGTCGGGACGGGCAACTTAATATCTTGTGACATACCTGTAAATGTTAAAGCAATCACCAAGGTTATCAATGATAACTTTTTCATATTCAATTATTTATTTGTTTGTTTCGTATTTGACGGTTGGCCTACCTTGCTGATACCTTCGCGCATTTGGGTGTCGGCCTTGATGTTTTCCAACTTATAGTAGTCCATCACGCCGAGGTTGCCGTTACGGAAGGCGTCGGCGAGTGCCAACGGCACTTCGGCTTCGGCGAGGATAACCTTAGCGCGGGCTTCTTGGGCCTTGGCTTTCATCTCTTGTTCTTGGGCCACAGCCATAGCGCGGCGTTCCTCGGCCTTGGCTTGGGCGATGTTCTTGTCGGCGTTGGCTTGGTCCATCTGCAACATAGCACCGATGTTCTTACCCACATCCACATCCGCGATGTCGATGGAGAGGATTTCGAAGGCGGTACCGGAGTCAAGGCCTTTGGAGAGCACCAACTTGGAGATGGAGTCGGGATTCTCGAGCACCATCTTATGGGTCTCGGCGGAGCCGATGGCGGAAACGATGCCTTCGCCCACACGAGCGATGATGGTCTCTTCGCCTGCGCCACCCACGAGTTGGCGGATATTGGTACGAACCGTCACTCGAGCCTTGGCGATAAGTTGGATACCGTCCTTGGCCACAGCCGCAACCGGAGGAGTATTGATGACCTTCGGGTTGACGGAGGTCTGGATGGCCTCCAGCACGTTACGTCCTGCCAAGTCAATGGCGGTAGCAGCCTTGAAATCCAAGGGGATATTGGCCTTCTCGGCGGAAATCAAGGAGCTGACCACGGGTTTCACATGACCGCCTGCCAGGAAGTGGGCTTCCAGCTGGTCACGGTTGAGCTTGATG
This sequence comes from Bacteroidales bacterium, assembly GCA_024685175.1. Taxonomy (GTDB): domain Bacteria; phylum Bacteroidota; class Bacteroidia; order Bacteroidales; family WCHB1-69; genus F23-D06. The sequence goes on from JAIKWD010000013.1 coordinate 96,086, forward strand.
CCAGCCTTGGTGGCTGTAATCATCGAGTTGACGATCATATCTGGCGGAACACGGCGCCAGCGCATAAGGATTAGTTGAATAAGGGATATGTGGACGCCATTCAGTATGGCAATGAACCACAGGCGCAAAGGCACCATCCAGAAGAAGAGGATGAGCAGCGCAAGTACGCCTATCACAATTAAGATGGTCTGTGTCATAATATTAAAATTTAGGTTTTACATATACTTTTCCGCCGTCAATGCGGGTGATCTCTATTTCAGTATCTACTTCAATAAAGTCTTGTTGCGAGGAAACCTCAACGATCTCACCGTCAAAGTCGCCAGTGCCCATGGGAGCCAAGCGCGAGATGGCACGGCCCGTCATGCCTACATGGACTTTTGTCTCGTCAAACTCGTTCATCTTGCCGTCAATTTCCGTGTTGAGTTGAAGCTTGCGCCAAGTCTTGGTGCGCATCATCAAGAAGAAACCGCCAATGGTCAAGACAGCTGTTACAAGTAAAGTCACGAAGCCTGCCACTGGGCCGTATTGTATGAATGCGGCAATGATGCCGGCTATCATGCCCAACACACCAAGAATGGCCACCACCCCACCGGGGATTACCAGAAAGTCCAATATCATCAGCAAAATGCCGACAACGATGATGAATATGATTGAAAACCAGCCCATAGGAATTAGGAATTAGGAATGAGGAATGAGGAACGAAGGATTTGGGGAAGGGTTTGAATCATCTATACCCTAGATCTATCGTCCCATACTCTATCACTCTACGTTTATGATATAATAGTTTTTCTTTCCTTTTTGAACGAGTATGTATTTATTATTCAGCAGATTATCTTTTGTTACGGTAAAATCCTCCTTGATTTTCTCCTTATTGATGGAGACGCCGTTGTCCTTAAGCATACGGCGGGCCTCGCCTTTGGAGGCGAAGACCTGGGTATGGTCGGCCAGGAAGTCGACCACGCTGCAACCGTTTTCGAGGACGGAGGCGGGCACGTTGAATTGCGGCACGCCGTCAAACACGGCAAGGAACATCTTCTCGGAGAGGGCGGACAGACTTTCGGCGGTGCCTTTGCCGAAGAGGATCTCGGACGCATTGACCGCCGCGTCGTAATCCTCTTGCGAGTGCACGCGAATGGTGAGATCCTTGGCCAGGGCCTTTTGGAGCACGCGCAGATGCGGAGCGACATCATGCTCGGCTTCCATCGCCTCAATCTCCTCCTTCGTGAAATGTGTGAAGATGCGGATGTAGCGCTTGCTGTCCTCGTCGGAGCAGTTGAGCCAGAACTGGTAGAAAGCATACGGGGAGGTTCTCTCGGGATCCAGCCAGATGTTGCCCTTCTCTGTCTTGCCAAACTTGCCACCGTCGGCCTTGGTGATGAGCGGGCAGGTCAAGGCGTATGCTTCGCCGTTGGCCTTGCGGCGGATGAGTTCCGTGCCCGTGGTGATGTTGCCCCATTGGTCGGAGCCACCCATCTGCAACTTGCAGTCGTAGTTCTGGTTGATATAGTAGAAGTCATAGCCCTGCACCAGCTGGTAGGAGAACTCGGTGAAGGACATACCGCCGAACTCGCCGTTAAGGCGTTTCTTGACGGAATCCTTGGCCATCATATAGTTCACCGTGATGTGCTTGCCGACATCGCGGATGAACTCAAGGAAGGAGAACTTGCTCATCCAGTCGTAGTTGTTGACCAGGATGGCGCCGTTAGGTTCGTCCGTATCGAATTTGAGGAACTTGCTCAGTTGTCTCTTGATGCAGGCCTGGTTATGGCGAAGGGTTTCTTCGTCCAGCAGGTTGCGTTCTTGCGACTTGCCAGAGGGATCGCCGATCATACCCGTGGCACCGCCCAGCAAGGCGATGGGGCGATGGCCGCATCTCTGGAAGTGAGACAGCATCATAATGCCCACCAAGTGGCCTATATGGAGGGAGTCGGCAGTGGGGTCAATGCCCAAGTAAGCACTACAGACACCTTTTTGCAACATCTCTTCGGTACCGGGCATTATGTCGTGCAACATACCCCGCCATTTCAATTCTTCTACAAAATTCATCGATTTAATTAGTTGATTATAAATTTGTTGATTATTAGTTCTCGGTCATGTCCACCAGCCATTTCCCTTCTATCTTTTTCACTCTATATGGAGCAGATTGACTTTCTCCATTGCATGTAAATTTGCAGGTACAGAGTGCCAAGGAATCATTATCGTATTCGCAGGCCACATCTTGAATCTCTATTTTATTTTTTTGAAGCGTCGCCAAGCGTTCAGGACGTTCGCGCATCATCTTCTGAATATTCTGAATCAAGCGTGCATTACGAGGCACCGTATACTTGTACATATTGTCAAAGTCGGCAGTCATAAATGCCGTGACAAACTCGCTAGTCACCTTTTCGGGAGTGCTATAGACATCGGTCTTGGTTTTACAAGAGCCGAATACAACCATCGCAAACGCTGCAAATGCTAGTAGAATATATTTTCTCATAATACGAAATAAATTTAGCTTGCAAAAATACAAAAATCATCTGTTCTTCTCAACCTTTTTCGTCATAAAAAATAACGTACTTTTGCGCTTTCAGCAGACTTTTCACTAAGAGACAACAACCTATTCAAACTCAATATAATATGGAATTCTTCGTCAGCGAGATTAAACACGACAATCCTTCACAATATGCCAATGAGACTCAGCATCGCATTTACGAGACGCTGCATCTGTTAAGCCTTGACTTTGGGCGTGTGGACACTGACGATGGTTCCACTATGGAAAGCTGTGAATACATCTCCAACGGGTTGGGCTGTCCCGTGGTCAAGACTATCTTCGTATGCAATCGCCAACAGACGAAGTTTTATCTATATGTGACATCTGCTGAAAAGCCATTCATAACCAAAGAGTTTTGCGGAGCGTTAGGCATTCCGAGAGTATCATTCGCACCTTCCGAGATGTTATTTCAAAAATTGGGTACAAAAATAGGTGCCACTACCCTGCTCAGCCTCATCAACGATCCTGAACACGAGATCACTTTCGTCATGGACAGGGAAATCACAGAACGCGAGTGGTTAGGTTGCACAGATGGCACCAACACTTGTTTTCTGAAAATAAAAATGAAGGACATTCTGGGCACTTTCCTACCTCACACCGGACACCAGACTGTCATCATAGACTAAGTTTATCTTCTCATTTTTCTAATATCCTTTACAGAGATGAAATTACTGGCATAGCCTTTCTGGCTGACTATCACCATGGCATTCTCCACATCTTGGATAGTGTTGCCTTGACCCAACAATTTAAATATAGGGTATAGATAGGCAAAAGATTTTTGCACGCCTGTGATGAATTTCTGATCCTTATAAGGTTTCATAAATGCGGGTCTAAAACCGAAAGCTTCTTTGAAAGGCATTGCTATCAGCTCTTTTTCCGTGGCACTCTTAACCTTAGCCCACGCTTGTGGGTTTTTATCAGAAGTGCCTGCGCCGCTCAGATAGATAAATGTCATCGACTCTTTCGGCGCAACCGCCTCTGCAAAGTGTATAGGGATGTCATGGCTGATGATCTTGTACTGGTCGGCAGGGCAGCCCACGCTGCTAATGCCGGCGCAGAAAAACACGGCATCGTAGCCATGTAGTTTGGGGTCATCGGCGGGTATCTGCATGAAATCCGGCACTAAATACTCTTCCAACTTTGGATGTGAACGTCCGCAACTTCTTCTGCTGACGCTCAACACTTTTTCAATACGATCATCTTCAAGACAGGTCAGGAGAATTCCTTCTCCCACGTAGCCCGTCGTGCCTGTAATTATCACTTTCATAACGATTCTCATTTAATAATAGACAGCAAAGATATAAAAAACACCTGAAAATCCTATTTTTGCAGCCGCAAAGCGCTCTGCTGATGAAATCCATTGAATCATTAAACAAACAACTGCAGCTTATCGAGTTGGAGAAGGTCTATGACCAGCGGTCCTTGGAAGAAGCCTTCCAAGCCGCTTTGCAGCACAGTCATCTCAACAGCAGTTGTTGGTTTCCCATCAAATTGGGCGGCGCATTCTACAACGCTTTGAATCAATATGTTCTAGAGATTGAATACGCCGCCGATTTTGCGTCTGGTCCGGATTGCGAGTTCGAGCCGGGCAAGAGTGTGACCTTTTTCCAACGCAGCAAAAACGGCAGCCAGGCCATCAGCAACGTGCCGGGCACAGCGATGGTGCAACGCATTGAGGGTCGGAAGATGCAGATCGCGTTGGATAATCCGGATATGCAACTCCAGCTCCTGCGATTGTTCGACAGCGGTGACTTGGGGGTGCGTATTGCCTTTGACGACACCACCTATCAGGTAATGGAAGAGGCGTTGCACAGGGCCAAGGCGTTAGAGAGCGACAAGATGGTCCATCTGCGCGAGGTCCTCATCGGGTCGACGGAGCCGCAGTTCCGCACGTTGCCCGCCGTGGTTTTTGGCAACCTCAACAAGAGCCAGAACGAGGCGGTGCAACGCATATTGGAGGCGCGTGAAGTGGCCGTGGTGCACGGGCCGCCGGGCACGGGCAAGACCACCACCTTGGTGGAGGCCATCATCGAGACCACGCGCCGTGAGCCGCAGGTGCTCGTCTGCGCGCCCAGCAATGCGGCCATCGACTGGATCAGCGAGAAGCTCCTCGAGCGCGGCGTAGCCGTGGTGCGCATCGGCAACCCGTTGCGCATCAGCAATCGGCTGATGGAGCACACCTACGAGCGGCAGTACGCCGCTCATCCCGACTATCCCGAGTTGTGGGGGTTGCGCAAACTCATCCGGGACACCTTTGCCAGCGAGACGCCGTCGCGCCAGCGGGCCAACCGCTTGCGCCGGATGCAACAGCGCCGCGAGGAGTTGGAGGTCAAGATCCACGAAGAGGTGATGCAGTCCGCCGAGGTGATCACCTGCACGCTCATCGGCAGTGCACACAAGTTACTCGGTTCGAGGCACTTCGGCACGTTGTTCATCGACGAGGCCACGCAAGCCCTGGAAGCCGCTTGTTGGGCCGCCATCTTGCGCGCCGACCGGGTGATCTTCGCCGGCGACCACCAGCAGTTGCCACCCACCATCCTCAGCCCCGAAGCCGAACGCGGCGGGCTGGCCGACACGTTGATGCAGAAGGTAGTGCAGAGCAAGCCCGCCTGCGTCTCATTGTTAGACACCCAATACCGGATGAACCGGCAGATAATGCGATTCTCGTCCGAGTGGTTCTACGCCGGACGGCTGAAGGCTGCCCCGGAGGTGGCCAACCGCACGCTTGCCCCGTGGGACGCACCGCTGGTCTGGGTGGACACGGCCGACAGCCATTTCGCCGAGAAACTCAACGCTTCGCAGAGCCGCTCCAACCGCGAGGAAGCCAAGCTCCTGGTCGGCATCCTCAAGGAGTACGTGCGCCAGACGGCCATCGACAGCCGTATATACGACGAGACCACCTACGGAGTCATCTCGCCCTACAAGGCACAAGTGAGTCTCCTACGACACCTTGTGGGCCGCAGCCGAACGCTCGCGCCCGTGCACCGCAACATCACCGTCAACACCGTCGACGGGTTCCAGGGGCAAGAGAGGGACGTCATCCTCATCAGTATGGTACGCGACAACGAGCGGGGCGCCATCGGGTTCCTCAAGGACCTGCGCCGGATGAATGTCGCCATCACCCGTGCCCGGATGAAACTCATCATCGTGGGCAACAGCGCCACCTTGGCCAAGCATGACTTCTACGCCCGGCTGTTCGACTATGTGCAAGAAAACGGAATTGTACGGAGCGCCCTATAACGAACTTTTCAACTCAATCTTAAGTCCAGACAACGATTCGGGCAGTTGGAGACCCTCTGCCAACGGCGCCAGCATCGCCCTGTCGGCCGACTCGTCGCCGGTGCCAAGGTCAAGGTCGCCCGTGATGGTGACGGGGATGTCCACATCCTGAAAGCCCAAGCAGGTGTAAAAGACCTTGAGGTCCGAGCCCTCGGGTATCAACATCGCCACAGTAAAGCCCCGCTGTTTGGCCGCGGACAGGGCATCCTGGACCAACCTGCCTGCAAAGCCCCTGCTTCGATATTGCGGCAGCGTGGCAATGGCATAGAGATAGGCCGTAGGCCCAAGTTCCGACATACAAGGCACCATAAAGGCCATCGAGACCACGTGGCCGTCCTCTTTGTGGACATACGAGCAGTCCGGGAAATAGTATCGCGCCATGAAACTATTGACGAAAGTATCTTCGTCGCCGAAGCACTCCTTCCAGACCTTCTTCACGTCGCGCATATCGTCATTCATCTGCAAGGCGACGTATTTCGGGGAAAGGCACACGGGCATATACGAGAGCTTAGACTTTCGTAAACCGGGCAATCCCATATCCTCTTCGCGGTTGATATGGGTGTATTGTTCCGGAAGATGCCGGGCGAAAAGGTAGTTGATCATCGGATAGGCCCCATCGTAGGAGACATCCGCCTTCTCGATATGGGTGCAGAACAGAGACGGTCCCAGGGGCGAGCCGTAGGTAAAAGCCACAATGTCGCCCTCTACCCGCAACACGCCACCCGTCAGGTTCAGGGCCTCGTAGTTGTCGAGAGCCAAGCGGATGGCCTGCTGTTCGGCAGTCAGCCCGTCGGTTTGGGAATTGTGCTGGTCACGCCACACATTCTCCAAGCGGAGGCATTCGGCAAAGTCCTTGCGTTGGAGGGGTTCGTAGGTATATTGGTACAGTCGCGTGAACTTGTTGACGTGGTTGCGCTTGGGGGCGAACTTGCGCCCGCGAAGCGTGGCCAGTTCTTCGCGATCGTAGACATAGTCTTGGAAATCGCGGTTGCTGTCAAGCACAAAGCAGTCGGGGCACTCTTGGAGCAATCGGCGGCGTTCATTCTCTTCAAGACTAACCAGCAGCAAGGGTTGTCTTTGCCGCTCAGCTTCGCGAGACAAGATGGGGACGATCTCAACATAGGATTGCGAGGCATCGCGGGGCATTACCATAAAACCGACACGCCGCTCGCCGTTGATCCGACAACGGATCACAAGCCAGCCTTTCACTTCAGCCCATTGGTATCCGAAGGCGTGTTGCCAGCAGAAGAGCGTGGCAAAGGCCCAGTCGCAAGTAGTACGGCCACTACGCAGATATTGCTGGATCAGCGACTTATCTGCAATGGTAATGGGGCGAAAAGTGATTTCTACAGGATCAGAGTTCATTTTTTCGAAAACAGGGGCGAAGATACCATTTTTAGGTGTATGCTCAAACGAGCTCAGTCATCTCCTATTGATATTAATCGTAATTTTGCGCCATCAATGAAGTTCTGAATCGATTCGCTTTATGGCTATAAGGTGCTTTGTGACAACATTTTCACTATTAAGGAATTTGCCTAATGCGGCAGCATTTCTCACCCGACAAGGAGCAGGGCATCGCCTTGCCCCAATTAAAGGCGGGCTTTTATATTCTACGGGTTCATTTTGTCGATGGAAGTGTCGCCGAGACAAGACTCATTAAAAACTGATCCAAGAAAAGACATCGACACATTTATTCCAATAAATAAGGCGTCTGCCAGAGCAGACGCCTTATCGTATTAACCGTAGATTTCTACAGTTTCACAATCCGTTTCGTCACGGTGCCTTTTTCTGTGGACACACGTATGAAGTAGACGCCCGAGGCGTAGCCCGACAGGTCGACCACAACGGAGTTGCCATCAGGATCGAGGGTGGAGAGACGTTTGCCGAAGGCATCGTACAATTCCACGACTCTCAGAGACTGGACATACTGTGTCTCCGCCGTCACGGTCACGCGGTCTGGCGTCGGGTTCGGGTAGAGAGTCACGGCATTGGACAGCGTGTAATTGCTGATACCGTCGTGAAGGGTCGTAAAGGTGATGGTCTCAGACGGATAGCTGGCCACACCACTGACGCAGTTGGCTACCACTCTGGCCTCATAGGTCGTGGAGTCAGACAGGCCAGTCAAGGTAATGGTACTGATCGGGGCAGGGACTGAGAGCCAAGATGTGGCGCCGCTTTGTCTGTATTGGACGATCCATGATAAAGCGGCATCGTCTACCTGCGTCCATGTCAGCGTAGCTGTATATGGCGTCAAACCGACCACTTGCAAGTTCGTAGGAGCGTCACAAGTATCGGGTTCTATCACCTCCTCCAAGGTGGTGAACGTAGCGGTTGACCATTCCGAAGTCAGGTCAGTGTCACACACCGACTGCACGCGCACATGGTAGGCCGTATTGGCGGTCAAACCCGTCAAGTTATGATTCGGGGTACTTTGCACGACTACATTGTTGGACCAAGAAGATGCAGCCGCTTCCTTATATTGCAGATTCCATTCTGTCTCGGAGCCGTTTGTCGTCCAAGAAATTGAAGCCGTAGTCTGCATCACACTGTAAGCGGTCAAGTTTGTCGGGGCATCGCATATTCTCGGAGCCACTTCCACCACGATGTTGTCAATGCTACCTTCATTATAGCTGGAACCTGACGATTTTGGAGCCATGAGGGCAATGTACTTGCCAGTTCCTGAATAGGTTTCAAATCGAACCGTGTGATTGGAATAGGCCGTGCTTGACGCGCTGATAGTATCTACCGGAGTAAACGTGCTGATATCAAACGGATCGGTCATCACGCCGACAACCAACATAAAGTTGTAGCTGCTAGCATTCCTACGGGCGCCCATAGTAATCTGGAGCGTGTTCATAGGATAGAGAGCTGAATCTATACCAGGCATAACGGCATATTGATCACTATAAGCAGACGACATATACGTATAGAATCTCAAACTATTGGTCCCGTTCTGTGCATAGGACGAACTATTATAGACTTGTGGCATTCCCGAATTACTAGAACCAGTATTATAATAATTCCAACAATCCGGCAGGACGTGATCGGAAGTGTTTGTCGTACCTACCACGCCTTCGAAACCTTCCGTATACGGCAGGCTGTCAATGTCGAAGCAACTGGTTGTGAAGAGTTTGATGGTGGTCCAAGATGAAGCATATTCTCCATTGTCGCAAGAAGCGAGAATCTGTACCGCATAAAGGGTGTTATCGTTCAAGCCAGTGAGTTGATATGTTGGTGCTCCAGACACGACTAACGTGTCAAAGTTTGGAGCATCGCTTGCCTTATATCGCAACAGCCATTCTGTCTCGGTTCCATTAGGCGTCCAAGAAACGACAGCCGAGGAACTCGTGATGCCAGACACCTCAACATTGTCCCTAACCGGGAGACACGTCGAAGCAATGGAAACGGCAATATCATCGACATAACCTTGATTGAGGGCGACACCATTATTCTTGATTGCCCAGAGTGCGATTCTATCGCCATAGCCTGTCCAATTGCGGAAGAACACCTCAGCGGGCACGTAAGTGTCGGAAATAATAACCACGGTATCGCAAGGAGTAAAGGTGGAGGTGTCCGTCACATCGGCAATCACACCCACGACCAATGTGAAATTGTTATATGTTGTGGAGGATTTCTTAGCATTGAAAGAGAGTCGGAGATTCTGGATAGGATACTCTGTCGTATCGATGGCCGGAAGGATGGCAAATTCATTGCCGTAGCTGGAGGCGGTACCCGTGTAGAACCTCAGGCATACAAGTCCGCTGTTGGCGTAGGTGGAACCGCTATACATACTTGGACAACCAGCATAGGTACTGTTGCTGCCGTCGTTGATATATTTCCAACAAGATGGCAGGTAGTTGGTGGTAGAAGATGCAGTGGCATCCGTATAAGAATCGAAGTTCTCCACGTAAGGAACACCCATAGGAAGGCACTCGGTAGTTACTGACACGGGCACGGAGGCTTCTGAAACGTTGCCATTTCCACAGTCGGCTTTCACTCTGATCTCATACGTCGTATTAGGAGTAAGGTTGCCCAACGTGAAGGGTATTATTGAAGCATTGAGGGTAAGCCAGGTATCATCCGTCTGATCACGATATTCCACGATCCAGTCCGTCTCCGGGCCCGTTGGGGTCCATGTAAGGGTAATGGCATCGGTGGTGATGTCAAATGCCGTCAAGTCGTTTCTCACACGCTGACAGGAAGGCATTTCCGACAAGCTGATGTTGTCCAAATATCCGCCGTTGTAGCTGACGCCAGATTGATTGGGTGCCATCAGGGCAATATAGCTACCTGAGCCTTGATAGTTGTTGAAATAAACGAATTCGTTAATATAATCGATGGAGCGGATAACCAATGTATCCACGGGCTCAAAGGAAGTGACATCGGTCGGACTGGACATAACGCCAACCACGAGGGCGAAATAATCATAAGAAGTGCTGTTCTTACGAACGTCAAATTGCAGTTGCAGCGTATTGATAGGATGTTGTTGCACATCGATTTCTGGCAGAATGGCATACTGAGACGCATAACCCGTGGATGTGCCGGTATAGAAGCGCAAAGTGTTGAGGCCAGATTCTGCTAGTGTGGACGTGCTATATATGTACGGACAACCGCTGTAGGTGTTCGTGCCGTTGTTGATGTAATGCCAGCAAGAGGGCAGGTTGTTCGAAGCAGTAGACGCAGCCGCATTGCCAGTGTAGGAATCAAAGTTCTCTTCAAAAGGCAGCTCTGTGAACGGGAAGCATTCCGTTGTGAAGACAACGTGCTGATATCCGCTGTATCCTACGCCGTTCGGGCATATTGCACGCACATAGGCCTCATAAACAGTACCTTCAGTTAGATCTGTATAGCTAAAAGTAGTATCGGAAACAATGCTGGGGGTAGTCGTCGAAATCGAGCCGCCCTCGTTGACGAGGTAAAGCTCCCATGACGATTCTGCTCCGGAAGGAGACCACGTAATTGTCGCGGAAGTCTGCGTGACATCGCTCACCACCAAATTGGTCGGAGCGTCACACTGCGGTATCATCTCCAAGGTTATATCATCAATATAACCGGCATTAGTAGTGGAGGTCGTAATATTCTTGTCCAAGAACAAGGCAATGTTCCGACCCGCACCGCTGTAAGAAGAGAAGTCAACGACAACATCCTGGTAAGTAGTGCCCGTGACTGAAATGGTTTTCACAGGCACAAAGGTCGATTGGTCGGTAATATCGGATATTACGCCAGCCACAAGGATGAAATCATAAGATGAGAGATACTTTCTAGCGCCGAAGGAAAGTCGTAGTGTATGGATAGGATTGACTGCAGTGTCAATTTCCGGAAGAATGGCATATAAGTTGCCATAATCGGAGGACAATGACTGAGAAGTGTATAAATAGAGACTGTTCATACCACTTTGCGAGTATGAGGTGCTTCCATAAATAACAGGCAAACCAAGATAATAGGAATAGGTACCTGTGTTGATGCGATGCCAACAGTCAGGCAACACCTCTTCTGAATAGGAGGTTACGCCGGCGTAGCTCTCAAAATCTTCGTAATAAGGCAATTGCAACGGCTGACAAGGCGTAGTGAAAGCGAAGGACATCCAGCTGCTATATTCATCGGCACCACAGTCGGACTGTACGAAAAGCACATAGTCTGTATTGGGTGACAAATCGGTGAGCTGTACGGTGTTGGCTGTCGTCCCTTCGCTCAGGTCAGTCATGGTAACATCTACGGAATTGGCAGGTCCATAGAAATAGTTCCAGGAGAACTCAGCATCACCTGGTGTCCAAGTGATTTCTGCTTGTGTGGCAGTCAGCGAAACGGCTTGGATATTCGATACTGGGACACAGGTAGGAATGTATTTCACGGTGATATCGTCCACGTAAAGAGCACAGGTGCTGTTTTGCGGCACGCGAAGGGCCAAATAACGACCTGAGCCCACATACGAAGTGGTATTGACGGCTACATATTTCCAGGTACTGACTTCGGAAGGAGTGTAGGAACCGATTATTTCGAAGGTGGAGGGGTCATTGGGGTCACTCATCATGCCCACTTCAAAGAGAGCGCCTTGGTCAGAGGTGTAGACATGGCATTGGACCTGTAGGGAATCCATAATGATCGAGGTATCAAAAGGAGGTAGTACGGCAATACCATAATATGAAGAGGTACCATACAATCTCAGGGCACCTGTTCCGCTAAAGGTCTCCACAGAAGACACGTAAGGTTTTTGGCTCTCGTAATTGGTCAGACCTACCCAACAGGACGGCATGATTCCAGAAGAAGCTACGGAGGATGCGGGGTATCCATCGAAATTCTCAGTCAACGGGAATTCCGCGAAATCACATGGGGTCTGGGCAGTGACAGTCGTCCAAGCGCTGCTATCTCCAACTGAGCACACTGCACACATACGGAACATATAGTTCTGGGAGGGCGACAGGCCGAGTACAGTATACGGGGCACTCGTCACAAGACCTTCAGTAGTATAGTCAACCTCAGAAGCAGTCTTGTATTGCAGCTCCCAAGTGGTTTCGCCATAACCAGGCACCCAATCCAAGGTAACACTTGTTCCCGTCACATCGGTCACTAACACATTCGGGGCCACACACGAAGCATTGGGATCGCATTCGAAACCAAAACGAATATTGTTGCGATATGTGCTACGCGTACCCGTGATGCTTCCCAAATTGAAAGGATCCAGATCGCTTGCCTGGTTTTTATACACGACATGACATCTGTTCTGCGATGCAGTGGAGCTACCGTTTGCCGTATAATAGAATTTCACCGCACTAGTAGATCCTACCGGAATGCCGGTGTTGTCATCGAAGGTAATGACCACGTTTTCATCGCCATTGTAGTGGAAGACAGTATCCAGGACAATCGTGTTCCAGCCGTCGCCACCAGCCACCCAACGAACGTTGCCGCTATACACCAATTGAGCATTGGTCATCGGCATAAAGGTATTCGGGATGGTAGGTTCAACCGTGTGCATCATATAAATGTTGTAGTTTCGGGTAGTGTCCACTGTTCCCGCATAACGCAAGGAGATGGACGAGATATTGCCAGGGGTGCTTCCCAACTCCGAGCTCTCCCACAATTGCTGATTAAGTGAATAATTCGAAGTTGTGGAAGTGGTGACATAGGTGGGCACATAATAGGTGGTGGAAGTGCCCGCACCGATGACAAGGTCGGAAACGCCAGACAGACAGCCGGTGCGGAAAGTGGCTGTCAACGTGTCGGAGGATCCCTCTTCACATTCCGTAAACAGACGAACCTCATAGAAGGTTTCTGGGCTTAGCTCGGACAAGATGTAGTGATTGTCGGTGGTATGAATGGGTAACGACCAGTCGTCCATGCCCTGTTCTGAATATTGAATGATGTAGTCTTGAACATTATAAGGAGACGGGTTCCACGTAAGCAAGGCGGTGGAGCCCATCACTTGGCTGACACTGAGTAGGCTGGGAGCCGGGCATTCGGGAGCTTCCATCAGCTGTACGTCGTCCAAGACAGAATAACGCGTACCACCTTCCGGAAGGTAGAACACCAGATAGATGGGTTCGGTGTAATGGTCAGGAAGGATGAGCATCTGCGAATACCAGGTGTTGACACTTTCATAATCCGTAGGATAAAAGTCTTTGATGACTATCATTGAATCCACATAATTGGGATTCGTGGTGACACCTACGCGCATACGGCCATAGTTCTCGCTCGTCTTCATAATCTTGAAGCTGAGGGCCAAGGAACCCGCAGGGTATTGAGAGACGTCAATGGCTTGGGAGGCGGCATACGCATAGAAGGTGGAAGTGCTGTAGAAGTAAAGAGCACCAACACCGGAAGAGTGGTAGGTGGAACTAATGTATGGGTATGGTGAGGTATTGTTGCACAGGGCGGTCCAACAGGACGGGAAGACGCCAGGGGTTAAGCTACTTGAACTTGTGGATGTACCATACGTATCGAAGTTCTCCACATAAGGCACGGTTGTAGGCGCGCACTTTGTGGTGACTGTTTGTTTCTTGGACCATGGGCTATACTCGTTGCCGCAGATGGCACGCACATAGATATCGTAGTCTGTACTTGGGGTCAAGCCTGTATAGGTAAAGGGATGCGCCAAGGTCGGCATTGGACTGCCGACGTCGGGATCAGAGCCTTGGGGCACAGCCACAACCTCCCATTCCGACTCGTTGCCCATCGGGGTCCAATCAACTGTAACGCTATACGGAAGTTCATTGAATGCCTGCACTTCGAAAGGCTTAGGACAAGAAGGGATCACAGACACCATAATGTCGTCCACGTGGCCGGCATTGTAATAGTATACGCCATAGGAACCACCTGAAGTTGAACTTTGGGCAGGTGCGGGAGCCATAATGGCAATGTGGTTACCATAACCCGAAAACTTGTTAAACATAACAACATAGTCATGATAACTAAGATCTTCCATAGTACCGATCTCAATGGTATCAACCGGCGTGAAGGTGCTGTCTTCGGCCCATACGCCCACATACAAGGTCAAGAAGTAATAGTAGGAGACCTGGTCACTAGAATTCGCTGAGCGCTTACGAGCGCTGAATTCCAGCTGCAACGAGTTCATCGGGAACAAAGTGGTATCTATTGGAGGCAGGATGACATATTCGTCACCACCATACAATGTAGTCGCCGATGTCTTGTAGGATGAGAAATAGAGGCTGTTGATGCCGCTGAGCGCATAATTGCTAAATGTACTGTTGTAGATATACGGATATCCCGTATAGCTTGAAGACGTACTTGTCGTGTAGTTGCTCCAACAATGCGGTAATACCGCGGTAGACGACGACGTGCTGGCACCCGCATAACTGTCGAAATTTTCGGAGAACGGCATAGAGGTAATCAGACCGCAAAGTGTCGTACCTGTGCACTTGTTGCTGTACTCGGACATCTCGCCCGAAGCACAAAACGAACGCACATAGAAATCATAAGAGGATGCTGGCGACAGGTTAGCCACATCCAAGTATGGCACGCTCGTATTCACGACAGTGCCATTGCCAGGCAAGAAACCTGCAGGACCATATTCCACCTCCCATTCCGTAGCCGTACCCGCTTCAGTCCAAGTGAGTTGGAGACTGTTTTGAGTAGTTAGACTATCTGTTATGCTAAGGAAGACCGGACGTGTACAATTCGGAATCTCTTCCAAGGAAACATTATCGACATAAATATAGTTGTTCGCGATATTACGAAGGACTATGAAAGAGCCTGCGCCCGTATAGGTGCCAAGAGGAATCTCGTATTTCGCATACTCGCCATTCAACGTGATGTCTGTTCCAATCTGGACGAACGTACTCAAGTCGGTAGGATCAGACATCATACCCACTTTCAGCACAAAGCCATTGCCGCGTGCATAGAAGGAGACCTGCGTTGTACTCAAGTCAATGACATCTCTGTCTATTGGAGGCAGAGCCACATAGTTAGTAGTATAGAAATACAGGAATCCATTGCCTTGATAGGCATTGGCACCTGTGTTACGATAGGGATAGTTGGCGTGTTGGGTGCCTTTTGTCCAGCATAGCGGCAGAGGATAGGATCCTGAGCCAGCCGTCTCGAAGTCACAGAAATAGGGCAAGGTGTCTATCTCGACGCACGAAGTGGTGAAGGATGCCGTGCTCCACGCGCTGGTGTCGCCACCACCGCAATCCACTGCCACTCGGAAATCGTAGGATGTGGAAGGTGTAAGCCCTGTAAACTGATAGAAAGTGTCCGTCAGTTGAGTAGTAAAAACAGACGGAGAAGTCCACGAATCATAGGCTGGCTTGAGTTGAACGATAGCGTTGGACGAGGGTTCGCTCGTGCCCCAAGAAACAGTCGCTGAAGAAGATGAGACAATGGGTGAAGACAGATTGAACGGTCGAACGCAAGTGATCACAGGAGCTGCGAAGTGATAATAACGATTTGGATCCGGCCAGTTGCCCACGGCAATCGTGCTCGTCTGTCCGGACGTGTAATGGGTCGCCACATGGCTTGCATTCACCATCCAAATATCGCTGGCGTTAATACACATACCCACCTGGCGTGTAACATTGGGCAGAATAGGTGGCGTGGTTGAAGCATATACGATTTGGACATCGTTGCTACCCTCGAACAATTGCACCTGCCAACGCAATAGCGAAGGACGGGAAATATTGTTGTAGGTGGACATTGCAAATTCCACCACCAATATACGATTGGGAGCGGTACCGACCAATTCCTTATACACGTAACAACTATCCGTCTGGTAGCCGTCACATCCCATGAAGTTGATCTTGGGGCTATTGGTGTTGGCGTTTGTCGCGTTGAATGGGTTCGAATAAGCACTCACACCCGTCACAGTGGGTCCCAAGCGCAGGTTGCCGTCAGTATTGACACTGAATTGCGTATAAATGTCATCACCGAACGTGAAATTAAAACCAATGTCCAGGACACTTGACGCCCGACTGTCAACTGCACCAGGGGTGATAATGGGCGTAGTTGTCGTCAGCGGGATCCACTTGGTGGCATCCGTACCCGTGGAGAAGGTGTATTCGTAAAGGCCTTGGGCCATCGAAACGCATGTCCACAGGGAAAAGACAACGATCAGAATGAATTGATAAAACTTTTTCATTTTCTTGAAATTATTAATTGTTAAATGTAAATCGTCCACATCATATTTCCATCCCAAAAACCATCTTCAAACGGCAAAATTATAAAATATTTCCAATGGGCAAACACTGTAAACTTTTTTTTTCAAGAAGCACAAAAACAGAAAAAAACGGGAACGACATTGCTGTCGTTCCCGTTTGCAATATGGTTAAAGGTAGTTTTGCTCGCTTTTATTGCGCAAATCTGGCACTACTTCACCTCTTCGAAATCCACATCTTGGACTTCTTGGTCGTTGCCGTTGTTGGAACCGCCTTGCGGGCCTTGTGCGCCGGCGCCAGGGTTGGTACCTGCGAAGTCCTGCGGGTTGCCGCTGCCTTGCTGGTACATCTTGGCAGAAGCGGCTTGCCATGCGCCTTGCAACTCGGCTGTAGCCGCGTCAATACCGGCGAAATCTTTGTTGTCGTGCGCGGTTTTCAGTTTGGCGGCAGCGGCCTCGATCTTGGCTCTGTCGTCAGCGGGCACCTTGTCGCCAAACTCCTTGAGTTGTTTCTCGGTGGTGAACACCAATGAGTCGGCGGCATTCAGCTTGTCGATTTCCTCCTTGGCTTTCTTGTCTGCATCGGCATTGGCCTCAGCCTCGGCCTTCATACGCTTGATTTCCTCATCGGACAGGCCGGAAGAAGCCTCGATACGGATCTTCTGCTCTTTGCCGGATGCCTTATCCTTGGCGGTCACGCTCAAGATACCGTTGGTATCGATGTCGAAGGTAACCTCGATTTGAGGCACGCCACGCATAGCGGCAGGAATGCCATCAAGGTGGAAACGACCGATGCTCTTGTTCTGAGCGGCCATAGGACGCTCGCCTTGGAGCACGTGGATTTCCACAGAGGTCTGGTTATCGACGGCAGTGGTAAAGGTCTCCGTCTTCTTGGTCGGGATGGTCGTGTTGCTTTCGATGAGCTTAGTCATCACGCCGCCGAGGGTTTCAAGACCCAAGGACAACGGGGTGACGTCAAGCAACAGGATGTCTTTGACCTCGCCTGTGAGCACGCCACCTTGGATGGCAGCGCCGATGGCGACCACTTCGTCGGGGTTGACGCCCTTGGACGGAGTCTTGCCGAAGAATTTCTCCACGATATCCTGAATGGCCGGGATACGGGTGGAGCCGCCCACGAGGATCACCTCGTCGATATCGGCGGTGGTATAGCCGGCGTCGGACAGGGCCTTTTTACACGGTTCGATGGTGGCACGAATCAAGTCGTCGCAGAGTTGCTCGAACTGAGCACGGGTGAGCGTGCGGACCAAGTGTTGCGGTACACCGTCGATGGGCATAATGTACGGCAAGTTGATTTCGGTGGAGTTGGAGCTGGAGAGCTCGATCTTGGCCTTTTCAGCCGCCTCTTTCAGACGTTGCAGGGCCATTGCGTCCTTACGAAGGTCAACATTGTAGTCCTTTTGGAACTCATCGGCCAACCAGTCGATGATCTTGTGGTCGAAGTCGTCGCCGCCGAGGTGGGTATCACCGTTGGTGGATTTGACCTCGAACACGCCGTCGCCGAGTTCCAGGATAGAGATATCGAAGGTACCGCCACCGAGGTCGAACACAGCGACCTTGGAGTCGTTTTTCTTCTTGTCAAGGCCGTATGCCAAAGCGGCAGCTGTAGGTTCGTTGATGATACGTTTCACCGTAAGGCCGGCGATTTCGCCAGCTTCCTTGGTGGCCTGACGTTGCGAGTCGCTGAAGTAGGCCGGCACAGTGATGACGGCTTCCGTCACCTCTTGGCCGAGGTAGTCTTCCGCGGTCTTCTTCATCTTTTGCAAAATCATAGCCGAAATCTCTTGGGCCGTGTAGGAACGGTCGTCGATCTTCACTTTCGGCATATTGTTGGCCGTTCTCTCCACGTTATAGGGCACGCGTTCGATCTCTTTGGTCACGCGATCGTAGGTCTCGCCCATAAAACGTTTGATGGAGAAGATGGTCTTGGTGGGGTTGGTGATGGCCTGACGTTTGGCAGGGTCACCCACTTTTCTTTCGTTATTACCGACAAAGGCCACGATGGACGGTGTCGTACGTCTGCCTTCGCTGTTCGGTATCACAACCGGCTCATTGCCTTCCATAACGGCAACGCAGGAGTTGGTGGTTCCTAAGTCAATTCCAATGATTTTTCCCATGATAATTGTTATTTTAAGATTATTATTTCAATTAATTGTTTGAATGGTCGACACAAATCGACAGCGTATTTATACAACAACTGTGCCAAAACATTTTTGGGGGAGCCGCTGACATTTTGGCAGATTATTTCTTCATCGGAAAATTGATATCTTTGCAACGGATTCTTCTCATTAATAAAATGTACAAGAGAATACTATTGTTCATCCTGCTTTTCCTGTGGCAACTGCCACAAAATCTGGTTGCTTTGGCGATAATTCCTTTTCTGGGGAAGATAAAAATCGTGGCCTATCGGAACCATTGTCTGGGGCTCACAGGCAGTCGGTTTCCGGACAAGGCGGGCAGCGTGTCGTTGGGCAACTTCGCCATCATCCATCCCAAGATGATCCTCGACGATTTCACCATCCGGCACGAGATGGACGGTCACACGGTCGATTCCAAGATTTTCGGGCCGCTCTACCTATTCATCATCGGCATTCCATCCATCCTCCATCTGTTGTGTATGAAGGAGGGAAAGGACTACTACGATTTTTATACGGAACGGTGGGCAAACAAGCACGCGGGGTTGTTGTGATTTTTTGTATATTTGCAACTCTTTATAATGGGATATTTATTTTCATAAAAATTTATTATTCAACATATTAAAATAAAAATTAAAAATACCTTATGTCAAAAACACTTTTTTTAGGAGATGAGGCATTAGCCCAAGCCGCATTGGACGCTGGCTTGTCCGGAGTGTACGCCTATCCGGGCACTCCATCTACAGAAATCACAGAGTTTATACAGAATTCCAAGCAGGGTCGCGCCGGCGAGGTGCACAGCATCTGGGCTGGTAACGAGAAGACCGCCATGGAATCCGCCATAGGCATGTCATACGCCGGCAAGCGAGCCATGGTCTGCATGAAACACGTAGGTTTGAACGTGGCAGCCGACCCATTCATGAACTCCTCCATCACTGGTGCCAACGGTGGCCTCGTGGTGGTGGTGGCTGACGACCCGTCCATGCACTCTTCGCAAGACGAGCAAGACTCCCGCTATTACGCCAAGTTCGCGTTGATTCCCTCTTTCGAGCCGTCGAACCAGCAAGAGGCCTACGACATTACGTACGCTGCTTTCGACTTCTCGGAGAAGTACCACACGCCCGTGCTCATTCGTCTGACCACGCGTCTGTCACACTCCCGCGCCGGCGTCGAACGCAAGGCCGAACGCCCGCAGAACCCGCTGCACATCGAAGATAACCCGAAACAATACATCCTGTTGCCCGCCAACGCCCGCGTCCACTATCGCACGCTACTAGGCAAACAAGAGGCCTTCGAGAACGAGTCCCTGAACTCTCCTTTCAACAAGTATATCGACGGAGAGAATAAGAAGATGGGCATCATCGCCTCCGGTATCGCATACAACTACTTGATGGAGAACTTCGAAGGTGGCAAGTGCCCCTACCCTGTCCTCAAGATTTCCCAATATCCGTTGCCGTCCAAGTTGATTGCCAAGATGGTGGACGAATGCGAAACCGTGTTGGTCGCCGAGGAAGGCTATCCTTTCATCGAGGAGCAAGTCCGCGGCATTCTGAACCGCACGGGCAACATCATT
The DNA here is from genome assembly GCA_024685175.1 of Bacteroidales bacterium. Taxonomy (GTDB): domain Bacteria; phylum Bacteroidota; class Bacteroidia; order Bacteroidales; family WCHB1-69; genus F23-D06. The sequence goes on from JAIKWD010000013.1 coordinate 116,224, forward strand.
GGCCGTCTCTCCGGCGCGCTGCCGCGTGACGGCGAGTTGAACCCCAACCTCGTGGCCAAGGCCCTCGGCCTGCCCGACAGCTACGGAGCTCCTGTTCCGGAGCTGGTGGTTCCCAGACCTCCCGCGTTGTGTGTGGGCTGTCCGCACATCGACTCCTACAATGCCATCAACGCCGCGATGGAGAAATACGGCAAGGGCAAGGTGTTCGCCGACATCGGTTGCTACACCCTCGGCGCACTGCCTCCGTACAACGCCATCTATACCACCGTCGACATGGGCGCCTCCATCACGATGGCCAAGGGTGCCGTGGACGCCGGTCTACGCCCCGCTTTGGCAGTCATCGGCGACTCCACCTTCACCCACAGCGGTATGACCTCCCTCTTGGACTGCATCTACGAGAAAACCCCTGTCACCGTGATGATCCTCGACAACAGCACCACGGGTATGACGGGCGGCCAGGACTCCCACGCCCTCGGCGTACTCGGCGAGATCTGCAAGGGTCTTGGCGTCGAAGAGGAACACATCCACCGCATCACCCCGCTGAAGGCACACCACGAAGAGAATGTGGCCATCATCCAAAAGGAACTCGAATACGAAGGCGTGTCCGTCATCATTCCGACCCGTGAGTGCATCCAAACGCTCAGCCGCCGTATGAAGAAACAACAAGCGGCGAAGAAGTAGGATTTAAGATGTGAGATGCGAGACATAAGAGGATTCAAAGTCTCAAATCCCAAACAGTCATTCATTAGTAGAAACAAAAAAGAACATACAAAAATGAAAATAGACATCATATTAGCAGGTGTAGGCGGACAGGGTATTTTGTCCATCGCCACCATCGTCGGCTACGCAGCCGTCAAAAGAGGTATGTATATGAAACAAGCGGAGGTTCACGGCATGAGCCAACGCGGTGGAGACGTGCAATCGCACTTCCGTCTGTCCGATCAGGAGATCGCTTCCGACCTCATCCCCATGGGCAAGGCCGACATGATCATCTCCGTGGAGCCAATGGAGTCTCTCCGTTATCTTCCTTGGTTGAATCCCGAGACCGGCTGGCTCATCACCAACGACCAGCCCTTCGTCAACATCCCGAACTATCCCGACTTCGACAAGTTGTCGGCCGAGTTGGGCAAGTTGAAGAACAAGGTAGTCATCAACGCCGACAAGATCGCCAAGGATCTCGGTTCTGCGCGTTCCGCCAACATGGTCATCTTGGGTGCTGCTTCGCCGTACTTGGGCATTCCGTTCGAGGAGATTGAGAACGCCGTACGCGAGAACTTTGCACGCAAGGGCGAGGATGTTGTCAATGTCAACATCGCCTGCCTACGTGCCGGTAAGGAATTTGCCGAAAAGCTCTAATCCTCCCCCTACATGAACAACCTGATCGAATTCTTCAAAAAGAATTTCCATTATTTCCTGCTGGCAATTCTTCTGGTTGTGAGCATCATCATGATTGGCAAGTCGATGGCGTACAGCAAGTACAAGTTCGCCAAGGTGTGTCAAAACATGGTGGGGCCCATCCAGAAGAATTGGGCGGAAATGATTCATCGTTTCAGTTTGGGCAAAGAAAACGACCAGCTGACGCAACAGAACATTGCGCTCATGCGTGAGCAAGAGAACATGTTCATCGAGAAGGATGACACCCTGCGGCACATGATGACTCCTACCGACTCTCTTCATCCGCGGAGCATACGTTTGTATGATTACACCTATGCACATGTCATCTACAAAACCACCGATCAGGCATTCAACTACATCATCATCGACAAGGGGAGTAAGGACGGCATCAGCCGTGACATGGCTGTCACGTGCCCCAAGGGCGTCGTGGGCGTTGTGAGCGACGTTTCCGAGAATTTCTCTTCCATCATCCCTATCCTTCATCCCGACTCACGAATAAGTGCCATCGTTTCCCCCATCAACCAAGTGGGCACCGTAGTATGGGAAGGCAACGATCCTCAAGTGGCGTACTTGGAAAACATCCCCCAGCACTTGGAAATCAGCCTGGGCGACTCCGTCATCACGAGCGGATTCTCCAACATCTTTCCCAAGGGATTGCTCATCGGCACCGTCAAGGAGGTGGCCGTGGGCAAGAACGCCAGCTTCCTCACCATCAAGATCAAACTGGCCACAGACTTTCGTCGGTTGCACACAGTATACTTATTAGAGAACCTCTACAAATCTGAAATCGACACCCTAAAAGCGAACTTCAAGAATGAATAACACAGTCTCTCAGATCTTGCGTTTCATCATTGTACTGTTATTGCAGGTTTTCATCTGCAATTACATCAACTTGTTCGGGTTCGCCACCCCTGCCTTGTATCTGCTTGCGTTGTTCTTGCTTCCCCTAGAGTTGCCTTTATCCGTACAATATCTGATCGGTTTCGCTTCAGGTTTATTTGTAGACATGTTCACGCACACCTTAGGTGTCAATGCACTCGCTTGTGTCCTTTTCATGTTTGTGCGGCCCTATTTCGTCAAAGCGCTTAACGGCAGAAAGACCTCAGAGACCACCGACCGCCCGATTCCCGGCATTAAGGATTTCAAATGGTTGATCACCTATGTGACCATTCTCACTCTGCTTCACCAAGCTCTCGTAATAGGCATTGAAGTGGCCTCGTTCAAGAATTTCGGGCACACTTTATTGACCATAGTCGCCAACACTATACTGACTGCCTTTGTCATTCTCTGTACTGAATACATCTTCTTCCCCGTAAAGGGTAAAAGTTAAAATTGCATGAAAAAGGGGCGTTTCACATTCATATTGTTCATCGCAGCGATCCTGCTTTCCGCCTGCAATCCCACGAAGATGCTTACGGAGAACGAGTACATGCTGGTAAAGAACAATGTTGATGTCAAGGGGGTCTCCTCTGCCGACATTGATGACTTGAAATCTTATTGTCGCCCCATCCCCAACAATCGTTTTCTATCTATCTTTCTCATCAAGCCTCGCTTGTATGCCATGGGCCAACCTACCATCGACAAGAAGACCGGCGAGCTTAAAGACACAAAGACCCGTGAATGGCTCCGCACCAAAGTCGGCGAGCCTCCCGTATTATTCGATTCCACCGAAGCGAACAATTCCATCGAACAGCTTAATATCGTGATGAAACAAGCGGGATTTTTCGACGCCACCGTCTCTTATGACATCACCCACAAAAAGGTCAACCCGAAAATGGTGAAGGCCAACTACCATGTCGTCTCCAACGAGCCATATCACATCAGCCATATCAATTATAATATTGACATCCCCGAATATCGCAAGATTGTCATCCTCAATCGTGATGAAAGTCTCTTGTCGGAGGGCATGCAATATAACGAGAACATCATCTCCGACGAGCTGACGCGAATCATCAACCTCATCCGGGACGAGGGTTATTACTACGTTGAGAAGTCCATTATCAGCTGTGAGGTCTCTTACGATCCGCCCGCAAACGATTCCGCGCCTGCTCCCAAGACCGTCTCGTTGGACATCGTGATGAAAATCCCGAACAAGGACAACGCTTCTCGCTATCTGTACAAATACGTCTACAACAACGTATACATCTTCACCAATTACAGTAATACGGCCACCTCTTCAACTTATGACACTGTCAGGTTTTATTCCAGGGACCGTAGAGACAGCACTCGGTATTTTTTCATCACTCCCCATTACTCTTGGTTGGAAAAGCCAATCAAGGATTTCCACTACTCCACCATTGCCGACGCTATTTTCAGCAAACGCAACATACCCTACTCACAAACGGTACGAAGGAGGAGCAGCCAAGCCATCAACCAACTCGACAACTTCAGCTTTCACAGCATCGAGTTCAGCGAAAACGAACATTTATTAGACACCATCAACCGTACCGGCGGGCTGGACTCTTATTATCGGTTAATTCCTTTAAAGATCCACAGTATTGGAGGTCAGGTGGACTTACGTAACGACAAGTCAGCCATTTCCTTCACCTATACAAACCGAAACCTTTTCAAGGGAGCGGAGCATCTCACCGTCAACTTGTCGGGTGGTTATTTCTACTACTCCCTCAACAATCTCTTCCATCACAACACCACCTACGCCTATCCGGAGTTTGGTGTAGCCGCAACGCTAACATTCCCCAACTTCTTTCTATTCAAGAAATTACAGCAAGAAACGGGTATTCGTTACAACACGGCCATCAACGCCAGCATCAATTACTCGGGTCTCTATCGTCGACTGATGTACAACATCGGCCTTACCTACAATTGGAGTCCCAACCATTACACCAATCAAAGCGTCAGCCCCATTAGCATCAGCACCATCAACATCAGCGACCGAAGAGCCGCGCGAATCCTGAATTACGACAACTATCCGGAATCCTATCAAAACAAGTTCGGCAAGTTCTTCTTGTTATCGTTCACCTATAATTTGAACTTCTTGGTGCCCTTCTCCATCACAAAGCGCAACCACAACATGCGTATCTCCGTTAACTTTGAATCTTCCGGACTATTCCTCAAGGGGTTAAACGCTTTATTCACGCCCGATCATCGTTGGATCATAAGCCGCAATTCTCTGGATAGTGTCGGGTATGATTACTCCACTTTTGAAAAACTAGAGACCACCTGGTATTACACTTACAAAATCAACAAGAACAACTCCTTCGCCACACGGTTATCGGCCGGAGCCATGATACCCTTGGACAAGGACTCATACATCCCATACGAACGTGGATTCTATCTAGGTACCAGTAACAGCATGAGAGGTTGGGAATACAGAGCTCTCGGACCTGGTTCATACGAACATGGCAAGGACAGTCTTTTTACCGGAGACATCAAGATCGAGTTGAACCTCGAGTACCGGGGCACCATATATAAATCTTTCAAATATGGCATTTTCAGCGATATCGGAAACATTTGGCTGTCGCGCAAGAACGCGGACATGCCCAATGCCGAGTTCGCATTCAATCGTTTCTATAAAGAGCTGGCCATCGACGTGGGTTTGGGACTTCGTCTCGACTTCAACTTCCTCGTCGTACGCGTGGACTACGCCGTACCTATCTACGATCCTACGCGTACCAGCATGGGACGATGGATCAACGTACAGTGGCTTGAAAGCCCATATCACCGGTACCGCTTGATGAGCGGATTGAAGTTAGCCATTGGCTACGCTTTCTAGAAGAAATGCTTAGCTACTTCCCAGATCACGATGCCCGCTGCGATGGATACATTCAGCGAGTGTTTCGTGCCGAATTGGGGTATTTCTATGGCTGCATCGCATATAGGCAGCAGGCGCTCGTCCACGCCAAAAACCTCATTCCCCACAATGACGGCCAACTTCTCGTCCTTTGAAAAAGACATGTTCTGGAGCTTAACCGATTCGTCCACTTGCTCCACCACAAAGACTTTATAGCCTTCTTTCTTCAGGCGGTCGGCCAATTCCACCACATCCTCCACGTATGTCCAAATCACGCTTTCGGTGGCGCCCAAGGCCGTCTTGCTAATCTCCTTGTTAGGTGGGCATGCTGTGATGCCGCACAAGAACAACTTCTCGACCTTGAAGGCATCGCACGTGCGAAAAACGGAGCCCACATTGTTCATGCTCCGAATGTTGTCCAGCACTACCACCAACGGAATCTTGGCTTGTTCTTTGAATTGAGCCGGCGTAATACGGTTCAATTCTTCCATCGACAACTTTTTCATAATAGTATTATCAAACAGAACGGACTAAAAGGGCATATCTTCGAGCGAGGTGTCCGGCTGCATGCTGTCGTCGTCATTCATGCTACTTTCAAGAATATCAAAACTCTCATTCGGTCGGATCACATTCTCTCCTGTAAAAGTCATATCCTGACCTTGGAGATATTCGTTGTCAAGATTGTCGAATTTAGTATAACGGCTGATGAAGCGCACTCTCTCGGCGCCCGTGGAGCCATGGCGGTTTTTCTCGAAGAGGACTTCGGCAAGGCCTGCTGAAGGGGTATTATCCTCGAAGGTATCCAATTTATAATACTCAGGGCGGTAGAGGAAAAGGACCAGATCGGCATCTTGCTCAATAGAGCCTGACTCACGAAGGTCGGACAGCATAGGGCGTTTAGATCCGCCACGGGTTTCCACCGCGCGGCTCAACTGAGACAGGGCGATGACCGGCACATTAAGTTCTTTGGCCAAAGCCTTGAGCGAACGGGAGATATAGCTGATTTCCTGCTCACGGTTGCCTCCTTTGCCGGAATTGTCGTTACCGCCTTGCATCAGCTGCAAGTAGTCAACGATAATCAACTGGATATCATGTTTATGTTTAAGACGGCGGCATTTTGCGCGCAAATCGAAAACGGACAAAGCAGGGGTGTCGTCAATGATCAGGTTAGAGCTTTCCAGCTTGCCCACCACCTTCATCAGCTTAATCCATTCGTCTTCCGAAAGCGTACCTTTTGAGATATGGTCGGAAGGCACACCTGACTCCATGGAGAAGAGACGATGCACCAGCTGGGTGGCGGACATTTCCAGGGAGAAGATGGCCACGGGGACGTCGGCATCCAGTGCGGCGTTTCTCGCGATGGAAAGCACAAAGGAGGTCTTACCCATACCCGGTCTACCCGCAATAATGATAAGGTCCGACTTCTGCCAGCCGCCCGTCTTGTCGTCTATGCAACGAATGCCGCACGGCACGCCTTGCATGTTATCGTCATTGTTCCGAATGGCCTCCAGATTTTTCAGCGCAGAGTCCACCACCTGAGGCAAGAGCTTACTATCTCGCTTGAAATTACTCTCCACGATATTGAAGATCTTGCTTTCCGCTTTGTCGAGGAGGTCGAGGACATCGTTAGACTCGTCGTACGAGTCGGTAATAATCTCATTGCAGTTGTGGATCAGTTCCCGAAGGACGAATTTCTCCATGACCACGCGGGCATGGTATTCAATATTGGCGGAAGAGGTAATACGATTGGTCAAGGAAGCGAGGTAGGAAGAGCCTCCGACGACCTCCAACAGTTTGTCTTTTCGCAGTTGGTTGGTGACCGTCAATAAATCTATCGGTTGAGTCAACATAAACAGTTTCTCAATTGCCTGGAAGATATGTTGGTGAGCTTCCACGTAGAACATCTTGGCTGAGAGAAAGTCAAGAATTGTGCTCACAGCGTTATCGTCAATCATGAGTGCACCGAGAACGGCAGCTTCAAATTCCACTGCTTGGGGTGTGATTTTGCCGGTTGTTCCCAACACAGACTCGACGCGGTTATAAGACAGCGTCTTTGCCGGCTTACTGCTAGTAACTGGCTTGTTTTCCATAAATTAAATAATAGAATGTTTTACAGATATTCGGACGGCAAATATCCATAAAAAAGGTATCACCTCGGACGAAAAGGGCAAATAAAGTTATGAACAGGCCCTATTACGACATGAAACCCGCATTAAAAGTATAAGGTAGGAGATCTTCTACGCTATGGAATACAAAAACGGGTCCGGATTGTCCAGCCAATATGACTTCCATGTGATTGTTGAACTTCTGCTCGTACTCATATAGAGCCTGGCGGCAGCTGCCACATGGGGAGACAGGCTTAGCCAACGGAGCCTCGGGATTGATGGCTGTGATGGCAATAGCCTTAAAAGGCACATCGGGATACTTGGCCGAAGCGGCGAAAGCGGCGGTACGTTCTGCGCACAAGCCACAAGGGAACACGGCATTTTCTTGGTTACTGCCCGTAATCACCTCGCCATTATCCATCTGCACGGCAGCCCCTACCTGGAAATGGGAATATGGAGCATAAGCGCGTGTGGCGGCCTCCTCAGCTTGCGCCAACAGCTTGGAAATCCGCTCCGGGAGCTCATTACGGTCATCATAGACCTCAACTTCTGATTCTAACTTCAACGTTCTCATATCGTAAAAAATTGCAAAGTCTTAACAACTAACGAACAAACAGGAAAAATATTGCAACTGCTATAACCTGATCACCGTCTTATTATCTGCTGGCCTACTACGTAAGCAACAGGTCTGTCGGTATCTTTTCAATCGGAGTCTCTATAGCCGTGGCCACCCGGATGGCAATTAAATGGGGTTTGCGTATTTCTTCCCAAAAAGGGCAAAAAAAGGTCTTCAATAACAATTTTGCTATTTTTGCTGCTTCAAAAATCCTCGGAATGTCTATACAATTCACTGGAATCATCACCGCACTCTGCACTTTTGTTATTATTGGCTTTTTTCATCCCATCGTTATCAAAGTAGAGTATTATACCGGCACTAAACTATGGTGGCTCTTCTTGCTGATTGCCATAGCCTGCGCAACCGCCTCTTTGTTTATCCAAAACATCCTATTATCTACTGCCATAGGCATTGTTAGTGCATCTTCGCTATGGAGCATAGGCGAACTCTTCAAGCAACGCAAACGCGTGCTGAAGGGTTGGTTTCCCATGAATCCCAAGAGGAAACACGAGTATGAGATAAAAGAGAAATAGCGTTCTCCCCTACTTCAACAGTTGTTCAATAGCAGGAGCCATAGCCGTTTTGTCGGCGGTAGGTTCGAAGCGTTGCACGACGTTACCTTCGCGATCGATGAGAAACTTGGTGAAGTTCCACTTGATATCGGGTTTCTTGTCGTAATCGGGATCGGCCTTGCGCATCATCTGGTCCAATACGGGACCCAGTTTGTGGTTGGGGTCGAAGCCGGCAAAGCTCTTCTGGGCTTTGAGATAGGTGTACAGAGGGGACTCGTTCTCGCCATTGACATCGATTTTCTTGAAGCGCGGGAACTCTGTGTTGAAACGCATTGTGCAGAACTGTTGGATTTCATCGTCAGTACCCGGCGCTTGGCCGCCAAACTGGTTGCACGGAAAATCAAGCACCTCGAAGCCCTGAGCACGATATTGGGCGTAGAGTTGCTCCAAATCATCATATTGAGGAGTAAAACCGCATTCCGTTGCGGTGTTGACAATCAGAAGCACTTTGCCCTTATAGGCTGCAAGGGTGGTTTCATTACCTTTATTGTCCTTGACAGGAATTTCGTAAATGTTTTGTGCCATAGCAGTAGTAATAAAAATGAATATTAGGGATAAAAGAAAAGATTTTTTCATTGTTATGATTTGGATGATAATTGGGGCAAAGATACAAAAAATAATTAGGAATCAGGAATGAAGCCCAACCTAATGACTAACTAATCACTAACTACTGACCACTATAAAAAAATCTCCGCTAAAAATTGGAATGTGCGAAAAAAAGTGTATTTTTGCCGCCGTCTTTGAGACACACGATATGGCGGTTGTAGCTCAGTTGGTTAGAGTACCGGATTGTGGTTCCGTGGGTCGTCGGTTCGAATCCGACCTGCCGCCCGAAAGAAAATAAAATCAGCAATTTACGAAAGTAGATTGCTGATTTTTTTTGTTTTTCTAAGGCATTTCTATGCCAACAGGCACTATTTTGTCCTTTCCATAGTGTACGTTATTCGTGATTGATATTGGAGCCGCCTGAACAGTTGCTGCCCACCGTTGTGGCCGTGCCCGTGTAAAAGATCTCGCTGTCGCCGGACAAGCTGCAACGGATGCTGCCGTCGCAATGAAACCGCATCATGCTAGCGCCGCTAATTTCTCCCTCAACATGGTTGCTGGCGAAGTTGTAGCTGCCGTTGCTCTTGGTTGTGCTGATGGACGATGCGCCGGAGAGCTTCACGTCGAGACGGGGGGCTTGTCCAAAGAGGTTCAGGTTCGATGCGCCGGAGGCGTGGACATCCAACTCGTCCGAGACAGAGAGCGCACTGTTCACCGTCGATGCGCCGGAGAGGTCCATATCCAATTTGCGGGCGGAAAAAGGCGCGCTGAAGGTGGACGCACCGGACAACTCCAAATCAAATTCGTCGGCCACCAGGCAACTGTCGGAAATAAATGAGGACGCTCCGCTCAACTCCACATCGTGGAGGAAGTTCTGGCGCGGCACCAACACTCGGGTCTCCCCAAGACTTCTCCACCGTGGCGGATATTGCAAGACCAAAGTCTGGCCATCGAGTTTCACTATGATTTTATCCAAAGCGTTGGCGTCGGTGGTGACCACGATCTGGTCAACGTCGCAATATACGACATCGATGGCGTTATGGGCCTCTATGGCATTAAAGGTGCCCACGTTGAAATTCCGGGTGTCGAGATAGCCTGCAGGGATGGTGATTAATCTGTCACACGAGGTCATCAACAGACCTGCAAAAAGAAGGATTAGGACAATGTTCTTGCGTAACATAAAAACGATTTTTAATGTTAAAAAATATTTAAAAATTGATTATTAAAGGCAAAAGGTGTGGTTTCTTTATTATCTCATTCTGGCTCGATTTCGTCATTCATGTTGTAGACATCACCCCCTAGCCCCAGCTCTTGGGTGGCCTTGGGATCCAGCTCCTTTTTGGTGTTGGCCCCCATATCTTTTAGCCGCTCAATACTTGCTATGATTGTAGTTGATCGTTTGGGGGAGTCATTCAGCTTGTTGATGGCCTTTTGGTATGCATTTGTGCATGTCTTCAAGCTGCTGCCGACCTTGCGGAGCTCCTCGAGCATCTCGATGAACTTGTCGTGCAGCTTGCCGCCTTCATCGGCGATGGCCTGGACATATTCGTGCTGTTTTTCCTGCTTCCAAAGAAATGAAACCGTGCGCATGGTGGCCAGCAACAGGGTGGAGGAAACGAGGACCACATTCTTTTCCAAGGCCAAGGAGTATAGACTGGGGTCTTCTTGCAGAGCCATGGTCAAGGCCGGCTCGATAGGCATAAACATGAAAACGTAGTCAGGGGAATAAATGCCATACAATCGATCGTAGTTTTTCTTGGACAACTCATCGATGTGTTCCTTGACACTCTTAAGATGCTCTTTCCAATATCTATTTCGGAGCTCTTCGTCTTCTTCGTTGTAAAAGCGTTCGTACGCATCGAGGGACACCTTGCTGTCGATGACATAATTCTTGTTGTCCGGCATCTTGATGACCACATCCGGGATGTTCCTTTTCCCTTCGTCATCTTGATACTGCTCTTGTGTCGTGTAGTGCACGTTTTTCTCCAAACCAGCCAATTGAAGGAGCCTTTCCAGCTGCATCTCGCCCCAGTTGCCTTGAATTTTGCTATTCCCCTTTAACGCTGAAGTCAAGTTTTGTGCGTCCTGGCTGAGCCTGTTCCCCGCCTTTACGATATTGTTGATTTCCTCTTTCAAAGAGAGTTTCTCGTCATGCTCTTTGTCGTAGGACTCCTTGATCTGTTTCTTGAAATCCTCTATCTGAGTCTTCAGCGGGTTGAGGATCTCGTTCATGTTATTCTTGCTGGAATCCGTGAAAGTCTGGGTGTTCTCCTTGAGAATAGAGGAAGCCATGTCCTTGAAAGTGAGGGTGAGTTCTTTTTTCGCCTCGAGGATTTCATCCTTGTGCTCTTTGAGCCTGCTCTCAAGGGTGCTTTTCTCGCCGTTGAGCTTAGCAACCTCTTCCATTTTCTCGTTAAAAGCCATTGTCTTTGATTGCAGTTCACGTTTTGCCTCTTCAAGTTGTTGGCGAAGCGTATCGTTTTCCGTGCTTTTTTCTCTGGCTGTGCCAATCTGGTTTTGGAGCTTTTCTTCACTTTCTTTGGCCGTGGCCTTTAATTCTTCAATCTCTTTTTTCAATGATTCAAATTGATTCCGGACGCCTTCACATTCGCTTTTGCTGGAAGCGGCAATGCCAACTTGCGTTTGCAGGGCGTTGTTTTTTTCTTGGATGGTGTTTCGGAGCCCTTCTGCTTCTTCCTGCAAAGATCCAAGTTGGGTTTTAAGGCCTTCATTCTGTTTTCTGAGAAGGAGGAGGACAATTACGGCGAACACGGCGCCGACCACAAGACCGATAATTAGAAAGACGATATTTTCATCCATATAGAGAGTCTCTTTTTAGAAAACGTAAACAAGCCACAAAAATAACAAAAATGCCCTTCGTTTTTTATTGAATGCCAAGGATGGCCGTTTTTTTTTGTGGAATATTAATGAATATTAATAACAAGACAATATTTGTCTATTTTTGTGGCGTGAAACTAAATTCGAAAGAAAAAATAGTTCGTTTCCGCGAGTGGCGACAGACACCTCACCAGGTGCCGCCGCTTTCCGGAGAGGAGCACATTTGCTATACCTGCGGCACGCAGTACGTGGGCAATTTCTGTCCGCGCTGTGGCCAAGCTGGACGTGTCGGTCGCTTTTCCGCCAAGACGGCCGTTCTCAATTTCTTTGACGTTTGGGGACTGGGCAGTCGTAACATCTTCCTGACCGCCAGAGATCTGATCTTGCGCCCTGGCTATATGATTCGCGACTACCTCAAAGGTATGCAGATGGCCTATTTCCCGCCCTTTAAGATGTACTTCCTCCTCGCCGCACTCTCCTTGCTCATCACCAACGGGTTGAATATCAAAGGACAAACCGACTCTGCTGTCTCCATTGACGAAACCCGTTTCGAAAAGCCTGCTGACGACGACCTTGTCAGCGAGGTGGCTGTTTACAAGGCCAGGATGCTGACACAACGTGTCATGACATTCCAGCAAAAGTATCCTAATATATTCTCCTTCGCCGGAATCATCTTCATTTCCGGAGTGTTATACCTGTTCTTCCGAAAGTCACCGAACATCCCCGACCTGCGTTTCTCCGAGTTTTTGGTAGCCCTGACCTATAGCCAGAATATGTATTCCATATACACAATCTTGATGGATTTTCTGTGCATAGGCGGGTATGTCAATGTCTATCTCCTGTTACTGATTATCATCCCGCTCAAGCAATTATCGGGATTTGGATGGGTAAACACCACGCTTCGGACACTTCTGGGAACTCTGCTTATGCTCTTGCTGGTTACCGCTATCCTCATCGGCATCTTTGTCCTTTTCGTGACGTCGGCGTAGCCATTGTGGGCAGATAGCCACCCTCAATATTCACTTTGAATTCTGAATTCTGAACTCTCAATTCCCCTCTGGGCTGCCGGTATTGGGCAGGTCCATGTGATTCTCGTCGGGAGCGCAAATCCAGATGATGAGATAGATGATGAAACCGCCGCCGATCATGAACAATAGAATCAGAAAGATAATTCTGACGACGGTGGGATCCACATCCAAATATTTGGCAAGTCCGCCGCAAACGCCGGCAATCTTGCGATCAGTAACGCTACGATAAAGTTTTTTGTATGGCATAGTCTTATGTTTTTGTGATGCAAAGATAGTAAAAAAAATATTAGTAGTCAGTAGTTAGTGAGTGAGTCATTAGTTAGTTATTAGGTTGGGCTTCATTCCTAATTCCTCATTCCTCGCTAAAGATTGCTAACCGTTGTTATCTGCTAACGACTAACGGCTTTTTTTGTATTTTTGCTTTCCATAAAATTTACGCAAATGAGACTTTCCTCTAAAATAAAGTTCATCGTCGATTATTTCCAGGAGCACCAGCCGGATGTGCAGTCGGAGCTGAACTACGGCAACCCGTACGAGCTGTTGGTCTCTACCATCTTGGCCGCGCAGTGCACCGACAAGCGCGTCAATATGGTCACTCCCGCCTTGTTCCGAGTCTACCCCACCCCGCTGGAGATGTCGAAGGCCACGACGGAGGAGATCCTGGAGTTCGTAAAGTCGGTATCCTATCCCAACAGCAAGGCGGCACATCTGTCGGCTATGAGCCGGATGTTGGTTTCCGACTTCGGCGGAGAAGTACCCAACACGATGGAGGAGCTGACCCGTCTGCCCGGTGTGGGCCGCAAGACCGCCAACGTGGTGTTGGCCTTCGCCTTCGGCCAAGCCGCGATGCCCGTCGACACGCACGTGTTCCGCGTGGCGCACCGCCTCGGACTCGTCAAGGATGCCCCTACTCCGGATGCTGTGGAGAAGCAACTGGTGAAGCTGTTTCCCAAACAGTACATATCCAAGGCCCACCACTGGCTCTTGCTTCACGGACGATATGTCTGCACCGCCCGCAAACCCCATTGCAACGAATGTCCGCTGGCAGAAATCTGCCCGTCGAACGGCACCGCCACATAATATTTTGTATTTTTGCAGTCGGAATTATGGGACGAATATTGGCCATTGATTACGGACAGAAGCGCGTCGGGTTTGCCGTCACGGACGAACTGCAAATCTGCGCCAACCCTTTGGACACCATTCCGGTGGCCAAGGCCTTTGATTTTCTCAAAGACTATCTGACGAAGGAGAAGGTCGATGTGGTGGTCGTGGGCGAGCCCCGCAAGTTGGACAACACGCCCTCGGACTCCGCGCGTTTCGTGGAGCCGTTCGTCAACCGCCTGCGAAAGGCCCTGCCCGAGATTTCGCCCAACACCATTTTGGCCAGGATGGACGAGCGCTTCACCTCCCGCCTTGCCTTCCAGACGATGATCGACATCGGGCTCAAGAAGAAGGAACGGCAGAACAAGGCGCTGGTGGACAAGATGAGCGCGACCATCATCCTGCAGTCCTATATGGAACAACAAGACATTGAAAAAGAAAGAAATACACCAGAACAATGATTTTACCTATTCACGTTTACGGCGACCCCGTACTGAGAAAACTGGCCGAGGAGGTCGATGTTGAAAATACCGACTGGAAACCCTTCGTGGCGGATATGTTCGAGACGATGTACCACGCCAACGGCGTCGGCTTAGCGGCCCCGCAGGTGGGCAAGGCCATCCGCGTCTTTGTCATCGACACCGAACCCTTCAAAGAGAGTTATCCTGATGTGCGCATCCACAAGGGCGCGTTCATCAACCCGCTCATCACCAAGGAATGGGGCGATGACTTCGTCTTCGGCGAGGGGTGTCTGAGCCTGCCCAACATCAACGAGGACGTGACCCGCAAATCAAACATCCACATCGAGTATTACGATGAAGAGGGCAACTTTCACGACGAGGACTTCGACGGCATCGCGGCGCGCGTCATCCAACACGAATACGACCATCTGGAGGGGCACGTGTTCGTGGACCGTCTCACCCCCATCAAGAAGATGGTGCTGAAGCGCCAACTCAACGACATCGCTTCGGGCAAGATCAAAGCCGCCTACAAAACAGTCCATAAATAGTTGATATGAAACGAGTTATTATAACCATCATCGTATGCACGGCCGTGGTGCTATGCGGCTGTCACGGCAAAAACGGGCAGAAAGGCATCAAGAAGTTCGGCAGCAAGCAGAAGGACATCGTGGAACTGTACAATATGGCCGACTCCATCTATTACAAAGAGGGCCGTATCGACACCGTCGCCTTTTTGCGATTCATTGACAAGGCCGTGGCGTTCGCCACCGAATACCCCAAGGACGAGATTTCGCCCGATATGCTCTACCGTGCCGGCATCGGCTCGATGATCATCGCCAAGAAGGCCGACAACAAAGCCCAGAGAGCCACCTACTGCAAGAAGGCGATTGCCATCTTTAACCAGTTCCAGGAGCAGTATCCGAAGCACGAGAATGCCAAATACTGTTACTATCAACGCGGCATCATCTACGATGACATCCTGGGCGACTACAACAGCGCCGAGGACCAATACCGCGACTTCGTCAATCGTTATCCCGACGACCCACTTACCCCGCAACTCAAGGAATACATCAAGATGTTGGGCAAGTCGGATGAGGAAATCGAGAAAATGCTGAATCTCAACTAGACGTCGAAGGTCAGCGACAACTGGCTTTTGAGATGAAAGCTCTTGCGATGGTAAGGGCTTAATCCATATTGTTTCACTGCTGCAATATGTTTGGGGGATGGATATCCCTTATTGCTTTTCCAGTCGTAGGCGGGATATTCGGCATCCAGTCGTGTCATCAGCGCATCACGGTAGGTCTTGGCCAAGATGGAGGCCGCTGCGATGGATAGATATGTGGCGTCGCCCTTCACGATGCAGTGGTATGGAATCTGCCACTGGTCCTTGAACCTATTGCCGTCAATCAACAGCAATTCCGGGCGCACGGAGAGTTGGCCGACGGCTTCATTCATACATAGGATAGAAGCATTCAAGATATTGATTTCGTCTATTTTACGTTCGGAGACTTCTGCCACGGCAAAGGCCACCGCATCGCGCTCTATGATTTGGCGGAGCAGTTCGCGCCGAGCCGCCGTCAACTGTTTGGAGTCGTTGATTTCATCATTGGCATAGTCAAACGGGAAGATGACCGCGGCGGCGCACACGGGCCCAGCCAGGCAACCTCGCCCCACCTCATCGCAACCGCATTCCAGCGTCGGCACGTCCGAAAAATGCGATCTTAAAGCCATAACAAGACGTAAAAAGCGATAATCAGGATATCATGAAGAATAATCCTAGTCTTCTGCTGCGTTATCATACTGAAATACAACGAAATCGGGATGGCAATGTACACCAAGCCTTGTTGCAACTGAAGTCCTGATATCAACAACATGCCCACCACGGCAAATAGCAGGAAATGAATGTTGACCAGTCGCTTGCGTAGCACAATCAACTTATTATCGAAGAGCAACTTAAGTTGAATAATCAGGTAAACGGCAAACAACGTGGCAAAGCCTAGGAAGAGATAGTCATACAACGTCAATGTTTTCAGAGACTTGACAACTCCGAAGAACGACAACGTTTTCAACGAAGCAGTAAGGCCAGCCATGTTATCCGTAAAAAAGAAAAAGCAGACCACATAAGCATAAACAAACAACAGCGCGAAGAACAAGATGATGATCTCCTTAGATTTGGAGAACCGATGTGTAATAAGGGCCAAAAGCAGGAACAGGAGCAAGCCTAAAGAAGATGGGTCTAACAAAGAACAGATGCCTATCAACAAACCGGAGGCAAACACACGGTTTTTCACGGGCTTATCGTTGTCATCCAGTGTATTGAGAATAATCAAGGTGATAAAAAAAGTTGTGATGTATGCCGGGGTCAACATTTTAAGGAAACCACCCAAATTCATCAGCAGGAGAAAGAAGACTACGGGCATATAGGTTCTTGTTTCCGCGAAACGATTATTGGCATAAAAGAGGGCCAACAATATCGTCTCTAGCAGAAGCAGTGCAATGGCTACAACTTTCGCGTTTACAGGATGTTCCGTCCAAAAGGAAGTCAACGTGCCAAACAACAGCGTTTGTCCTTCCATCGGCCCAACCGTGAGGGAGGTAACGATAGTGAAAACAGCCCATGCCAGCAGCAAAATGATGACCACAAACTGCGCAATCCAACTTTTGTTGAGGTAATAGAACATCGTTAAAATTTGTTGCAAAAATACAAAAAAGGCGGCAGGTGTAATAAAAATAGTATTTTTGCACCCTTTTTAAAGAATATAAAAATATCAAATATATGAAACAGTTAAATATGTTTGTTAAGGCAACGCTCGTCGCTATGACTCTTATGTTTGTCTATACAAGCGAGTTGCATGCTTTCACGAGTTCTCTTCCCATCGCTTCTTCCGACTCTTCCGAGGTGGATTTTCCATGTGACAGCATCCTGATTCCAACAGACACCTTGGAATTTTGTTATTACCGAAGCGCTTTACCTTTGGTATATGAAGACAGCAATTTAACAGAAACCGGCTATTATCTATTTCATCATGTCACGGAGTCAGGTTGTGACAGCGATGTCGTCGTGCATTTGGTTGTCCGAGGAGAGGAGTCTCGTCCAAATCCTATTCGGATCACGATCTGTTCCAACGAGCTCCCATACACTTTCAAGGACTCGGTATTGACGCATACCGGCTTTTATGAAATCATGACCCAGGCGGAAGACGGCTGTGATACTTTAATCCATGTCATTCTAACGGTCAATGAAAGTCCCGTATTCACCATCCAAGGAGGCGGTTATATTTGTCCCAACGACAGCACAACGCTTACCGTGGAGGGTGATAGCACATACGCCTATCTTTGGAGCACTGGTGATGCAGGTAGCAGTATCACCGTTGACTCGGCCGGGACTTACTATTTGGAGGCAACTGCCGCTAACGGATGTTCCCTTTCGGACTCTACCCTCGTGATGGCGGGCACCACTCCCGACCCCGAAATATCCGGCGATTCCGTCATCTGCCAAGGAGAGAGTGCCACGTTGGTTGTATCCGGCGAATATGCCTTCCTTTGGAACGACAGTACCACCCTGGCCACTCGCATTGTCATGCCAGAGGCTAGCGCCACATACTACGTTACAATTACCGACACCATAACCTCTTGTGCAAAGACTGACAGCATACATGTTACCGTCAATGCCAACCCTGAAGTTGAAATCACTGGCTCGCCATTGGAGATCTGTTCAGGCGACAGTGTCGTTTTCACGGCTGCGGGCGGCGTGACATATTTATGGTCGACTGGGGAGACCACGGCCAGCATCATCGCAAGAGAGACAGGGACCTATCAAGTCACCGCCACAAACGAGTTTGGTTGTTCCAGTGTAGACAGCATCAGCTTGCTAGTGAGAGACCTGCCCACCATCGAGATTCAGGGACGCACCGTTTTCTGTTCTGGTGAAGCCACCACCATCACCTTAAGTGGTGCCAGCACCTACCATTGGAGCAACGGCTCTGTTCTCCCCTCTCTCACCACTACCAACCCTGGCCTTTATACCGTAACCTGCACCGACGAATTCGGATGCGTCACCATTCAGCCCGTCCGTTTGTCATTCAGCTACATACAGGCCACCTTGACAGGTAGCAACACCTATTGTCAGGGCAGTAGCACAACCTTGAAAGTCGTTGGCGACTCCACCAACACCTACCAATGGATAAACGGGAATCAGACCGACTCCATGCAAGTCTCATCCGCCGGTCAAGTCACCGTAATAGTCACTAACACGTTAGGTTGCAGCACAATATTGACGGCCAACATCAGCGAATTGCCCATTCCTTCGCCCACTATCGCATGTACACAAGGGGCGCTCACCATCTGTGAGGGCAACAGTGTCTCATTGCGTGCTTCGGGCGGTGTACGTTATTTGTGGAGCAATGGCAGCACAACCAACTCCATCCTCGTGAGCGAGCAAGGCACCTACACGGTCACAGCCACTGCCATCAATGGATGTTCGGCAGAGACTTCGGAGACCGTCATCGTCAACCCCATGCCGCAGCTATCCATCATCAACCCGGACACAATCTGTTCTGGCGAGAATGTCACCTTGCATGCCATATCCCCCACGGGGCGTTCGTTCTCATGGTCATCGGGTCAAACCACACCGTCCATCACCGTTCGTCCGGACGAAGGCTTGTCTTACTTCATGGTTACCGTCGTGGACAACAACAATTGTTCCAACACAGCCTCCGCGACAGTCACGACTGTGGCGCGGCCATCTGTCTTCATCAACGGGCTTAACAACAGCACCATCACCATGTGCCAAGGTGGAACTGTGGCATTGCGTGCTACGACCGGGGTGAGCTACCAATGGAGCAACGGCATGTCGAACAACACCATTTACGTCTCGAACCCAGGCATTTACACTGTAACCGTATTCAATGCCGAGGGGTGCTCCTCTTCGGCCAGCATCACGGTAAACACCAATCCCCTACCTGTGGCCAGCATCACAGAGAACACCACCATCTGTCAAGGACAGACGGCCACGTTGAGTGCAACCTTCAATGCTGGATATACCTATTTGTGGAACAATGGCAACAACACCAACGCCATAACTGTAAACACGCCGGGGACCTATACCGTCACTGTCACCAATTCCACCAATTGTTCAAGTATTTTGAGCACCACACTCACCGTCAATGAGAAGCCGACGGTAAGCATTGCAGGCAGCACTTCCATTTGTGCTGGTCAAAGCACACAGCTTACATCCTCGGCCAACATGCCATGCAGTTACGTTTGGAGCACGGGAGATACAAACAACATTACACAAGTCAACACATCCAACACCTATCGTGTTACGGCCACCAATGCCAACGGGTGCAGCAACACCGCTTCTGTCACTGTTGTCGTACACGCTTTACCCACCCCGTTTATCATAGGTAGCACCACGATTTGCAAAGGCAACAGCACTACGTTAACCGCCACTGGCGGACAGACCTACATGTGGTCTACGGGCCACACATCCAACCAAATATCCGTGAGTCCGGCATCTACGATCACGTACACCGTCACGGCCACCGACCAATACGGTTGTCGTGCCAATGTGTCGGCTACCGTCATCGTCAACGTGATACCTGCTATTAACATCTTGGGCAACACCTCTTTCTGCGAGGGCGGTTCCACCACCTTGTCGGCCACTGGCGGTTCATACTACACCTGGTCTACAGGTGACAACACCAGTTCCATAACGGTCAATACCGTCGGCAACTACACCGTCACGGCCACCAACTCACTGGGGTGTCAGAACACCCAGACCATCATGGTTACATCCATGGGGCTGCCTACCATCAGCATCAACGGCCACAGCAACATCTGCGCTGGCAACACGGACACTTTGATTGCAGGTGGAGCTAATCGTTACGTGTGGAGTACGGGTGAGACCAGTTCCACCATTCACGTGATGCCTTCGGTCACCACCACCTACACGGTTACCGGCTATGGTTATAATGGTTGCATGTCCACGGCCAGCAAGGTCGTCAACATCGAGGCCAAGCCCAACGTACAAATCAGCGGACAGACCACCATTTGCGAAGGTCAGAGCACCACGCTCACCGCTATTGGCGGCACCAGCTATCTGTGGGCTGATGGTAGCACTTCGGACCACATCTCCGTAACCCATAGCGGCAACTATGCTGTAGTGGCGACTAACGCAGCAGGCTGTACCAGCAGCGCTTCTCTGTTAGTCGTAGTTAACAATGTGCCGCGCATCACGCTTTTCGGCAATACTACATTCTGTGAGAATTCCACCTCGACCATCATGGCCAATGGTGGCAGCAGCTATCACTGGAGCACTGGCAACAACCAGAGCACCATCACCTTGACATCGCCTGGCGTATATACCGTCACGGCATACAACACCTACGGATGTTCTTCCGACACCTCCTTTACCGCCATTACCCTTCCAATGCCTACGGCCGAGATTTCGGGATCAAGCGACCTGTGCGAAGGCGAGCCCGGATATCTTACCGTGTCTCCTTGCGCTCAGTACATCTGGAGCAATGGCAGCGATGCACAGACCATCAGCTTCACCCCTGGTGAGACTACCACCTATTTTGTGACGGTGACCAATGAAAATGGCTGTAGCAACTACGCTTCCCAAACCGTATACGTACATCCCATCCACTCCACCCAATACGCAGCCACCATCTGCCAAGGCAACAGCTTCAATCAATATGGGTTCGAGTTACCCGAGCAAAACGAATCCGGCACTTTCGTTTTCGTCGACAGTCTGCAAAGCGTTTACGGGTGCGACAGTATCCTTACACTAACCCTTACCGTCAACCCGCTACCTGTCTTGACTGACGGCATCGAAGGCAGCACCTTGGTATCCAACTATGGCAATTATTTTTACCACTTGCCTGGCGTTGAAAATGCCACTATTTTCGAGTGGAGCATCTCCAACCCGCGTTGGACTTTATCCAATAGCAACATCAACAGCGTGTTCCTCGACATCCAGAATGCGGGCAGCGGCACACTGTTCGTCAAAGCCATCAACGCATGCGGGCACCAGGACACCAGCCTCAACATTGTCTGTAATGTAGGTATAGACGAATATGTTAACGACACATACATCCTCGTTTACCCCAACCCCGTACAACAGACTCTGAACATCAACTTGGAGAAGACCTCCTTGGATGTCAGCTGTGTTGAATTTTACGACAGCCAAGGCCGCCGTATCCAAAGCATCCCCGTCAATGACACTCACTTGCAGATGGATTGCAACCGCTACGCCAACGGCAACTACTACCTCAAGTTCATAGACGGCCTTGGAAAAACCATAGACACCAGAAACATCATCATCAACAAATAAAAAACTCTTAACCAATCCACAACTCCCAATTCAAACAAATGGAATACAACTATCGCGAAATAGAAGCCAAGTGGCAGAAAATCTGGAACGAGACGAAAATCTACAAAACCGAAATAGACCCCAGCAAGCCTAAATACTATGTCCTCGACATGTTTCCCTACCCTTCCGGTGCTGGCTTGCACGTGGGACATCCCCTCGGCTACATCGCTTCGGACATCTACTCCAGGTACAAGCGTCAGAAGGGTTTCAACGTGCTGCATCCGATGGGCTACGACGCCTTTGGCTTGCCTGCAGAGCAGTACGCCATCCAGACGGGACAACATCCTGCCATCACGACGGAGAAGAACGTCAATCGCTATCGCGAGCAATTGGACAAGATCGGGTTCTGTTATGATTGGGACCGCGAGTTCAAGACCTGCAACCCTGACTATTACAAGTGGACGCAATGGACTTTCATCCAGCTTTTCAACTCTTATTATGACAAAAAGCAAGACAAAGCCCAGCCCATTTCTTCCCTTATCGAGCATTTCCAGCAAAAAGGGACCGAGGGCGTTGAGGCCGCCTGCACCGAAGATATGAATTTCACTGCGGCTCAATGGAATGCTATGAGCGAGAAGGAGCAGCAGACCACGCTGATGAACTACCGTCTGGCCTATCTGGCCGACACTTGGGTCAACTGGTGCGCCGGACTGGGCACCGTGCTGGCCAACGACGAGGTGGTCAACGGGCTCTCCGTCCGCGGTGGTTTCCCCGTGGAGCGCAAGTTGATGCGTCAGTGGATCCTGCGTGTGTCCGCCTACGCCGAGCGTTTGCTCAAGGGGCTGGAGACTGTGGAGTGGACCGATTCTCTGAAGGAGATCCAACGCAACTGGATCGGCCGTAGCGAAGGCGCCTTCATCCGTTTCCCGATGGAAGGCCACGAGGATACGATGGACATCTTCACCACCCGCCCCGACACCATCTTCGGCGTGTCATTTATGGTTTTGTGTCCCGAGCACGAACTTATCGAAACCATCACTACCCCAGAGCAGAAAGCCGAGGTGGACGAATATGTCACTTGGGCGCGCAACCGTTCCGAGACCGAGCGTCAGAGCGAGGTGCGCAAGGTGACGGGCGTCTTCACTGGCGCCTACGCCGTGAACCCCTTCACGGACGAGAGAATCCCCATCTGGGTGTCCGCATACGTGTTGCAAGGCTACGGCACAGGCGGCATCATGGCCGTGCCGGCGCACGACAGTCGCGACTACGCCTTTGCCAAGCACTTCAACTTGCCTA
The DNA here is from genome assembly GCA_024685175.1 of Bacteroidales bacterium. Taxonomy (GTDB): domain Bacteria; phylum Bacteroidota; class Bacteroidia; order Bacteroidales; family WCHB1-69; genus F23-D06. Next base: position 139,248 of record JAIKWD010000013.1, read on the forward strand.
TCCGTCAGGTTATCGCCGGCGGAGACATCAGCGAGGAGGCCTTCGAGACCAAAGACGGCACCTGTATGAACTCCGGGTTCATCGATGGGATGAGCGTCAAGGAAGGCGGCAAGGCCATCATCGAGAAGGTCAAGGAGATGGGCATCGGATACGGCACCGTCAACTATCGTCTGCGCGACGCCATCTTCAGTCGCCAGCGCTACTGGGGCGAGCCGTTCCCCATCTACTACAAGGACGGTATGCCGTACACCATCCCCGAGGACGAGCTGCCCGTCGAGTTGCCCGAGGTGGAGAAATTCCTGCCCACCGAGAACGGCGAGCCACCTTTGGCACGCGCCAAGGACTGGACCTACAAGGGCTATCCGAAAGAATACAACACCATGCCCGGCTTTGCCGGATCCTCCGGTTATTATCTCCGCTATATGGACCCGCACAACCCGGACGAATACTTCTCCAAGGAGGCCAATGAGTATTGGCGCAATGTAGACCTTTACGTGGGCGGGGCCGAACACGCCACCGGCCACCTGATCTACTCCCGCTTCTGGAACAAATTCCTGTACGACATCGGGCTTGCTTGTGAAGACGAGCCGTTCAAGAAACTCATCAACCAGGGTATGATCCAAGGCCGCTCCAACTTCGTGTACAGAATCGTGGGCACCAACAAGTATGTATCCAACGGCCTGAAAGACCAATACGAGGTCACGCCGATCCACGTCGACGTCAACATCGTCCACAATGACATCTTGGACCTTGAGGCCTTCAAACACTGGATGCCCGACTTCGCCGATGCCGAGTTCGTGCTTGAGGATGGACAATACGTCTGCGGATGGGAAGTGGAGAAGATGTCCAAGTCGAAGTACAACGTACAGAACCCCGACGATCTGGTCGAGAAATACGGTGCCGACACGTTGCGTATGTACGAGATGTTCCTTGGCCCTATCGAGATGGCCAAGCCGTGGGACACCAACGGTATCGAGGGGGTTTTCCGTTTCATCAAGAAGTTCTGGAAACTGTTTAACGGTGCCAACGGCGAGTGGAGCGTTTCCGAGGAAGAGCCCACACGTGCCGAGTACAAGATTCTACACAAGACCATCAAGAAGATCGAGGAGGACAACGAGAAATTCTCGTTCAACACGGCCATCAGCGCTTTTATGATCTGTGCCAACGAGTTGGCCGACGCCAAATGCAACAAACGCAAGGTGTTGGAGCCCCTCTGCGTGTTGATGTCCGCCTACGCGCCCCACATCACCGAAGAACTTTGGTCGCAGCTCGGACACACCACTTCCATCGTGAACGCCACCTTCCCGACCTATGACGAGTCCTATATGCAAGAGTCCGAATTCACGTATCCTGTCTCCTTCAACGGCAAGATGCGTTTGAAGCTCTCCTTCCCCGTCACCGCCGGTCCAAAAGAGATCGAGCCTGTGCTGATGGAGAATGCCGATGTACAGAAATGGCTGGGAGGCGCGACGCCAAAGAAAATCATCATCGTCCCCAAACGAATCATCAATATTGTCTTCTAACAACAGGTTATGAAGCAAAAAGATTTCGTCTTCAACATTTGCTTTCTACTCTTCCTTAACCTGCTCATCAAACCTTTCTGGATTTTGGGCGTGGACGTAGGGGTGCAGAACCACGTGGGTGCCGAGGCATACGGCCTGTACTTCGCGGTGTTCAACTTCACCTTTATGTTCAGCATCATCCTCGATATGGGGACGACCAACTTCAACAACCGCAACATAGCGCGCAATAGCCAGTTGCTGGACAAGCATCTGTCAAGTATCATCATCCTAAGATTCTTACTGGCAGTTGTCTATATGTTAGTGGTGTTCGCTGTAGGTCTCATCATCGGCTATCGGGGCATTATGCTCAAGTTGTTGTTCTGGACGGCCATCAACCAGTTCCTGAACACATTCCTGCTCTATTTGCGTTCCAATGTCTCCGCCCTGATGATGTTCAAGACCGACAGCGTCTTGTCCGTCCTGGACCGACTGATCATGATTATCCTTTGCGGTTTTCTGTTGTGGGGCAATGTCACGCAGAAGCCGTTCCAAATAGAATGGTTCGTCTACATCCAGACTATCGCGTATGTCACTGCTGTACTCGTGGCGCTGGCCATAGTGGTACACAAGTCGCACTTGCGCAAGCTGCATTGGAACGCGCCATTCTTCCTGATGGTGCTAAAGCGCAGTCTGCCATTCGCCACGTTGGCATTGCTGATGGTTTGTTACAACCGCATAGACTCCGTGATGATCGAGCGTCTGCTGCCGGGCAACATCGCCGCGGCACAAGCCGGCATCTATGCTTCCGCATTCCGCTTGCTGGACGCCTTGGTGATGATCGCATACTTGTTCTCCGTCATCCTGCTGCCTTTGTTCTCCAAGATGCTGAAAGAAAAAGACGACATCTCCCCTATTGTCAGGTCGGCGTTTTCGTTGTTGTTCTTGTTTTCCGTCAGTGCTGTGGTCATCCTGCTCTGCTATCGCGAGCCCGTGATGGACTTGCTCTACAGGGAGCACGTTATGGAAAGCGTGGGCGTGTTCTCTATTTTGCTGCCCTGTATCATTCCGATTTCGTTCATGTACATATTCGGCACCTTGCTGACCGCCAACGGAAGTATGAAGAAACTCAATCTAACGGCCCTGGCGGGCATTTTGGTCAATGTGCTGATCAACATTATCCTGATACCGCGTTTGCAGGCCAAAGGAGCGGCCATCACCAGTCTATGCACCCAATCGGTGGTCTCGTTACTGCAGTTTATCATAGCAATGAAAGAATTGCGCATCCCGTTGCGCACATTGCCGTGGGTTTCCTGCATACTCTTTGTCGGGCTCTTGATTCCGAGTGTGCTAGTCAGTACGCACATTTTGCACTGTCACGTGGTTTGGGCGCTAGTCATCACGGCAGTGTTTGCCCTGGGATTGGGCTTCGCCACGAGGCTGGTCCAGATTGAAGGAGCCAAACTGCTGATAAAACGGGACGCCTGACGTGTGACTGAAATCAAAAACCAAAAGCCAAAAAATCAGGGACTCGTAAAAACCAATTCATTGGTTCATTGGCTTACATAAACAGGAATATATTCATCAGAACGTAGGTGCCGGCACCGGCCAAGTAGCCAATAAGGGCATACGGGGTGATATGCTTGAGATACCAGATGAAGTCAATTTTCTCCATACCCATCACAGCCACGCCGGCAGCGGAACCGATAATGAGCAGGGAGCCGCCCGTACCGGCGCAGTACGTCAAGAACAACCAGAACGGATCATCGACAGGGAAGGAGTACATTCCCATCGTACCGGCCACCAACGGCACATTGTCGATGATGGACGAGAGACCGCCGATGACGATGTCGATGAGATAATAGTTGCCGTTGAACACGCAGTCGAGGCCGGATGCCAACATTGTCAGATGCCCGGCACTCTGCAAGCCCGCGACGGCCAACAAGATACCGAGGAAGAACAAAATACTCGGCAGGTCAATTCGCGTCAGCACGCTGGACACAGACAACTTGGGGATATTGTGTTGTTCTTTTCGGGAGATGATTTCAGAGGTTATCCATAATATGGAGAGACCTAGCATAATGCCCATATAGGGCTTGAGATGGGTCAACATCTTGAAGATTGGCACGAAAACGAGGGCGCAGATACCCATAATAAACATCAGATTGCGACGCCAAACGGGAATCTGGTCGGTACGGATGTCGTCTTGTCCTTTGGGCACTTCGGGCAGCTGGCCGCGTTCGATGAAGGAGACCACAATCAATGGGATGATCATAGAGATGAGACTCGGCACGATACATTGGACGATGACAGCGCCAGTGGTGATCTTGCCAGCAATCCAAAGCATGATGGTGGTCACATCGCCAATCGGTGACCAGGCGCCACCAGCATTGGCCGCCAGAATGATCATACCACCAAAGAACCATCTATCATGCCTGTCTGCCACCAACTTACGCAACAAGGTCACCATCACGATGGCTGTGGTCAGGTTGTCCAAAACGGCAGAGAAGAAAAAGGTGACAAAAGATAAGATCCACAACAACTTGACCTTGTTCTTGGTGGTGATGCGGTCGGTGATGATCTTGAATCCACCATGAGAATCGATGAGTTCCACCACTGTCATGGCACCCATCAAATAGAACAAGATCTCTGAGATGTCGCCCAAATGGGTAATCAATTCATTCTTCGTGATAAAGCTAACGAAGTTTGATCCGGGATGATTTGCCAAATACTCCTCATATCCAGCGCCATAGCCAGTCGCATCGAAAATGGAAGGCCCCGTAAGAATGAAACAGAGCCATATCAAAACGCCCAACAACAAAGCAGTCGGGGTCTTGTTGATTTTCAAAGGATGCTCCAAGGCAATGCAGGCGTATCCCACTACAAAAAGAATGATCATGATGTAAAAGGCAGCCATAACTGAAAATTTTCTATTAGAACAAACTTAGGGAAATACCTACTGACATAGGATAGATCTTCGGTCCTTTACCCACAGTAAACAATGGAGTGGCCTGAAAACTGTAATATGCGTTGATGAACTTCCAGCCGATACGGGCATAGACATCAACGTTATATTTCATCTTGTGTTCCATGTGCAGATTCTTGTACATGGCAGTATCGCTGACCGAGAATGGATCCTGGCCTTTGTACTTCTGGGAAACTTCACAGATAAGTCCCACACGGGCACCGACCGTAAACTTAAAGCCGTTGGGATGACGATAACGGAACTCCAGAGGAATGTTCACGTTAAGGTAGTTCATCTTCAACAATTTATATTTAACACTCTCAGGAAGAATATAATAGCGCATCAGATCATCCGTCTTGTCATAGCGAAGCAAGGCATTGCTATATTGGGTATAATAGGAGACACCGACACCCAAGCCAAGGGCAAGCGGCTTTTCCTTGATCTTAAAATCCCAAATAGCGGAGATGTTGAAGCCTGGATCGAACTTCATGTGGGAGACTTGAGTGGGCATCCCCATCCAGAACGAATGATAGATGTCCATAATCAGACGATCACGGAAAACGACAGGCTTGCTATCTTGTTCCGTTTTCTCTTTTCCTGTATAGGGAGTATCCTGGGTTTGTGCCTGCAATAACCCTGCAGACATTACGCAGAGCAGCGCTAACGTAATTAATCTTTTCACCATTGTTGACCATTTCTTTTAAACTGCAAAAATAAGAAAAATTGTCAAGCGATGAAAAATATTATTTTTATTGCTGAGACACCTATCATTAATAAAAAGAGGCGCACAAATGTGCGCCTCTTTATGCTGACGACTGTCGGCTGACAGCTTACATCTCGTCATCGGAGTAATCTCCTCCGTCTTCGGACTGCATCATCTTGCGGTTCTTGAAGTTATTGAGTTTGTAGGTCACGTTGAGCGAGATATTGAATCCTTCGCGCTCACGGATACTATAGGAGTAGTAAGCGTGATCGGCACTGGGCTCGTAGTATTCGTCATAGACGTTGCAGTTCTGCCATGAGCGGATCTGGGTCTGGCGCACGGCGGGGATGAAGTACAAGAGGTTGCGCACGTTGAGGCTCACCACCAGCGTGTTGTCGAGGAAGCCTTTCTTCACGCCAAGGTTGAGACGGTAGTTGGCGGAGCGACGGCCCTGCCCCACTCCGTTCATACCCCAGCCCATACTGCCGGCAGTCAAAGACGGAGAACGATAACGGAAGTTGAGTTGGATGTCGAAGTTCTTGCCTACCGTGAAGGTCTGATTTACCCCAACATTCCACGACCAGTCGCGCGACAGGTTCTCGTCCAAGAGGTTGTCGCTGTCAATGATGTTGCGATAGAAACTGCCCGTCACGTTGACACGCCAGATTTTCTTTACACGCTGACCGAAGAAGAACTCAATGCCATAGTTTTGGCTCTTGTTGTAGTTCATATAGGTGGTCATCGTATAGGGGAAATATTCGCCATCCACATACATTGTGTCCAGTTCGGTGTTGCGGGTAATGAGGTTCGTCCTCCGGCGGTAGAACGCGGACACGGTGATGCTCGTCTGCTTCTTGGTGAACATATAGCCCAACTCGAAAGAGTTTGCGAATTCCGGCTCAAGCGCAGGATTGCCACAAGTCAGGTTCTCCTTGTCGGAATAGTCGATGAAGGGATTCAACTGATGGAATCTCGGGCGCTGCACGCGACGCGAAAAGCTGAACTGCAACGAGTGCTCCGGCGTGATCTGGTATTTCAAGTGCACCGTCGGGAAGAAGAAGTTGCGGGCGAAATGACCGTAGTTGAAATAGCGATACACCGTATCGATGGACTTGAGGTCGGATACCGTGTAGGACATCTCCCCACGCAAACCGACCTGCACCTGCAATTTCTTCCAGAAGGTATTGGAATAGATGAAATACAAGGCGTTGAGATACTCGTCGAACTCGAAGTCGTTGCGTTGGCTCGGATCCTCGACCGTATCTGCGGATGTGATGCCGGAATAGAAACGGTAGTCTTGGCCAATGCCTCTGTATGAGAACTTGTAGCCCGTCTCAATACGTCCGCCATTGCCTATCGGGGTCACAAAGTCCACCTGTGCGGAGGCATCGCGGTGGGTATTGAGCGTCCTGGTATGCTGGTAGTAGTTGTCACGACCCTCAAAATGCTCTTGGTTCAAATTGTCCAAAGCCAGACCATTGCGCTGGGTGTAGAAAAGGTCGGCGGTGAGTTCCCTACCCTGCATCTCAAAGGTCTTCTTGTAGTTGACGGATGCGTCCACGCTCTTGAAGTTGCGGGTGTTCTCGCTCAGCTGTTCATAGTCCATAAGCGTAATCGTATCCAGCGGAGAGATATTATAGGTGAATGAACGAACGCTGTTATTATTCCCCATCTTGCCGAAATGACCGCTCAAGTTGAACGAGAGGGTGTTGTACTTGTTGATGAAATAGTCGAACGACAGGGAGGCGTTGTGGAAGCCGCCGCTGTTGAGACCGTAGTTGGTCTGGCTCAGGCTGTCCATCGTCTCGCCGAACCAGGAGTCGCGCCACATACTGCCGCCATTCCGGTGCGAGTGGCTGCGGTAGCCGTAACTAAGGAAAAGGTTGATCTTGTCGTAGCGGTAGTTGAAACTCAAGTTGCCATTGTAGCCGCTCAAGAAGATGTTGTGTTTGTTGTTATTGTAAATACAGGCCGTAGAGGCGCCCAAGGTCACCATACCATTGAAGCCCGACTCTCTTTTCTTCTTGAGGATGACGTTGAGAATGCCGGCCATGCCATCCGGGTCCATTCGGGCCGAGGGGTTGGTGATGACCTCGATGCTCTCGATCATATCGGCGGGGATCTGGTCCAGCGTCAGGTTCGTAGGACGGCCGTCCACCAAGATGGTCACGTTCTCGCTGCCACGCAGACTGACGTTGCCTTCGATATCGACGGAGACGGAGGGAATCTCTTCGAGCACTTCCACTGCGGTTTGGCCCGTGGCGTTGATGCTCGACTCGATGTTGAACACCGTCTTGTCCAAGTTGGTCTGCAGCATATCCTTTTGCGCGCGAATAACCACCTCGCCGATCTCCTTGTTTTTGTTGCTCATCTTGTACTTGCTGACGCGATACACGGCGTTGTCTTTGTTAATCTCAAAGGGTGCCGACACGGATTTCTGATAGCCGATGAACTGGATTTCGAGAAAATAATGGCCGAAGGGGATGCCTTCTAAGGTAAACTTGCCGTCGGAGCCGGTCACGCCATACTGGACAGTGGTCGAGTCCGTCACTTTCTTGACGTTCACGGAGGCGTATTGCAACGGCGTGTTGTTCTCATCTACGATACTACCCGTCACCGTGCCTGAATTATGATGGACGCCTTGCGGTTGCTGCAACTCTGGTTGGGCATATATATTGCCAAACATCAATATGATGCCAAACAACAAAAGGACAATCTTGGATTTTTTCATTAGGAATTGAAAATAAAAAAAGCATAGATTAAAATTCGAAAATGAAGTTTAATCTATGCTTCTGAAATATTTATATGTAAATACTATTTCTGATAGAACCGACCGCGGTTATCAATGATCTTGACGTTATTGAGAAGATGTGTGATAAGGGTTGACTCGGTACGGTCGCGGCCCATCACCATGCTACGGAGGGCGTTCTTCTCACCGATAAGGCCTTGGGATGCGGGAGTCTCATTGAAAGCTAAGACATTGGCCACATAAACCATATTCTTGCCGGCAGCAACAACAGGTTTGTTAGGCTGAGCATTGAAGATGGTTGCGATGGCACGACCTTCGACGCCACGATTTTGATACAAATCGCCAGCGAAGCTGAGCATCACGCTGTCTGTGACCTGAGTATTGTACTGTTGAGCCAGAGTCTCCAAATTGGAGCTGGAGAGGGCCTTCTTGACTTGTTCGGCCACGAGATCCACTTTCTTCTCGGCTTTCAACTGAGCCTCGATGTTGTTTTTGACATCTTTGTACTTTTGTTGGCCGTTTTCACGGACGTTCTTGACGGCGGCAACGGCAAAGAAGAGACGGTCAACGTTGATGACGTCGGAGATGTCGTCTTTCTTCACATCGTCGGAGAATGCCCAGCTCACGATGTCGCGGCAAGCGGGCAATTGTTGACTTACCGTAGCAGCCATCGGAAGAACAGAGACGCCGTTGACTACTTGGACACCCTTCTTGGCAGCAGCATCAACGAGTTGCTTGTCATTGGAGATGGAAGCGGCGAACTGGTTAGCTTGGCTCTTGATGGCATTCACTGTTGCGTCGGAAGCGGCAATGTCGTAGTCGTAAATCACGAATTGTCTCTTCTCAATGGGGGCGGTGCGCTCCAACACTTGGAAGACGATATAGCCGTTAGGAGCAGAGAAAATATACACGCCACCGTTGGCAGTAGCCAAGAGGCCATCGTACAAACTGGGGATCGTGCCTCTTTCGGGCAACCACCATGCGGTATCCTGTTTTTGTGAAGTAACATAGTTGGGTTGCAGTTGGAAGATGGTGGCCTGATTTTTGAGGATCACGTCTTTCAAGCTATCGGCCAGGGCCTTTGCTTCGTTTTTGGAATACTTGGCAGACTCATTGCCAGCGGATTTGAAGGGCAGCTCAATCGTAGCCACATGGATGGAGTCGGGGCGGGAAGCGCCACCGTAAACCTTACCAAAATACCATTTCTGGTTCTCGTAGTTGTAAGGCTCGATGAAAGAACCCACAGCACTCTTGAAGATAAGGCTGTCGAGAGCGGGGATGTTGATATCGCTGGATTTGTAATAGGTGCTATCCACGGCGCCATTGCCTTTTTCTGCGCTATAGGCGGCCAAATCGGCAGCGGTGGCGAACTGTTGATAGTCGGCACGCACGCTGTCTTCGATAGCTTTCAAGTCTTGAGGAGTCGGGTTGATGGGGAACACAGCCACGTCGATGTCACGATTGCGCTCATGAACGGTGAAGATGTCGTCCTTGTGCGCTTTGTAGAAATCCTTCATCTCTTGTTCCGTCACAGAGGGGGACAGGCTGTTGAAAGCGGGAGCTTGAGGATTGACAGGCATCAACGAAACCAAGGCGGTGCGGTTTTCCTTGGCAATCTTCTTGGCCAACGGATCGGAGAAATACATCGTATTCTGGACCAATGCTGAATAGTGGGAAGACTTTTCAGCGGAGAGGGCGAAGCGGACGATGGCCTGATAGGCGCTGTAAAGCTCGCGGGTCTGGTCGTTGTTGGCGTATTGGTCGATATTGCTGAGGATGGCCATTGCATTTTCGGGACCGTACATCTGAGCGAGGGCATTGGCAAATTGACCAAGGAACTGGTTGGGTTGGTTGGAGCTCAAACTGGCGAGCATGTCAGCCTTGAAATCTTCAATCATCTGATTGCTGTACTGCAAGCCGAGAGCCTTGAGTTCTTTGTCGAGAACGGCATCTTGGAGCATCTGACGCCACGTCATTTCATGGATTTGGTAGGTCTCGCTCTCGTCGAAAGAAGACTTATTTTGAAGAATGCGCATCAGCGCAGTGTTTTGTTCATATTGTTCGCTATAAGCCTTGTCCATTTTCTTGCCGTCCACTTTGGCCATAACATTCTTGTTGGAAAAGGTTTGGCGCACCTGAGTAAGGTCACCTAAGATAAACGCGAGTAGTGCGAAACCGATAATGAGCATCAGGGCTACGCCGTGTTTGCGAATTGAGCTAATTGCTGCCATGTTTTAATCTTATTTTAGTTATACAATATTATTTCCAAAAAAAGCTTGCAAAAATAGTATTTTTTTCCATACCTTTAACTTATCGCCCATTAATTTTTCCCACTCTAAATGAGGCATTTCCGAAAACATTTTTTTTATGAGCCGAAAGAAAGATAAAATATTGGAAGATAAGAGAATATTTTGTATTTTTGCCGCCTCAAAAAAACACACATTTTTATTAATCAAAAAAAGAAATTATGAAATCAGTATCTATTAGCGGTTCTCTTCGTGAGAACGTAGGGAAAAAAGATGCAAAGGCCCAACGCAGTCAAGGCCTCATACCTTGCGTAATCTACGGTGGCAAAGAGCAGAAAATGTTCGTGGTTGAAGAAGCCCAGTTCAGACCTCTGATCTACTCCCCTGAAGTGCGTTACGCAGAAGTCACCCTCGGCGGTGAGACCTACAAGGCCATCGTCCAAGAGACTCAATTCCACCCCATCACCGACAAGCTCTTGCACGTCGACTTCCTCGAAGTAGTGGACAACAAGCCTATCACTATTGATATCCCCCTCAAGATCACGGGTACTTCCCCTGGCGTTTTGAAGGGCGGTTTCTTGCACAAGAGAGCCAGAAAATTGAAAGTTCGCGGTCTGCTCGAGAACATCCCTGAAGATATCACGGCTGACATCTCCAAACTCGACATCGAGGACGTGATCCGCATCAGCGACATCACCTTGGACAAGCTCACCATCGTGGACAACCCCAACAAGGTTATCATCTCCGTCAACCAGACCCGTAACGCGGTTTCCACCGAAGAAGCTACGGAAGAAGGCGGCGAAGCAGCAGCAGAAGAAGCTCCCGCAACCGAAGCATAACAAGAACATTCATTTTTATTTATACCAAAGTCCGGCAATGCCGGACTTTTTTTTTGCAAAAAAAATCAAAAATCAAAGTATCCGGGAGTCGCTATATTTTGAATTCTGAATTCTGAATCTTGAATTTGTTTTTTGTTCTTCGACCTTCAGGTAGAAGAACAAAAAAAGGGCTCCGGCAGAAGCCGGAAGCCCTTTGTTTCCGTAAGGCGTCAGGCGCTTACTCGCGCTCCTTGACGCATCTCACGCTGTAGCCGAGGCCTTCGCGAACGTCGCCGCTAATGACTTCGTCGCAGTAGTAGGAGACAACGGCAGCGGAAGGATTAGGCGTCGTGCCAACCATCGTGGTGGACCAGTAGTAGGCTTCTGCCATCAGGTTGATATAACGGTCGATGGAGCCATCGTAGTAACCACCAGGCAGTGAGGTGAATCCCGTGGTGTTGGTACCACCGGCACCGTGTAACCAGTAATTCGGTGATCTCACAGCGCTGGCACCATGTGCGTTCAAGGACTCGTATTGCTCGGCCGTAGGCAGGTACCATCCATCCGGACAGATGCCAGGTACGTGGCCGTAAGCATTGGTGGAACCATCCTTGATGGCGGATTGCCAATCGTACAGGTGACCGAAGGTGGTGACATTGCCCGCCTCATCCGGATAATCCGGAGAAACATAGCTGTAGACGTTCGGGATGGCAGCACCATCATCGCTGTACCGAGTGCTCACGAGGTTGGTCTGCGTCCAGCATTCGCAATCGATACGAACACCATGGTAGACGTTGCCTTCGTAGTCAACGGCGTCCGGACAAGGACGATACTTGACGGTGACCTTCTGCTCGCAACTCGTCATCACTGTACCGCAGATATCCTTCAGCGTCCAGACGATGGTGTGGACACCCGTATCAAGCGGATTGAGTTCGTCGAGGTTGTTCTCAATGGAGACGCCCGGAATCATCGGAGTCAGAGTGGCGACTGCAGGAGGAACGAGCATCGTGTCGCACTGACCGAAGTTGAGTTCGATGGTCAGTTCTTCAGGACACTTGAAGCCTTCGGTACGAGGCAGTACGGCCAAGACACCGTTTACATAGGTGATCTCGTAGCTATCCGTAACTTCCTCTGCAGGATCGTCGTGCATAATGACGGCACCGGAAGGAACGTTAGGAGCCGTACCCACACAGAGTATGGAACCGCTAACCGTAACATTGGTCAGCTGATCCGTGGTGGCCAACGAGCCGCTCGTAATGCTGTAATTCGGGTTCTCGAGGAGAGTACCGTCGTAAATCTTGGAATCGCTAGCAGCGGTGATCTCAAGCGGACGAAGGTCGATATTCAGTTTGAGACGATAGCTTACACTGTAGTTGCTGATACCCTTGGCGGTAGCGTACGGCGTAGTAATCGAGGCAACACCGTCGATCGGAGCGCCAGACATACCCGGAACGTACGTGTAACGATAAGTACCATATCTGTAACCAATTGTCTTGTGTTGACCAGCAGTCAATCTGTCATTGGCAACAAGACCGATGGCCTTTACAGCAGTATCTGTGTAATCAACATAGAGCGTGTCGCCATCGTACATCTTATGGCTGGTAATATCGAGAATCAACAGATCCTTCGGCGTAATCTTGAGCGTGTAGTCGCAAGTCTTGTCGTAGTAGTTGTCGTTGGTGGCCCTCACATAGACGTGTTGTTCACTCACGTTGGTGATGCTCGGAACTTCGATGTCCCAGTTGGTGCCATCGATGCTGTATTCAACATTGATGAAATCGGTGCCGAGACCCATAGCGGTTGCAGTGGGTCGCAACGGAGTGCCGTCGTACACCTTCTCGGCGTCAGAAGCGGTCGGGCAAGCCAAATTGATGGCATCGCTCTTTGTGACCGTCAACTTACCGTATACAGGATTGATGCAGTAGTCGGTGAGCAGGGTGTTGGCACCGGCTGCCACTGTGAATGTATTGGATACTGAACCGACATTGGTGATGCTCGGGAAGTCAGAGTAAACGAAGGACTCGCCCGTGGCGAAGCCATCGCCGGTCACTGTGATCGTGTTGTTGGACAACGGATAGGTGTCGTACTCCTTGCTGACGGTTGCACTCGTCAACGTGATGTTGCGGCAAATGACGGACAGTGTGTAGTCACACTCCTTGGTGAAATAGTTCGGGTTGACGGCACGTACATAGACGTGTTGTTCACCCACGTGCGTCTGGCTCGGAGCGGTCGGGCTCCAAGTGCCGGTTTCACCAACCTTGTATTGGATGTTGATCACATCATCACCGTATCCACCAGTAACGGTGGCTTCAGGTTGCAAGGTGGAACGATCGTACATCTGGGTGGCATCCGCTGCGGCAGGACAAGTCAACTCGAGACTGTTGCTCTTGGTGATGGTCAGCGTGTACTCACAATATGTCGTATCGTAATTGTCATTGGAAGCACGTACGTTAACGTGGAGAGAGCCCACATTGGTTATGCCAGGAGCATCGAGGCTCCAGTAGCTGCCATCGGTGGAGTATTCAACCCTGATGAAATCGTCGCCGAAACCGGAAGCCGTGGCAACAGGTCTCAACACAGTGCCGTTGTACACCTTGGATTGGTCGGAAACAGACGGACAATCCAAATCGATATCGTCGCTCTTCGTGACCGTCAGCGTACCTTCTTGCTCCGTGATGCAGTAGTCGGTCAGCTCAGTGCTACCGGCGGCAACCACATCGTAGGTATTGGACGTGCTGCCCACATTCTTGATGGAGGCGAAGTTGGTATAGTTGAAGGCATCAGTGCCATACAACGAGCCGCTTACAATCGTGACCCTCGGAGCCGTCAAGTTCTCGCCATTGTATTCGCGAGTGGAGTCGATGGACTTCAAGGTGATAGGAGCACACTCGATGGACAACTCGTAGTTACAGTAAGCCGTGTCGTAGTTGGCTGCAGAGACTCTGACGCTGACAGCCAAAGGAGACTCGCTCACGTGCGTAATGCTCGGAGCCGTGGTGGTCCAATCACCCGTGCTTGTCTTGTACTCGGTCTTGGCCGCGTCGGAGCCGTGCAAGCCGGAAGCAGTGGCATTAGGAGCCAAAGCCTCGGCGTCATAAACCTTTTGGGTAGAGGTGAGCTCAGGACAATCAGCAGTCAAATCGTCGCTGCTGGTGATGGTCAACGTACCATAGTTCTGTGTCAGGCAATAGTTGTCAAGCGAGGTATTGGCACCGGCAGAAACCGTATAGGTATTGCTTACGGAACCCACATTGGTGATGGTCGGGAAACCGGAATACAAGAAGGACTCGCCCGTTGCGAAGCCGTCGCCGGTAACCGTAACGTTTTTGTTGGACAACGAGGTGGCGTCGTACTCCTTGGTGGATGTGCCGGACAACAAGGTGAGGTGGCGGCAGGTGACCGTCATCGTGAACTCGCAAGTGTCAGGCTTGTAGTTCGGGCTGCTGGCGGCAACCTTGACATTCATCGTGCCGACATTGACGATGTACGGAGCGTCCGCGGTCCAAGCACCGCCGTCCACGCTGTAGGTGAGCGTGGCGACATCCGTGCCGTAGAGACCATTGACCGTGACAACCGGCTTGATGGTGTCGCCGTCATACATCTTTGTAAGGGAGGAGGCATCCGGGCAGATCACTTCCAAATTGGTGCTTTCCGTCACCTTCAAGGTGCCATAGTATCTTTCGTAGCAATAGTCGCCATCCGTCATATTCGTACCGGAGGCAACGTCGAAGGTGTTGCTAACTTCACCCACCGCGGTAATGGACGCGAAGTGGCTGTAAGCAAACTCTTCGCCGCTGACAAGACCATCGCCGCCGACGGTAACCTCGGTATTCTGCAGAGCCTCGCCGTTGTAAGGACGGGAAGATGAACCGGAGGTTAGAGTGACATTACGGCAGGTGACCTTGAGGGTGTATTCGCAATAAGCAGTATCGTAATACGGGCCATAACCTCTCACATCCACGTGTTGTGTGCCAACGTGCGTGATGGAAGCAAGAGTGGTGGACCAAGTGGTGCCGCCATTCGTGCTATACTCGATAGTGTACTCGTCAGCAGGATTGACAAGACCCGAAACCGTAACCTCAGGATTCAACGGCTGACCGTCGTACATCTTGATGGTGTCGGTGCCCTCAGGACAAGCCATATTGAACGGTTCGGCCTTCAACACGATGATGCGTACCGTATCCTTCAAGGTGTTACAAGCAGGATCTTGGTCGCTGACAGCCTGAACCGGAATCTCAAATTGACCAACAGCGTTGGGCTTACCTGTAATGGTCTGGGAAGTTGCATCATAGGTAAGGCCGGCAGGTATTGTGGTCGGAACCGTGAGGGTGGAGTTCGTGTTCTCGATGACAACTGTATGAATGCTACTACCATAGGAGAATGTTTGGGTCTTGTTGGTGATGGTCAGCGTAGGTTGCTCGTTCACGTTAAGGTGAATGAGGGAACTACTCTCAACAGGCTCGCAACCCTCGATTTGGATAGCATATTTGAATTGGATAGGTGTCGTGAAGTTGGATTCGTTGTAGGTATACGTTGCCAGATTCTCTCCCGTGATAACATCCCAAGTAGTACCATCGGTAGATTGATACCATACATAGCTGAATGATGCGCCGGAAGCGGTGGATGCACCGGAAGCGGTGATGGCATGGCTCACTGACGTACCATAACAGTATTGGGCATCGCCGGAGGTGGCACTACCCGGATTGACGTTACCGGCATTGATCACTTCGACGGGGTTGGAATACAACGTGCCGCATTCGGTGACGTATGCACGACGGAGTTTGATGTTGTGGACATTCACCACTGCGAAGGACTCGCCAGTACCGAAGGACTCGTCAGTACCCGTGGTGTCAGTCCAAGTGGTACCGCCATCGTGGGAGACTTGCCATTGATAACTACCATTGTGTCCGCCGGTGGCAGCCGTCACGTTCTTGGCCGTGACACTGGTATCGGCATTACTACAAATCTCGGTGTTCAACTCAATAGCACCCGGATTCATTTGTTCGTAGACGGTGTAGTTCTTCGAAGCGGTAGCGGTACAACCATTGGCGTCGGTGACGGTAACGGTGGCGCTGCCACTGGTTTTGGCAGGAGTCAAAGTATAGACATTGCCCGTGGTGCCGTCGCCCCATTCATAGCTATAAGGTTCAACGCCGGATGCGGCGCTGGCCGTCATAGTAAGCGTGCTGTCGTAGCAGACAGGCGAAGGTTCGGCGATCGTGGCAACCGGCTTGGCCGGGATGGTCAACGTGATATCGCGAGTCTTGGTGTTGTTGCAAGCGTCGGCTACCGTAACGGTAACGGTGATCTTCCGCACAGTATCAGCTCCATCAACCGTGGTGCCTGCTTCAGGTTCTTGCGTAGCAGTCAAATCGGTTGGGGCTGTGCAGTTGTCCTCAGAAACTGCCAACACATTAGTGGTAAGGTCAGGGATGGTGTAGACGCAGTTGGTACCCGTCAATGTGGTGTTCAAAGCGTCGGTGTTGTCGATTGTAGGAGCGGTTTGGTCGCCACCCTTCTTCACCTGTTTGTAAGTAGTTGCCGTTACGTTGCCAACGGTATCTTTAATGGTGAAGGTACGGGTGATGGTCCACTTGCAGTCGGTGCCTGCCGTGGCGTCGGTATGCTCGACTACCACTTCGCCGCAGTCTTCGAACATCGTCTTGACTGCATTGTCGTCAATCAGTCCGTCGGCAGTGGCTGCGGACATACAGACGTATTGCTCCGTGGAGATGGTATCCGTCCAAGTAGAAGAGGACTTCATCACAGGAGCGCTCTGGTCGCTACCGCTTACGCTCATCGTATGGGTAGCTTCCTTTTCGCAAGAATCGACAATCGTGTAGGTACGGGTGATGGTCCAAGCGCGGTCGTTACCCGTGGTGACATCCTCGAAGGTGACGGAAGCAATGCCGCTGCAATCCGTATAGCGTTCCTTGACAGCGTCGGCATCAAGCAATTCGCTCTTGTCGGCGTTCTTCAGACAGTTATCCTGATCCGTGATATCGGTTGGCCAATTGCCGACCAATGTCGGAACGGAGTTGTCAACACCGCTGACGCTCATCACCTTGGTTATTGTATTGTCACAATCATCGGAAATGGTATAGGTACGGGTGATGGTCCAATTGCACTTGGTGCCGGTCGTGTCATCCTTGTGCGTGATGTGCAGGCCGGAACAATTCTCCTCAAACTTGGCCAAGACTTCGTCATCGGTCTTGAAGCCGCTAAGGTCGGCTTCTTTCAGGCAGACGGTCTGGTCGGCAGGATTTTCGAACCATTCGCCATTCATTGTGGGAGCAGCCTTGTCGCCACCCTTCAACACTTGGGTAACATTACCGTATGAGTTGCCACAACTGTCGGCGACACTGTAGGTACGCTTGATAACCCAAGCGCAGTTGTTGGTTTCAACTTCTTCGTCACCCACAACCGTAACAACGATTTTGCCGCAATCCGTGAATTGTCCTGCGACCTGTTCAGGAGTCCAGAAACTGTTTCTCGGAGCGTCAGCATAGCAGTAGTTGCTGGCTGTGAGATCGATCGTATCCTTAACCGTGCCGGAAAGCACCGGTGCGGTGTGGTCGCCACCGGTCAGAGCCATTGTCGGAGCCGGTTCGACAGCGATGCCACATTCGTTCTTGATGGTATACGTACGGGTGATGGTCCAATTGCAATCGTTACCCGTAACTTTATCTTCTGAGGTTACGGTAACCTCGGTGCAATCCTCATACAGGGCTTTAACGGCATCATTCGTAGGCAACACGGTCTTGTCGGCGCCTGCGACACAGGCCCCTTGAGCGGTAGGAGCGGCAGGCCATTCAGCCGACTGCTTCATCGTAGGAGCGGTCTTGTCGCCACCTGTATAGGTAATGGAAGGATTTTCTTCGACTTCATTGCCGCAAGCATCCTTAACCGTATAGACATAGGTGACAGACCAACTGCAGTTGTTGCCGGTAGGCGTGCCCGTATGGGTAGCCGTTACGGCTGAACCGCAGGCATCCTTGTAAAGGGCCGCGATGTCAGCATCCTTCGGAGCGGCAGGAATGTCTGCCAAACAAAGGTTCATATTCTCTTGACCTGCGGGAATGGTACCCTCCAGTACAGGAGCGGTCTTGTCGCCACCCTTATAGGTGATGACGGGTTTCGTAGGATTCTCCTTGCCACAAGCGTCCTTGATGGTATAAGTGAACTTCACCTCCCATTCGCAGTTGGTGCTTCCTTCGGTAACCACGCTGTCGTGGGTCACGATGATCTCAGAACCGCAGGCATCCTCGTAAAGGGCTGCGATAGAAGCATTCGTCGGAGCGGCAGGAATGTCGCTCATACAAGCATTGATTTTTTCCTGATCGTCAGGAAGGGTCTTGCCGGAGATCAGCGTAGGAGCGGCTTCGTCCTTCACTGCAATCGTGGTGGGCTCAGCCGTAACCTTACAACCGTGGCCATCGGTAACGGAGAGGGTGACATTGTAAGTGTTGTCGCAGACATCGGAAGGAATCGTGGCTGCGGAGGTATGGGTGGTTGTACTTACGGTTGCATTAGCAGGCGTCATCGTAAGGTCGCCGCCCCAAGCGTAGGTGTAATCGCCAGTGGTCTGAGTGGTCACTTCGCCCGTCATATCCTTGGTGCCGGCATTCGGGCAGACCGGAGCGTCGAGGGCGATGATTCGAGCCTCGGGACGAGCGTATACGGTAACGAGTTTGCTGACGCGGGAACCGGCGCCCGTGCTATTCTTCGTAATAACAAGATAGACGTGCTTGTTTTCACCTGCGATGGACCATTTGGCCTTTATGGATTTCGTGCCTTGGCCAGAAACGATTGTACCACCTTCGTCCGTACCGAGAGACCACGTATAGGTAAAGTCAGTGGTGTTGCCGGAAGGAGTGGAAATGGTCAACTCGTTGTTGGCTTCGGAAGTGCTGATACAGACCGTGCTTTCCTCGGAGAGTTCCGGAACCAACGTGTCGTTCACCACAATTGTGATGGTGGCCGTAACCGGATTACAAGCAGGTGTTTGGTTGCTCGTAGCGGTAACCGTAATCGTGTAGGTGCCAGCCTCGGTGGGTTTGCCGCTCAAGGTACCGGTACCATCGGCGGAAACGAAACTCAAACCGGTGGGCAGTGTGGAAGTTGCAACCGTGGAGTTTGTATAGGTGACATGGGTAGCGGTAATGTTCTGGCCTAATGTAATGGTTTGCTCTTGGGTTGCAGGCGTAATCGTAGGCAGCGGGTTGACGAACAAGTCAACGGTCTGGTTGCCGTCAATGGGGTCGCAACCTTCAACAATAACCGCATATTTGAAATGTTTCTCTGCGGTAAAGTTGTCATTGTTATAGGTATAGGTGTTACTGGTTTCACCCTCAATAGCAGTCCAGGTTTCTCCATCAGAGGATTCATACCACTGATAGGAGATCGTAGCACCGGAAGTGGCTTCTGCACCGCTGACGGTCATAACCTTAGTGACGGATTCGCCGGAACAAATATGTTGTGTGCCAGCTCCTGTCATCTTACCCGTATTGATTGTACCAAGATTGACAACATAGACGGGTAGGGTGTAAACTGTACCGCAAGCGGTGGTATAGGCACGGCGAACGTAAAGATGGTGTACTTTGCCAAGGGTGTATGACTCACCAGTGGCATCTGTAATATCCGTCCAAGAGCCATCGGCGCCGGTGCTAGAGGTTTGCCATTGATAGGCGTGTTCGGGAGCACCGCCTTGGCCTGAAGTGGTATTTGTGATAACGACAGCTGAGTCGCTGTTGTTACATTTAACCACAGAATATAAAATAGTACCCGGCTGCATTTGCTCATAGACATTATAAACCTTATTCTTAGTTGTCGTACAGCCGTTGCCGTCCGTAACGGTAAGGGCGACGGTATGGTTGCCCGGGGTAGTCTGGTTGCTCAGGGTAAGCGTGCTCTCGTTACCGGTAACGGAACCGGCGGTCCAACTATAGCGGTAAGGTTCAACACCGCTCAACACGGTAGCGGTCAGGGTGATGTCCTTACCGTAGCATACGTTGGCATCACTTTCGATGGCAATAGACGGTTTTTCGGGAACGGTGAAGTTCACCTTCTTCTCTAACTTATTGTTACAGCGGTCGGTGACCGTAATCGTTATGCTACCGCTTTCGGAAACTTCTGTACCAGCAGTAGGATTCTGAGTTACAGTCAAGTCTCCCTGATCCGTACAGTTGTCGGTAGCCAACGGTCTCACAATCGCCACATAGTCGGGAACGCGGAAAGTACAGTTGGTGCTCTTGAGGGTGGTGTCCTTCAACGTACCGGAGATCTCGGGGATAGTTTCGTCCTTTACCGTGAAGGAGACATTGCTGTTGGCCGTAGCGGCGGCGGGACAGTTGTTGGCGTCTTTCACGGAAACGGACACTTCGTAAGTATGGTCGCACTGGCCTGTGGTAACCTCGGCCACCGTAGCCGTATTCGTATTTTCGACACCCGTGGCGCCGGTCCAAGTATAGGTGTATGGCTCAGCACCGCCCTCAACGGTGGCGGAAACCTTGAACGATCCGTTGTTCGGGCACACGGTGGTTCCGGACGGGGCGGTGATGCCCACGACGGAAGGAAGTGACTTCTCCTCTACCGTAACCTCTTTGCTGCTTTCGCAAGCACCGTTGCTGACGGTCACACTATAGGAACCTGCAGCATTAACGGTAATACTGCTGCTAGTTGCTGTAGTGCTAGTGCTCCACTTGTAAGTATAAGCATCACCCGTAGGAGTGGCGGTAAGCTCGGTGCTCTCGCCCTTACAGAATTGGAGAGCTCCAGAAATGCCGGCCTCGACGGGCTCAACCAAAGTGATGGTCATCTCAAGAGGCTCAGCACAAGTGAAAGCATCCGGAGTGAATTTATAGGTATATTCGTCGGCTGCTTGACCCGCTACGCCAATATGCGTAACGGTCGCGCCGCCCAAAGTCCACGTGCCAGGCAAATTGCCAGGAGCGTCAGAGTGTTCAGGCAGCTTAACATTGGCTCCGACACAGTAACTACTGTTCAATGTAATAGTATAAGGTTCTGCCTCCCAAACGGCATAGAGATAATCGTAACGTTCATCCTCATCGGCGGCCACCTGAGTGGCAGTGTCCGTGGTGCCATGAGCGGTGTATACACCATCGGCATAATCCAGGAAGTTGGGAGTACACTCGGAAACCTGGGTCGGCTGAGTGCCAATATCTCCTGTATACTTATATTTGTACCAGCCTTTGAAGACATAGCCTTCGCGGGTAGGTGCATCCGGGATATCTACGGCCTCATTGATTTGGAGGGTCTCATGTGGCGAATCGCCAGGGGTAGTTCCTATCGTACCATCTTGGCGAATAACGTCTGTAGAACCATCGTTCTTGTACCAAATAATAAAGGTTGGAGTGGCAGACTGTTTGGTGTCATATTTAGCCTTCAAGGTGACTTTATAAACAACCAGTTCGTCTTCTACTGTTCTGCGGGCATTTGCCAAATATACGAAATAGTCACCGCCAGGATAAACCTGTACGCCGGATTCCACATATTTTCCATTCGTTTCGTCCCAAGTCATCACTTCCCAATGGGAGAAGGTGGAGTCAGGGTGAGAAGAGGCAGCACCGGCAATGGCTTCGGTGTTGTCCAAATAATAGTTACCATCGCTAGGGGCATTGGTACCCGTACCGGGATCGTAAATAACCTGGATACCGTTAGCATCGGAAATAACTCGACGCCACTTGGCGTAAAGGTCAAATCTCTTGGTAATCCAGAAACGATCACTACCATTGTTACCTGTAATATCAGAGTTATAAGGGTTGGCTCCCAAATTACCACACTTATCCATCGGGTCGGTATAATCTGTACTTTTATTGTATGCAGTCGTCACTGTATTTTCGTTCAACACATAGTCATCGGCATTAAACAAATTGGTGCAGGCCTCGTTGAGATACCAGCCACCGAAATCAAAGCCCGTACGACGGCCTTCCGGGGCGCTGACCTTACCACCGTATGAAATACGGAAGTTCATAGCCTGGTTATCGGAACCCCAGTCCAAACTCGCGTCGGTACCTGCATTCGGATGAAGGAACACACGATACTGTATCTGACGCCATTTGGCATATACGGTAAGGTTGTTAGCAGGCATCTGGGACTCAGCAAAGTTGAATGGTGTTTGACATCTTTGGTCGATGTACCAGCCTTCAAACACAAAACCATCATGTGTTGTGGTAGGGGTTACATTCGCATACTGAGCCAAATCGGCACCATAAGTGATATTACTTCTCGTGGCCAACTGACCAATTGGAGTTACGTCTTCCAATGTTGCGCCATTACCATTCACATACAAAGCATCCATATAGTTAATGGTGAACTTCTGACGCGTATAATAAAACTTTATAGTATAATCATTATCATAATTTAATGAAACTCTTCCATTTTCATAGGCAGGATCTGAACCATTGTGGTCATATCCAACAATATCATAAAAGTCTTCACCTTCAGTCGAAGTAATTCCTCCATCTGAAGAAATCTGAACATGCTGGTGCTCGTCATAGTAAACTCCACCATATTGAACATCGCCAGATTCAGTCAACGATTCTGTATAATAATACATATGTATTGTCGTGCCGGTACCATATCTCTTAGCGTTGAATGTTGTATTCTCCTCTCTCATGGATTCAATGGCTGGGACATCACCAGACGTGTAAATGGAACTGTTTTGAGGTTCCCATACATAACCGGCATAGGATGTTCCATTATCTCCAACAATAGGGAAATAATCGGATAACGGCTGTCCATA